>NZ_CP019985.1:4200000-4517459 GCF_002250115.1 Shouchella clausii | reverse complement strand
GTATAACAGATGCGACGATCATGAACCCAATACGCATTTCTTGTTGAAGAAATGATAAGAAAGCGGGTTCCATTTGTTCAAACTCGACGATCCCCGCATACCCGGATAACCGTATCCCCAAGCCCAAGGGTTGTATTGCCACCAAGCATCGCCTAGCCCTGTGCCCATAAGCGCTGTCATTAGCAAGCCAGCGACGCCAAACAAAGCAGACGCACCGATTCCAAACAAACAACTAACAAAAAAATAGAAAAAATAAAGAACAACGCTTGTGGCAACTAGCCATGCTCCGCCAATTAAAAAAGGCAGAAGTGGTAGTTCGGCATTTGATAAGAGGAAACCTAGCGACAATAAACCGATCGCCAAAAAGATGGAAACGCCGTTTAGCAAAATAAGAAATGTCATTTTGCTAAAATACGGAATGAGTTTCGGTAATGGAGCGCCGACAATATTTTGGAAGTGCCCCGCTCGTTCTTCTTGAGAAACAGTCAGACCGCACACAAGGGCAACGACAAAAGGCAAGGCAATCGCTAATGGCGTCATAAACAACTCATAGATATGAGCGCCCTCGAGTTCCCGGGCGTGGAAATAAAGCAGGCATACCGCTGAATACAGCAGTGGAGCAAGTAAATGGAGCCACATAAAAGCAGTGCGTTTCGTTTTAAGAACGTCGGCATATAAACATCGTAGCAGTTGCACGCCTTTATGCCACCTCCTGTTTCGACTTCTGCACAACAGCAAAAGCGAAAGACTTTTGAGAGATCATAAGCAATGCTGCGAACAACAATAAAGAAAGTATGATAGCGATCGGGATGACTGTCATGCTAAGCAATGGGTCGCCCTCTTCAAGGGCAAGCCATTTGGTGGATGCCAATCGTTGGGCTCATTGCTCGGATCGGCCAGCTCCACGGGCATGCCCACCAGTAAGCTTTCGAGGCGGCGATAATGCCTAATACTAGGCAGCCAAAAAGGTTAATGATCAAGGAAAACGCAAAGCCGAATTTTTTGGCAAGCATGAGACAAAACGGAATTTGCCATAATGTTGTCGCCCACAGTAAGAAACAAGCAGCGATAACAGGAAAGGACCAACTGGAAAAATGGACACAACCGCTTCGATCAGAAACATGACCACAAGAAAAATCAGTTGTGAAGCAAGGAATAAAGGGCAATAACGCTTGCTTTCGCTAGCCAAACGAGCCGCAAATCGACAGGGGCTGAATAAATGCCGTTGTAGTTGGATGCCTGCTTTTCCCGGACGTGAACCAAAGCACAAAACAAAGCAATCATCATCGGCATAAACATGATCGACCACCAATTGAAGGTGAGATACACAAAGTATTCCATGTTCATAATAAAAGAAAAAGCAACTGTTAAGAGTGGGACGATGCCAATCATTTTTCGCGCAAATGTTCTTTTTAGCTTAAGTTTTCAGCTTTCATGTATGAGATGAACATTGTTATTTCCTCCTGTTTGTTTTTACAACTTCCATAAACAGCCTTTCTAAGTCATCTTCGCCTTTGATGCTGTCTTGGTAGCCGAGGCGCCCTTCGCTTATGATGCCAATGTGGTCTGCCATTAATTGGACTTCCGACAAATGTGGCTTGATAAAATGACGGTCATGCCCTTTTGCGGAAAAGACGTAATCAGCTCCCTTAATTCTTGGATGCCAAGTGGGTCCAATCCGTTCGTCGGCTCGTCAAGGATGAGCAATTTCGGCTGATTCAAAGAGCAATGGCAATGCGAGCCTTTGTTTCATTCCCATCGAAAATTGGCCAGCTTTTTTCTTGCCAGTATAAGTTAAATCGACGGTATGGAGGACTTCCTCGATTCGTTGTGTAGGAAGCCCGCGCAATAAGGCATGTACTTTCACATTTTCAAATGCTGTTAAATTGCCATAAAGGGGCGGGGCTTCAATCAGAGAACCAATGTCTTTTAACATAGACCGGTTCCAACTGCGGCCGTCAAATAAAATCTCCCAGAACTGGGGCGTAAAATGCCCGTTAACATTTTTAGCGTTGTTGATTTTCCTGCACCATTAGGGCCAAGCAACCCATAGATGCTGTTTTTGGTACGCGTAATGGACACGTCTGCTACAGCAGCCTGTTTGCCAAAGCGTTTGCCTCAGTTGTTTCGTCTCTAACATCATTGTGCTCACAAGACCTCTCCTTTTCCATGTCATCGTTAACTGAATAAGGATAGCGGATAATTATCAATAATTAATCAAGAAATGGGGAAATGTAGGTTCCGTAATGCCGTCATTTGGCGAGTGGAAATTTGGGAAGCGCGAAGTGTTTTTTGAAGTCGGCCATGCCCGTGAGAAGAGTTACTGGGCGTGAAGAAAAGGAAAAGGCGCGTTCATGCCTACTCCTTTAAATTTGTTAAATGGATTCCGTAAAACGCTTTGCGGAATGCATCCGGCGTCATGCCTTCTGTTTTTTTGAGAGGCGCATAAAATATTTTCGTCTTGGATGCCAACGTCAGCAGCGACTTCTTTAATCGTGGCGTCTCGTCCCGATAAGATGTCTTTTGCTTTTGTCATTTTGACAAGTATAATGTATTTTTGCAAAGACATGCCAATATGCTGTTTAAACTGCCTCGTTAAATAGTCTGGTTGTAATTAAACTGGTCGGAGACACGCTTAACGGTAAGAGGTTGGTTCGCGTATACCCGAATCCATTCCATAATGTGGGATAAATCGCGTTGGAGGCTCGTTTCGTAAGAGGCGAAGCATAAGAGGCAATCAGTTGTTCTGATAATTCAATTAGCAATGACGTCATAATATAACTGGCGCCTAAATGGGTGCGGCAACCTCCTTGGGCAAGGTCTGTTAGTTGATTAAACAAAATATTCAGCCTTTCGATTGCTGTGGCTTGAAAACGTCGGTATAAAAATGAATGAAGCAAGGATATGGCTGTACGTTCTTGCGAAAGCGCATAATCTGTTCGTCCATTTGTTTTTTGTCTAGATACGTTGCACGATGATTGTCTAAATTAAAGTGAAACCAATAGTAGGACAAGCCAGGCTTAGACGGTTTGATCCCCCTATGTTTAATGCCTTTTTTTAAAAGCAACGTATGGCCAGGACCGACTTCGTATAAATGGCCTTCTTGCTCAATGAACAAAGAGCCGCGAATGCCGATCAACAATACATAGCGTCCAGCGTGCGGGTAGGATGGCAAAAAGGGCTTCATTGTTTCGACTTCGCCGGCCGATGCGTAACGAACGGGTTCTAGCGCATGAATCATTAATAGTCGCTTTCCATGGATAAGTCCGCCTCCCCGTATTTTTTCCATCGTACGAAAGAAGGGCGGAAAAGTCCACCTTTTCTTATTTCCCTCTACCGACAGCAAAAACAAGGCTTGGTATGATCATTTTTGAAAGGGCTTACAACAAAAGGAGGATGACAATGCTTGAACAACGCAATCGCCATATACGCGTAACCCGATGATTTTTGGGGGCGTTATATTGACGTAGTAAAGGAAAAGGTGATTCCTTACCAATGGGCAGCATTGCATGATGATATAGAAGGGCGGCGCCGAGCCATGCGATTGAAAACTTAAAAATCGCTGCTGGCGAAGCGGAGGGCGAATTTCATGGCTTTGTTTTCCAAGACAGTGATGTGGCTAAATGGATTGAAGCGGCCGCTTATGCACTTGCCGAAAGGCCTGATCCTAAGCTGGAGCAACGCTGTGATGAACTCATTGCGCTCATTAGCCGTGCCCAACAACCGGATGGCTACTTAAATACGCATTATACGATCAAAGCGCCGACAAAAAGGTGGACCAATTTGCGCGACAATCACGAACTTTATGTAGCTGGGCATTTGATCGAGGCGGCAGTTGCTTATTATGAAACGACAGGAAAACAGGCGCTTTTGGATGTGGTGTGCAAGTTTGCCGATTTAATTGACCAAGTGTTTGGTCCTGAACCTGGGAAATTTAGAGGCTATGACGGCCATCAAGAAATCGAGCTTGCGTTATTAAAATTGTATCGCGTTAAAGGAGAACCACGCTATTGCGGTTGGCGCAATTTTTTATAGAAGAACGGGGAAAGGAGCCCCACTTTTTTGACGAGGAAGCAAAAAAACGAGGCGAGGACGGAACGTTTTGGTACCGCGGTCGATACAAGTATTCACAATCACACCTACCTGTACGGCAGCAACAAGAAGCAACGGGCCACGCCGTTCGCGCCGTTTATATGTACACCGCTATGGCGGATTTAGCGAATGAAACAGATGATGAGCAGTTGGCGAAAGTGTGCCGAACGCTTTGGGACAATGTGACCAACCAGCAAATGTATATTACAGGCGGCATCGGCTCGGCAGAGTTTGGCGAAGCATTTACATTTGCTTATGACTTGCCAAATGATTTGGCTTATACAGAAACATGCGCTTCGATCGGGCTAGTTTTTTGGGCCAAAAAAATGCTGGAACTTGAAGCAGACAGCCGCTATGGCGATGTCATGGAACGGGCGCTCTATAATGGCACCATCAGCGGCATCCAGCTTGATGGGACGAAGTTTTTCTACGTGAATCCCCTTGAAGTGTGGCCACAAGCTGCCAAGCACCGCCACGATTTAAAGCATGTCAAAACAGAGCGCCAACCGTGGTTCGGCTGTGCATGCTGCCCGCCAAATATAGCGAGGCTGCTGGCTTCTATTGGCCAATACATTTATACAACGAAAAATCAAACTGGATTTATCCACCTTTACATCAGAAACGAATCGACGCTCACAATCGGTTCAGGTGAAGTGACACTGAAAATGAAGTCTTCCTTTCCATGGCAGGGAGAGGTGGGACTGGAAGTGAACCCAGACACGAGCAGGCCATTTACGCTTGCCTTCCGTATTCCAAACTGGGCAAGCGATTATCAACTCACTGTCAACGGCCACTTTGTCGATGTGGAAGTCCGCAACGGCTACGCTTACGTGGAGCGGACTTGGCAAAAAGGCGACCATCTTTCGATCGAGTTTCCGCTGGAAACGAAAGTGATCCATGCCCATCCACAGGTAAGAGCCAACGCTGGCAAAATTGCGCTGCAACGGGGACCTATCGTGTTTTGTGCGGAAGAAGCAGACAACGGCAGCAACTTGCAAAGTGTCGCAATCCGCTGCCAGGAAAACATCGACGCGTCCTTTGCTAATGATCGCTTAAATGGCGTGATCGTGCTCAAGGGAAAAGGCGTTCGTACAGTCACAGCCAATGCAAACGAGTCTCTCTATTGCCTAAAGAGGCGTTGCAAACAGAAGAAGTGACATTGCAGTTCATCCCTTATTATGCCTGGGCAAACCGCGGCGAAGGCGAGATGGCTGTTTGGCTGCGCCATATATAGCTTTTGAAAGGAGGAGGAAAGGCCAATGAAAGGTCTGTTAAAGGACGCCTGTCATGTTGTCACGCTTCTAGCCGCCTTTAGTTGTTCCGGCTGCCTGTTTGCTTCTGTCGGCACCAATGACCCAGTAGAGCTGCGTTTTACCTACTGGGGTGGGCCGCTAGAGCGAGAAGCAGTTGAAACATTAATTGCCACATTTAATAACGAGCATCCAGGGATTCAAGTGAGGGCACAGCTTGTCCCGATTAATAGCTATGTGGAGAAAATGAATGTGATGGCTGCATCGAAAACACTTCCCGACGTAGGCTATTTTCCAGAGGGCAGCTTGTACCCGTGGGTGGAAAACGGCATGCTTCGCGATTTGACGCCATTGTTGACAGGAGACGAAGCAAACGAAAAGCTCGATTATACGCTATATCAGTTTCATGATGGGCCGATTGCTGGGGGCAGCGTCGCGAATGAAGTGATAAACATTTATTACAACAAACAATTGTTTGCAGAAGCGGGAGTAGAACTGCCGCCGACAAAAGCAGAAGAGGCATGGAGCTGGGATGAATTTGTCGAAGTCGCCAAAATGCTTACTGTAGATCGGAACGGACGGAGGGCGAATGAGCCTGGCTTTGATGAGAACCGGATTGAAACATACGGCGTCAGCAATTTTACGGGGTGGATCGACTCTTTCTTATTCAGCAACGGCGGCGGTTTTGTTGATGAAACAGGCAAACAGTTGTTGATCGATCAACCTGAATCAATAGAAGTGCTGCAGCACGTTGCCGACTTAATGTATGTGCATCATGTGATGCCAAAGCCGTCGGATTTATCAACCGTTCCAGCGACAGACACGGCGCTTTTAACAAAGCGTGTCGCTATGGCTGTTGACGGCCAATGGGCGATGCAGGAGCTTGGCCGGGCGAGTGTTAAGGACGGCTTGGACTTTGGCATCGGCGTACTGCCGTATTTTGAACAACCGGCAACGACTAATTATGGGACGCCGATTGTCGCCTTTGAGACAGGGAAGGAAGGCGAGCATAGGCAAGCAGTCGATACGTTTTTAACATACATCATGGATCCAGAAAATGTACTAATGCTTATTCATGAAGGGCTGTGGATGCCAAACGAAACAGCCTGGTACGAGGATCGTGAAAAAATAGAGCGTTGGATCGACACGCCGATTCATCCACCTGAATACGAAGAGGCAGTGGTCGACTGGGCTAAAGACTACGTTGTCCAAAACCCGAATTATTTTTGGGATGATCGGCAAAAAGCAGGCGACATCATTTCACCTGCCTTAGACCAGCTATGGCTAAACAACAAAACAGCAGAGGAAGTCGTACTTGATGACATTATGCCAAGGATGAAACGCCAGTTTGGCGACAAATATGAGTAGGGAGGGGGCAAATGTGGACATTGAACCGCTGAAACCGTCGATGGGGGCTAGGAAAAAAACGACTCGGTTTGCGAGAAAAGAGCATCTTGCTGGCTATCTGTTTACGCTGCCGGCGATTTTAGGCTTGCTCGTTTGGACAATTGGCCCGATTGTTGCCAGCTTGGTTTTGAGCTTTACCGATTACCAAGTGATCGCGGACACAATCAATTGGATTGGGTTCGACAATTATATAACCATTTTCACAGAAGATCTTTATTTTAAGCAAGCACTTGTCGTTACGTTGTATTTTGCGTTTGCCAGCACTGCCGCCACACTCGTCGCTGCCTTGTTGATCGCTCTGCTTATGAACATGAAGATAAAAGGGCAAGGGCTGTGGCGGACGCTCTTTTATTTGCCTGTACTTGTGCCAGCAGTGGCAGCAAACATTTTATGGATGTGGTTGTTTAATCCAGAATTTGGCCTGCTCAATGGCATTCTCCGCTTCTTTGGGCTCCCTGCCTCTATGTGGATCTATGACGAGGCATCGGTTATCCCGTCGCTGATTTTGTTAAGCATATGGGGCTGTGGCGGCGCTGCGCTCATTTTTCTAGCCGGTTTGCAAGAAATCCCGAAAGACCAATTGGAAGCAGTCGAGTTGGATGGCGGAAATGCTTGGCACCAGTTCCGCTTTGTGACAATCCCTACTATTTCGCCAATCATTTTCTTCAATTTGATTATGGGACTAATCGGCGCATTTCAAACGTTTAACCAAGCCTATATTATGACAGAGGGAGGGCCCAATAACGCAAGTTTGTTTTATGTGTATTTAATTTATCGAGAAGCATTTGTCCACAGTAATATGGGGTATGCCAGCGCATTAGCGTGGATTTTGTTCCTTGTTGTCTCGTTGTTCACGGTGTTGATTTTTAGATGGGGCAAAGGCTGGGTTTTCTACGGAGGTGGCAAATAATGCGAAGCCGAGGCTGGAAAATCATCGCTTATTGCCTGTTGCTTTTCGGAGCGGCTCTGTCGTTGCTGCCATTTTTCTGGATGGTACGAAGTGCGCTCATGACCTCTTCTGAAATTTTCCAATTTCCGCCGAAAATGTTGCCGGATCATTGGCTATGGGGAAATTTTATTGAAATTTTTGAAGTGGTTGAATTCGGCTTGTATTTGAAAAATACACTGTTTATCCTGATTCCTGTCCTAATCGGGACAGTGTTGACAAGTTGCATGTGCGGTTTTGGTTTTGCACGCCTTCAATTTCCAGGGAAAAATATCTGGTTTACACTCATTATTGCCACGATGATGCTTCCACCTGCCGTCACATTAATCCCAACCTTTATGCTTTGGACGGAGCTTGGCGCTATTAATACGTATTGGCCTCTTGTGTTTCCAAGCTTTTTTGGCGGTGGTGGCTTCTTCATCTTTTTAATGAGGCAATTTTTTATGAGTATTCCCCGGGAATTAGACGAAGCGGCATTAATCGATGGCGCCAATTATGTGCAAATTTTTGTTTTTGTGCTCCTGCCCCTTGTCAAGCCTGCGCTACTAGTTGTTGCCTTTTTCACTTTCACGAATGTGTGGAATGACTTTTTCGGCCCATTGATTTACTTAAATGACGAATCATTGTTTACACTGGCACTCGGTCTTTTGCAGCTCCAAGGCACGTATACATCGGACTGGAATTTAATTATGGCTGCGGCGACTGTCATGACGTTGCCGGCGATTCTTGTCTTCTTTCTTGGGCAAAATATTTTGTTGAAGGTGTTACGCTAACTGGCATCAAAGGATAGAAAAGGAAAATGATCAACGAATTAGAGGAGCCTTGGCAACTATGTCGAAGTCCGTAAACGGGCGTTTCACAAAAAAGTCCGCAAAGGGATGAATCACAATGGTTCGACATCATCTTTACTTTCTAAGTGCAGCGGTTTGTCTGGCAGTTGCCGTTGGCTCATTCTTTCTGCTTGAAAATCCGCTCTCATTCGCTGTCATTTTTGGCGGGTTGTGTATACTCAACATCGTTAGAGGCCGTTATCATTACCGAAGCGCGAGAAAACAAAATAACGCTTCGGCAACGAAGACGCTAAAAGGAAAAGAGCGGGCTTAAGCCCGCTCTCGGACTGTAGACAAACGATGTCGTTGTTTGCCTCAGTCTCAGAGTGGACTAGTTAAGCCCACTCTTCCTTTAATAAACTAAACAAATAAAGGTCAATATACCGGCCTTTTGCCTTTTCATACTGTCGCAAAAGCCCTTCATTTTGAAAACCGATTTTCTCTAACAAGCCAATCGAGGCGCTGTTTTCTGGTTCGACTTTTGCTTCAATCCGATTTAATGCAAATGAAGCAAAGCCGACTTCCACCAATTTCATGAGCGCTTCCTTCATATAACCATGGCCCCAATAACGTTCCCCTAATTCATACCCAATTTCGCCTCTGTCATTGTCAGCATCAAGCTGGTTAAAGCCGCAAGTGCCAATCAGATCGCCTGTTTCAGCGAGAAAAATCGAATATCGGTTTCCTTTCTTTTCTTTGCTTAGCTGTGCAAACATCTTAATAATGTCTTCTGCTTGTGTGACATCCGTTAACGGAATGATATTCATAAATTTTGTGACCGCCGGCGTTGACCAAATGGTGAACAGCTCGGGGGCATCTTCGTCTGCCAATTCCCGAAGGTAGAGGCGGTTTGTTTTCAATGAGTTCATTATGCCTAGCAGCTCCTTTAGTTGAAAAATAGTCTTAGAAAAGGCAACTTAGGCTATCTGGCATCGTTCACCTCGCTTTTTGTTCTTTTACAGTATAGCGCAGTCAGAAGGAGCGAGCAAACCCAATAGGAAGTTTGGAAAGTAGAAAAATAGCTGATAAAAAATCGAAAACGATGTTTTATGATCAACTGTTGAACACGGATTTATATATGCATAATCCGCTATGTAAAACGGCTGTAAACAGGTTTTCAACCGATCGTTGTCATTGGTAAACGGCAAGTAGCGTACACGATGATGTTATATTTGCTATCATAGGGAGAGAGGTGAGCAAACATGCATTCTTTTGGAAGCAAACTGAAACAGCTCCGTGAAGAACAAGGATTTTCTCAAGAACAATTGGCGAAAGAATTGAACGTTTCCAGGCAAGCCGTGTGGAAATGGGAGACAGACAAAGGTTTGCCAGACATTCAAAATATTGTCCGTCTAAGTGAATTATTCGACGTTACGACTGATTATTTATTAAAGGAGAGCGAGCTAATAGCGGAACCCACTCCGACTAGGAAGTGGAACAGCGAAGAAGACATTGGCTTTTATTTAGGAATGATTCTGATTTTAGTTGGCGGTTTGGCATTTGAAGGGAGCACTTCATGGATTTTGATATCAATAGGGTTAGTCTTCCTCGTCTTTTTTGACGAACTGCTCATTTCAATAAAGCGTTTCTTTTCTAATCGTGACAATTAAATGAGAATAAATGAGAGTGAGTGCTTCTGAGAGGAATTGCTTCCTTTGATATGGTAAAGTTAAAGCAGCGGACTTTCTTGCCTTGTTGAAGGAGGAATACATATGGGCACAGTGCCTGCCAACCCATTTAAAATTATACAACTAGCTTTTAAGGAAACCGTGCCAAAAGCGCATGCCGAGCTGCAGAAATGGCATCAAGAAGCATTAAAAATCGAGGATGTCGAAATCCGGGAGCAAGCCGCTTGGACGGTCAATGATAAAACGTTTCATTGTGAAGGCGGCAGCATTTTTGCATTGCTGGCAGGAGAAAATAAGGACAACCATATTCAATTTTTAGTTGCCTACCAAACGATTTGTGATTATCTTGATACACTTTGTGACAAAAATGATGCCCATGATCCAAATGATTTCCGTTCCATCCATCAAGCACTTTTAGACTGTTTGACGCCTGACAAACCGTATGGCGATTATTATCAGTATCGTGATCGCTTCGAAGACAACGGGTATTTGCGGAAATTGGTCGATGCTTGCCGGGAAGCGACTGCTTCTTTTCCTGGATTTGCGGACATGCAAACGCATATGCAGGAAGTATCCCAGTTTTACATTGACTTTCAAGTATACAAGCATGTCGAGGAAGAAAAACGTGAGCCGTTATTAAAGGATTTTTATGAACGCAACAAACATTTTGCCCCGACGATGCGTTGGTATGAATTTGCTTGCGGAACAGCCTCTACCCTTGCCTTATACTGTATGGCCGCTTATGCTGCTGCCCCTGTACAGACTGCTCAAGGCCAGCAAATAAAAGAGGCGTATTTTCCTTGGGTACAAGGCGTCCATATTCTGCTCGATTATTTTATTGACCAAGAAGAAGACCGCCAAGAAAACGAAATGAATTTTGTCGCTTATTATCGGGACAGCAAAGAAATGTTCGAGCGTTTTAAATACATTGATGAGAAGGCGACAGAAAAGCTGCAAATGCTTCCCGATAAAAAATTCCATTTGCTGTTGAAAACAGGGCTGTACGCGTTGTATTTATCAGATAAAAAAGTGATGAGCCATCCTCGTTTGAAAGCAGAAGCAAAACAATTAATCAAACTAGGCGGTTTTCCAGCAAGCTTGTTTTATTACAACCGTTGGATTTTTAAACGTAAAATTTCATAACTAGGGCGCAAAAGGGTCGATATAGTCGACAAAATCCCAGACTGATAGAAAACGCTTGTCGGCCAGGGCGCTAAAAGCGCTCTGGTGTTGTTGCCGATGCCAGAAATGATGGCTTTCACCAAACCCTCTTATAAAAAGTCTAGTAATCTTATGGGAGATTAAGTATAATAGGGGAAACAACAAAAGAGGTGACATCATGTTTAAGAAAAACGCTTTATGGTTAGCGGTTGCAGCTTCTGCCATGCTTGTCGTTACTGCGTGCTCAAACGACCCTGAACAAGCAGAAAATACAAGCGATGAGGCGGAAAACAGCGCAAGCGGGGCCGAGCTAACGATTGATTTGTCGTCTGATCCTGTTTCTCTCGACCCCCATGGGGCAAATGATGGGAATTCATTATATGTAATGGGGACTCTTTACAATAAGTTGGTTGAGTTTGATGAAAACAATGAGATTCAACCAAGCTTGGCGACAAGCCTTGAACAAATAGAAGATGATGTCTGGGAAGCAAAGTTGCGTGAAGACGTGACATTCCACGACGGCAGTGAATTTAATGCTGAAGTTGTTAAAGCCAACTTGGACCGTGTTCGCGACCCAGATCTAGGTTCCCCTGTTGCGTTTTTGTTTGATAAAATCACCGATGTCGAAGTCATCGATGAGTACACGGTTCATATCCATACAGACGGCCCATTTTCGCCGCTTCCTTCCCATTTAGCCCATCCAGCTGGTGGAATGATTAGCAAAGAAGCGATTGATGCTGATTATGAAGCAATCGAAAACGGCGAACCTGCTTTTTCATACGTAGATGCACATCCGATCGGCACTGGTTTTTTTGAATTGGACAGCCGTACATCAGGCGAATCGGTCTCTGTAACCCGGAATGAAGATTACTGGGACAAGGACAACCTTGCCAAAGCAAGCGGAATTACTTTTAAAACGGTTCCAGAGGAAGCAACGCGAATTGCTGAGTTGCAAGGCGATGTAGCGGATCTTATTTACCCTGTTAACCCGAGCAGCATTTCGGAAATCGAGTCTGCCGAAAACACGACTGTGAAACAATCTCCAAGCTCGAACTTGACTTATCTAGGCTTTAACACTGAAGTTGAACCGTTTACTGATAAGCGAGTACGCCAAGCCATTAGTATGGCGATTGACAAAGACAGCATTATTAACGGCTTATTGGACGGTGTTGCTGAACCGGCGATTGGGCCACTTGCGCCTACTGTTACAGGTTACAGCCAAAACATCGATACGTTCGAATATGACCAAGAAGAAGCGCGGCAGCTACTGGAAGAAGCAGGCTATGAAGACGGTTTTGATGCGACATTAACTGTAAACAGCAGCACTGCCTCATTAGTTGATTTGGCTACCTACTTGCAAGCCCAACTTGAAGAAATTGGCATAAACGTTTCCATTAATCCGGTTGAGAGTGCTACTTATCTGGAAATGACCGGTGATGGCGAGACGGAAATGTTTATCGGCACGTGGGGAACCGTAACCGTCGATGCCGATTATGGCTTGTATCCGATGTTCCATTCATCCAACTTTGGCGCCCCTGGCAACAGAACGTTCTTTGCCAATGAGCAATTAGACGATTTGCTAGAGCAAGCGCGTAAAGAGACGGATGAACAGAAGCGTTTGGCCCTTTATGAAGAAGCGCAAAATGTGTTGGCCGAAGAAGCGCCAGTCGTCAATTTGTACCACTCTGTGTTATTGGCCGGCATGGGCGATGACATTGAAGGGTTCTGGCAATATCCAGCAAGTATTTTCTATTTACGTGATACGGAAAAAGTCGAGTAATTTAATCGGCAAGTAAATGGTTAAAAAAGCGGCGCGCTGCGATTGACAGTGGCGCTGCTTTTTTTGTGATGAGCGCGATTTCCCTAGTGGGGATGGCTATATCGACTGGGATTTCGACTAACTCGCTTCGCTCAAGTTCCTTTTCGATCAGCTCTTTAGCAACAAAGCCAATTCCCATGCCAAGCTTGGCGCACTCAATTAGCAGTTCAATGCTTCCGACTTCCAACTCTGGAGAAAACGTTTGCCCCTGTTGTTGGAATAAATGCTCAAGAAAAGAGCGAGTACTGCTCCCTGCTGAAAAAGAGACAAGCGGGTAGCGGGTTAGCTCCGCTAATGAATGGGTACCGTCATGAAGCGTTTTGTATGTTGGACTAGTACAAAAAAGGCAAGTCGTCGTTTTAAAAGGGGTTATTTCCATGTCCTTCTCGTTAATAGGCAAGTGCACAATCCCTATGTCGATTTCGCCCTTGCTCTAGTTTTTTCATAATGTCTGGCGTCGAGCCATGCTGGAACTTAATGTCAAGCTTCGGCCAACGTTTCAAAAAAGAGGGAACCCGTGGCAACAGATAATGTTTGCAAATCGAGTCGCTGCTAGCAATGGTAATCGAGCCACTTTCAAGCGCTTTCAATGATTGGAGGTGCCGTTCTCCTGTTTCAATGTGGGCAAATGCTTGCTTGATGTACGAGTAAAGCACTTTGCCTTCATTTGTTAAAAAGACCCCTTTTGAGTGCCTAACAAAGAGCGACACGCCTAGTTGCGTTTCCAATTGTTTAATGGCGTGGCTGACACTAGGCTGTGTAATAAATAGGGAGGAAGCGGCTTTGCTAAAGTTTTGCTCTTTAGCCGTTGTATAAAAAATGCGGTAATGCTCTAAATTTGTCATAAATATCACCTATGTCATCGATTAATAATATTGATTTCATTTATATCACTTCTGTCATTAAAATAAAAGGAAGAACGAATACAAAGGAGATTGGAGCATGGTTCAGTTTGATTCACAAGCACGTAGCCCTTGGACGCCTTTAGCAGGGGTGGAGCGCCTCCGTTTAACGCCGAGCCAAAAGAGAATAAACGCTTCGTTAGAAGTGCCTGGAAGCAAGAGTGCAACAAATCGCGCATTGCTGTTGGCAGCAGCTGCGTCAGGCACTTCTACATTAAGGAATGCGTTAAAAAGCGACGACACGTATTGGTGCATCGATGCGCTTACAAAAACAGGGGTAAAAATTGCGGTAGATGGAAGCGATATGACTGTCTATGGGAGAGGAGGGGTGTTTCATTCTGGCTCCCTTTATATTGGTTCAGCTGGAACAGCAGGACGTTTTTTGCCTGGAATGTTGGCGGCTGCAACGGGAAACTGGCATGTGGAAGCGAGCCAAAGCATGAACAAACGCCCCATTGCTCCCTTGGTAGAAACATTACAGGCATTAGGGGCAGGCATTCAGTATGGCGACCGTAGGGGCCATTATCCCCTTTCCATCTCCGGTGAAGGGTTGAACGGGGGAAAAGTGAACATGAGCGGCCAGCTGTCCAGCCAATTTATAAGCGGCTGTTTATTGGCGGCTCCATTGGCGAAAGAACCTGTCTCGATCACTGTTGAAGGCGGCATTGTCCAACAGGCGTATGTGCGAATCACAATCGACTTGATGGCAGCTTTTGGGGTCGAAGTGAAAGCAGCGCCTGATTTAAGCTTGCTTGAAGTGAACCCTTCTCCTTATGTCGCAAACGACATCGCGATTGAAGCCGATGCCTCAACGGCTTGTTACTTTCTTGCCCTTGCCGCCATCACAGCAGGGAAAATCCGTATACGCCATTTTTCGACGAAAACAAGCCAGCCAGATATTCTGTTTGTCTCCATCCTTAAACGAATGGGATGCAACTTTGAAATCGGACCATCGTTTGTTGAAGTAGAAGGGCCCCCTCGTTTAAAAGGCGGGTTTTCCGTTAATATGAATGAATTATCCGATCAAGCCTTAACGCTTGCCGCGATCGCTCCTTTTGCTGACGGTCCAATTGCCATTGAAGGAGTTGGCCACATCCGACACCATGAATGTGATCGCATTCGCGCAATTTGTACAGAGTTAAGCCGCTTAGGTATCCGTGTCGAGGAAAGACATGATGGATTAATGGTTTATCCAGGCCAGCCGACGCCAACCGTTGTAAACACATACGATGACCACCGCATGGCGATGGCGCTCGCTCTGATTGGCGCAAGAGTAGATAAAATCGAACTAGACGATCCTGGCTGCGTTGCCAAAACATGCCCCTCTTATTTTTCCATGCTTGCCCAAACAGGAATAGGGGTAAAAACCGTTTCTTCTTAAGCAGCCAACTCATGGAAAAACCCACCCTCAGACTGATAGAAAACGCTTGTCAGACGAGGAGTGCTGGCGAGGGAAGATGCGAATAGAACGGGGGTTCATGAGCAGCGGTTTTCTTGCGCATGAAACGACAGTTTCAAAGCATATGACCGAGGCAAACGACGAAGTATGCGAGCGTTTGTCTACAGTCTGAAACCCGCCGTATGTTGCGGCGGGTTATTTGTCAAGAAGCTCTTTTTTTATTTAGTGATGTGGCCTCTGGTGGCAGTGGCCGTTTTGACCAGTATGTGGCAAGGATAGGCCCAGAAATGTTGTGCCAAGCAGCGGCGAGTACACTTGGTATGGCAGCCAATGGTGTAAAATGGGCAGTTGCTAAGGCGACGCCTAGACCGGAATTTTGCATGCCAACTTCAATTGAAATCGCACGACGCTGGCTAGCCGGCAAACGGAAAGCGAGAGCTGCTATAAAGCCTAGTGCGAGGCCGGCGGCATTATGGAGCATCACGGCAACAAAGCTAATCAAGCCTGCTTGGATCAAGCTGCCAGTGTTGGCGGCAACCACTGCTGATAAGATCGCGAGAATGGCAAGCACAGAGACAAGAGGCATCGCCACAGATGTTTTTGCTGCGATTTTTGGCAAGAAACGGTTAATCAATAACCCGGCGATAACGGGAATGACAATGACTTGAACAATCATCGTAAACATGTCGACGAAATTGACTGGCAGCCATTGTCCAGCTAACAAATAAAGCAAAGCCGGTGTAGCGATTGGCGCCAATAACGTTGACATTGACGTCATTGTAATTGAAAGGGGTAAATCGCCTTTTGCCAAATAAACCATGACGTTGGACGCTGTGCCCCCAGGGACTGAACCAAGCAGCACAAGGCCAGCCGCGAGTTCTGGCGGCAATTGCAGCAAATAAGCAATCGCGAAAGCGGTAAAGGGCATGATCGTAAATTGGAACACAAGGCCAAGCAAAACAGGGAGTGGGCGTGTGGCAACAAGCTTAAAGTCAACTGGCTTCAACGTCATTCCCATCCCTAGCATGACGATGCCTAGCAAAATTGGTACATAGCCATTAATCGGGATAAAAACTTCTGGAACAAGAAAAGCAGTGATAGCCGCTACAATAACAAGCAGTGCAAAATATTTTCCGGCAAAAGAACTAAGCGATTCAATCCACTTCATACAACATCCTCCGTCTTTGTGTACAACAATTTATTAGGGTTCATTCGATTTTCAGGGTCAAGGGCGCGTTTGATCGATTGCATTACACCAAGCGCTGGTCCGTGTTCTTGTGCTTGGTATTTCAGTTTGCCGATGCCTACGCCATGCTCGCCTGTGCAAGTGCCACCGCGGGCAAGTGCATCATTGACAATCGCTTCATTTAAGCGGCTAGCCGCTTCGATCTCATCAGCGTTAGCCGGGTCAATCATTAGCAAAACGTGGTAATTGCCATCGCCAACGTGACCAATGATGCCTCCTTCAAAAGGAGAGCAAGTGACCGCATTTCGAGCTGTGCGAATCGCGTCTGCCAATTGTGAAATGGGGACGCATACATCTGTCACCATCAGCTTTCGTCCAGGGGCGCTATGCACGTAAGCATATGCCAAGTTATGCCGCGCTTCCCATAGCTTGTTGCGTGCCGCTGTATCGGTTTCGAAAGCAAAGGCTTCGCAACCGTAGTCGGCCACCATTTCTTTTGTAAATGCCACGTCTTGTTTGAGCCCTGCTTCATTGCCATGAAATTCAAGAAATAGTGTCGGCTTTTGGCTGTAATCAGTATCGCTAAAGGCATTGACTTTAGCAATGGAAGGTTCATCTACTAACTCGACGCGGGCAATCGGAATTCCAGCTTGTAAAATCGCGACAACAGCGGCTACTGCGTCGTCTAATGTCCGAAAGGCCGCGCGCCCAGCTACAATATGTTCAGGAATGCCGTGGACACGTAACGTCAATTCTGTAAAGCAGCCAAGAGTGCCTTCTGATCCTACAAACAATCCGTTTAAATGGTAGCCTGATGATGACTTGGCTGCAAGATTGCCAGTGCGGATCATCGTCCCGTCAGCTAAAACGACTTCCAAGTCACGGACTTGATCCCGCATAATGCCGTACCGCACAGAAGTTGTGCCGCTGGCATTGGTGGCAGCCATGCCGCCAAGTGTCGCGTTTGCGCCAGGATCGACTGGAAAAAATAATCCATATTTCTTTAATTCCTGATTGAGCTGAGAACGGGTTACCCCTGGCTGAACCGTTACAAGGAAATCTTTTTCTTTTACAGCAATAATGTTATTCATTTCTGAAAAATCGATTGAGATGCCGCCTTCATACGGAATCGCATGGCCTTCTAAACTTGTGCCGAGGCCAAATGAATAGATAGGCGCGGAAAATGATTTAGCTATCTGTATAATGGCTTGTACATCTTCTGTACATGTGGGATATGCGACCACTTCAGGTTTGCTTGGCGTATGGTAGGATTCGTCCTTGCTATGAAGCGCAAGGGCTGTTTCGTTAATTGTCACTTTTTGAGTCCCTAAATGGGCTTGCAATGCCTTGGCCAACTCAGACATGCATCATCCCCCTTTTCTGTTCGAATGTTGCGACGTTTGAAAGCCAAAACGATTCGTCTAATAATGGCAGATTATATCACGTTACGGTGGCCCTGTATAGATAAAAAAACCTGCTGTTATCAGCAGGCTACTGAGTGATGCTGCCAGACAAAGAGCAGCTTGAAGCCGTGTCTCCAACCTTTGTTTCTTAAGACTTGGTTTATTGTACTTTCGGCAAAGTAATGAAGACCGTTGTACCAGTTCCTAGCTCACTCTTATACTGAATCGAACCATGGTGGGCATCAACAATCTTATGGCTGATCGTTAGCCCAAGCCCTGTTCCCCGTTCTTTTTGCGAATAAAAAGGTTCGCCGAGTCTTTCAATTCGGTCGCCACTAATGCCGCAGCCATTGTCTTCCACAGCCACGCATATTTGTGTGCGGCTAGGGAATGCTCGTACAACAATCGCGCTCGCCCCTGATTCTGCTGCATTTTTTACGACGTTAATAAACAGTTGTTTTAACTGGTTAGGGTCGCACTCAAGAGATAGCTCTTCTTCAGCTTGAAGGCATAGAGTCGCCCCATTAAGTTGTGCATCTGTATCCATTAACTGAACGACGTCCCCTAAGACTTGGCGAAGGTTGCATCTTTGGAAGACTACTCCTTGGGGCCGTGACAAAACGAGCAATTCGCTCGCAATCGTATTAATGCGCTCTAATTCATCGAGCATAATCCGATGAAGGGGATTATTTTCCTTGCTTTCATCCTGGAAAAGTTGGACAAACCCTCTAAGGGATGTAAGTGGGTTGCGGATTTCATGTGCAATCCCAGCTGCTAACTCGCCAACGACAGCCAACTTTTCCGTCGTACGGAGCTTTTCTTCTGTTTCTAATATTTTTGTAATATTGGTGGCGTAACCTGTAATGCCAACCAATTCATTATCGATGATGATCGGAACCGATGCACAGTTGACAATGACACGATCACCATAGCGGTGGTTAATACGGACTTGGTTGCATTGGTGTGCTCTCCGTGTCAATTTGACTTGCTCTAATTTCCAGCGCAAGCGCTCATGGTCATCTGGTTGGACGTAAGTGAGGATTGATTTGCCGAGCGCATCCTCTTGTTTATAACCAGTTACTTGCATAAATTTATCATTTAAATCCACAATGTTCCCGTGCAAATCAATTCTGTACACAAGTTCAGGATTATGGTCGAATAAAGCTTTGTAACGCAGCTCGCTTTCTGCAAGTCGTTTCTCTGCTTTTTTCCGTTCCGTTATATCGCGGCCAATGACAACAAGTCCTTTTCGTTTCCCGTTTTCATCATAAATGGGCGTTTTAATCGTATCAAACGTCTTTTTTGTTCCATCTTCCATCGGAAAAACTTCTTCCGTTCTCGTCGTTTCGCCTCTTTCCCACGTTAAGTTGTCCGTGTGCTCGCAATAGAGCAAAGGCTCGCGGCTTGCCTTGCTATACGCAGCAAGTTCTGAATCTTTCTTTCCACGGTAGTCCACATTTTCAAGCTGGTAAAGTTTTAGGCCATAGTCATTGGTTTGAATCCAACGTCCCTCGCCGTCCTTAAAGTTGACAAAGTCGACCATTGAGTTAATCAATGTTTCGATTTTTTCCTTTTCCTCTTCCAATTCCTGTAGCTTTTCGGTTTTGCTGATTAAGAGATAAATAAATATACTAGAAGCAAGGACAAACACGATGCCTTTCATTCCTTGGAAAAGCGGTATGACTTCTTGGTCGAAAGCAAGAAGCACGAGGTCAGACCCCACTACCCATACTATGCTACAAAATAGATAGAGCAATAAAATTTTCGTTCTCTGTTTCATAAGAGCCTCCGGCTGTAGTAGTCTTACCGCATCCCTGAAGGCAACGTAACATCTCAAGGCTGCTTAAAAGCGCGTTCCTAATCACAAGACAGAGTAGCTAGATTGTTAGTTCTGCAAACTGAGCGTTGGCGGCTTCGACCAAATCACTTAACCGAAGTTCCATCTGCAAGCCAACTTTTCCAGCATTTACGACAATAGTATCTAGCTGTGCCGCTTGGGAATCGATAAAAGTCGGGTATGGCTTTTTCATGCCGATTGGCGAGCACCCGCCACGGACATAATTGGTCACATCATGGAGCTGTTTCGCCAAGAGCATGTTGACTTTTTTCTCCGCAGTCACTTTTTGCAACTTTTTTAAATGAAGCTCTTCGTTCACAGGAATGAGCGCAACGTAAATAGCACCGCTTTTTCCTTGGGCGACAAGGGTTTTATAAACAACGTGTTCCGGTTTATTGATCTTTTGCGCGACCGATTGGCCATCAATCTTGCCATCTGAAACCGGATAGGAAAACAAGGTATAAGGTTTCTTATGTTGTTCTAACAAGCGAATCGCATTCGTTTTAGTTTGTTTCATCTCACACCTCAATAGTAGGGTTCATGCTTCTTTTTACATTTTACAGGAAACAGCTGTCCAGAAAAAGAGGGAACATCCTCAATGGTAGAAAAAAGCGCAAGCGCCAAAGAGAAGGAGGCTGTTCTTTCGGCGTTAATGCCAGTCGAGCAAAGGGAGCATGGAACGAATTTAAGCTGTATACATTCCTAAAAAGCACTGTTGTTTGTCGAGGAAAGGGTGAAAAACCTATTGACAGGTCGGAATAGTAAGAATAATATAGAGTCAGTTCTTTTAACGATTCCGTCTATAGCGGTTTCTTCTTTTTACTTAAAAACCAAGTAATTATCTATTTTTAATGAATTAAATCGGATTAAAGGGGTGTATTCTATGAAAATTGGATATGGTGTGTCTGTCGCGACTGTAGGAGTGCTGCTTGCGGCTTGTGCTCCTTCTGGTGAAGAAACATCAGGGGAGGGGAATTCAGTTGAGATTTTAAATGTATCTTACGACCCAACAAGAGAATTATATGCAGACGTAAACAAGGCATTTGCTGACCATTGGCTGGAAAAAACCGGTGAGCACGTTGCTATCAACACTTCCCACGGTGGTTCAGGCAGCCAAGCGCGCTCCGTTCTCGACGGCTTGGAGGCAGATGTCGTTACATTAGCCCTTGCTTATGATATTGATATTTTGCAAGAACGGGAGCTTCTTGATCCAAATTGGCAGCAGCAATTTGCCGATCAATCTTCTCCTTATACGTCGACGATTAATTTTCTTGTCCGCAAAGGAAACCCAAAACAAATTGAAGATTGGGATGACCTCATTCGCGATGATGTGGAAGTGGTCACGCCAAATCCGAAAACGTCAGGCGGGGCACGCTGGAACTATTTAGCGGCTTGGGGTTACGCAGAGGAAACCTACGGCTCAGAGGAAGAAGCACAACAATTTGTTGGAGACTTGTACCAAAATGTAACTGCATTAGATTCTGGCGCCAGGGGCGCTACGACTTCCTTTGTGGAACGGGGCATTGGCGATGTTTTGTTGGCATGGGAAAATGAAGCGATTCTTGCCGCAAATGAGCTTGGCGATTCTGAGTTTGATATTGTGACACCGTCGATGTCGATTTTAACGGAACCCCCTGTCGCCATTGTCGATAAAGTCGTCGACCAAAAAGGGACGAGAGAAGTAGCGGAAGCCTATTTGCAATTCCTTTACAGCGATGAAGGGCAGGAGTTGATCGCCGACCATTATTACCGACCACGGAATGAAGTGGTTTTAGAGGAACATCGCGATGTGTTCCCGGAAGTAAAGCTATTTACAATTGACGATAAATTTGGCGGCTGGCAAGAGGCGCAGGACAAACATTTTGCTGACGGCGGCATATTTGACCAGATATACCAGCCCAATTAAGGAGAACGTTGCCGCCTGGATGTTCCATCAGCAGCATGGAACAACTAGAAAAATAGATGATAGGAGTTTGTTATGAAACGGATATTGCCGGGATTTGGCTTAAGCTTTGGGTTTACAATGCTCTATTTGAGCTTAGTGGTGCTCATTCCATTAGCTGCGTTGCTGTTGTTTACAGTCCACAACGGTTGGGAAACGTTTTGGAATGCCGTGAATGACCCCCGCGTGTTCGCCGCATTTCGATTAAGCTTCTCGGCTGCCTTGATGGCAGCATTAGTCAATGGCGTGTTTGGGCTATTAGTGGCATGGGTGATGGCACGCTATTCGTTTTTCGGGAAACGATTGATGGATGGCATGATCGATTTGCCGTTTGCTTTACCGACAGCAGTAGCAGGCATCGCTTTAACAAGCCTCTATACGGAAAATGGCTGGATTGGGTCATTGCTTGCACCTTTTGGCATAGAGGTTGCCTTTACGCCGATTGGCGTCACGATTGCGTTAACTTTTATTGGCTTGCCGTTTGTTGTCCGGATGGTTGAACCTGTGCTTAAAAACCTCGACAAGGACGTAGAGGAAGCGTCTGCTCTTTTAGGGGCAACGCCAGTAAAAACATTTTTAACAGTCATTTTTCCGGTGTTGGCCCCGGCATTATTGGCAGGTATGGCGCTTGCCTTTGCCAGGGCGCTAGGTGAATACGGTTCGGTTGTGTTTATTGCCGGGAATATGCCGATGCAAACAGAAATAGTGCCGCTATTAATTATGACAAAGCTTGAGCAATTTGACTACGGAGGCGCTACCGCGATTGCGGTCGTTATGCTAGTCGTGTCATTCTTGCTGTTGCTGCTTACCAACGGCTTGCAGTGGCTATTGTCAAAACGATTAGGGCAAAAGGGGGCGTGAAAAATAAACAGCTGCAAAACGTGGAGCCAACACATATTAATCATTGTCGCTTTTTTGTTTTTAGGTGCTTTTTTATTACTCCCGCTTATCGTCATTTTTGCAGGGGCGTTTTCACAAGGGCTAACGGTGTTTTTGGCAGCGATTACTGAGCCTGCCGCACGTTCAGCGATTCAGCTTACACTGCTTGTGACCGTGATTACCGTGCCGTTGCAACTGTTGTTCGGCTTGTCGGCAGCGTGGCTACTAACAAAGTTCCGTTTTCGTGGAAGGCAGTTGCTCATCACCTTAATTGAAGTTCCTTTTGCTGTGTCGCCAGTTATTGCCGGTCTAGTGTTTATTTTGTTATATGGTGTTCACGGCTTTTTTGGCGAATGGCTTCAAGCACAAGGTTTCCAAATCATTTTCGCCGTCCCAGGCATTGTGCTGGCCACGATGTTTGTGACATTGCCTTTTATTGCAAGGGAACTCATTCCGTTAATGGAAGCACAAGGTTCTGAAGCGGAAGAAGCTTCGCTCACACTTGGAGCAGGCGGATGGCGGACATTTTGGCATGTCACGCTTCCCGCCATTAAATGGGGGCTTTTATATGGCGTCATTCTATGCAGCGCCCGGGCGATAGGCGAATTTGGTGCTGTATCAGTTGTGTCTGGGCGCATTCGGGGACAAACAAATACAATGCCTTTACATATTGAGATTTTGTACAATGAATACCAATTTACTGCTTCTTTTGCAGTAGCGGCGCTCATGTCGCTATTTGCGCTCGTTACAATTGGCGTTAAACAATGGGTAGAGTGGCGGCAAAAAAGGAGGAGCTATGACGATCTCACTGAACAAAATTGACAAACGCTTTGGGAACACCCATGTCTTAAAGCAAGTAGATTTACGGGTAGAGCAAGGTGAACTGCTTGCTTTGCTCGGCCCGTCAGGATCGGGGAAAACAACGCTTTTGCGAATGATCGCTGGCCTTGAAGCAGTGGACGCTGGGGAAGTTTGGATCAATGGAAAACATGTCACAAACGTTAATCCAAGAAAACGAAAAGTGGGATTCGTGTTCCAGCATTATGCATTATTTGCCCATATGACCGTTGAGCAAAACATTGCCTATGGCTTGAATGTATTAAAACGATCGGAACGGCCAAGCAAAGCAGAGATTAAAAGCATTGTCGAACAGCTGCTGGCGCTTGTCAAGCTAGAAGGACTTGAAAAGCGCCGCCCATCAGAGCTTTCTGGCGGCCAGCGCCAACGAGTCGCCCTTGCCCGGGCGCTGGCGATTAAGCCTGAAGTGCTGTTGCTTGATGAGCCATTTGGCGCCCTTGATGCCCAAGTGCGGAAAGAACTAAGGCGCTGGCTAAGGACGTTGCACAAAGAAACAGGGATTACGACTGTGTTTGTCACACACGACCAAGAAGAAGCGCTAGATGTTGCAGATAAAATTGTCGTGATGAATAAAGGCGAGATTGAACAGGCTGGCACGCCAACGGAAGTATATGAGGAGCCAAACAGCCCGTTCGTTTACGAATTCCTAGGCAATGCCTATCCGTTTAAAGGCATTAGCCAATCTGGGAAATTAGCCGTTGCCGGCGCCAAGTGGGAGCTTACTGCAACCGATGCTACCACAAATGGGCCAGTCGTTGGCTATGCTCGTCCCCATGAAATCGCTGTTTCCAAAACGTATGAAGGCGAAGAGGATTTGCAAGTTGATATTGTTTCCGTCCATCCTGTAGGGCCAATTGTATTTATTGAAGCAAAGTGGGCTGGAGAAGGCGATACGATTGAGATTCAGCAACCTAAAAAAACATTTGCGCAATTGGGGCTTTCTGTCGGTGATAAAGCGTACATTCGACCAGAAAAACTAGGCGTCTTCCAAGTAAGCGATTATACCATTTAGTTCTCTTTCAAAAAAGCAATCTGATGAATAGGATTGCTTTTTTGAATGTTAACGTTTATCAAATATCGATGGATGTAAAAATTGAGAATAAATGGTACAATAAAGGCAAATGGAAAAATTGGAATAGAGGTGCTGCTAATGCCATATGGAACCGAGGCGTTCGGCAATGTAAATGGCGAAGAAATCTCCCTCCAGTTTATCGGCGCAACGGAAGACAAGCACTGGCTGTTCCCGTTTGTCAAAAAACGCCTTTTTGGCAATGAGCCAGTAACAGAAACAGAATGCAAGATTGAAAAGGAAGGCGATTTGCGATTGGAAATTGTTGGCAAGGGCGAGGCCGAAAAAAATGGCGTATGGACTTTGCCATTCCGTATCCACCAAGCGGTTGACACGAGGCGACCGTTTTCTGAACTCGTCCAATCGATGGCCAAACAAGAAAGGAAACGGCGCCGCAAAAATGAAGGCAGGTTTGTGTATGAGGTAGCAGAAAAAGAAAGCGATTTTTTTGAGTTTTATTATAATATGCACAAGCCGACAATCGATAATCGCCATGGGGACAGCGCGATCAGTGAACCGGTGGACACTGCCTTTGAAAAATTATTCAAGAGCGGAAAGCTGTTTCTTGTTAAAGAAAACGGGCTTGCCGTTAGTGGTGGTTTGTGCGCAATAAACAAAGCACATCGCCGTTTAGACGCAAGGTTGATAGGGGTAGCTGGCGGCGAGGCCCGGCATCGCCAAAGTGGCGCACAAGCTGCTGTTTATGATTTTTTGCTGGAGTGGGCATGTGGAGAGTCAGACATCGATGAGGTCGATTTCCAAGGGGGTGAACCATTTTTGTCGAAAGGAACGGTCCAGTATAAAAAGCGGTTTGCTACAGCGGTGAAATGGCCGCCTGCAAATTTTGCGGACAAGCGAGTGTTGTTAAGTGCAAATGTCGAATCCCCTGCTATAAAACATTTTTTGCTAAATAATCCAGTATTTCTAGCTAAAGGAGACGCCATTGGCTGTGGGTTTTTTACAGATGAAACAAAGAAGCCAAGGTATGACTTAGCCGTTCGTACTCCCGGGGTTGAGTTTGAAACAGAGTTGAACCTTGAAGTGACTTCTCCTAGCAGGCAACATCAGCCTGCATTCTAAACATGAAGGGCATTCACTTATGTTTGTTAGTGAATGCCCTTGGACTGTAACGTTTCCGAATTAATGGAGCCACATAGCCGCCATTATCAAGACATAAAGCGTTGCCTCAACTTAAAACGGCCCGATCATCGGCAAATTGGCCGCCGCGAATTTTTTGGAATTCACTTAGCAGCTTTTCGACGGTCAGTTTCCGCTTTTCGGCTGCTGTTGCCTCAAAAATAACCTGTCCTTTGTCCATCATAATCAACCGGTTGCCAAGATCCAATGCTTGCTGCATATTATGGGTGACCATCAGTGTTGTTAATTTTGTTTTGCTAACAATTTCCCGTGTTTTATCTGTAATCAGTTCGGCCCGGGATGGATCGAGTGCAGCCGTATGTTCATCTAGCAATAAAATTGACGGGTTTGTAAAAGTCGCCATCAAAAGCGACAACGCTTGCCGTTCTCCACCTGACAGAAATCCGACTTTAGCGGTTAAACGGTCTTCTAAGCCCATGCCTAGCGAGGCAAGTTGTTCCTGGAAAAAAGCGCGCCTGTTTTTGGTTACCCCGATCCGGAAAAACGAGCGCCTTTTGGCGCGGCTGTACGCCATCGCCATGTTTTCCTCAATCGTCATCGAAGGAGCTGTGCCTGCTTGCGGGTCCTGGAACACACGGCCAATTAGTTTAGCCCGTTCGTGTTCAGGGAAATTGGTGACATTTTTTTCGTTAATGTCAATCGTGCCGACATCAGGCGCCAGGTGGCCAGCAATTAAATTCATCAATGTTGATTTGCCGGCGCCGTTGCTGCCGATCACAGTAACAAAGTCGCCTTCTTCCAGCGTGAGATTGATTGACTGGAGCGCCATTTTTTCATCGACAGAGCCTTCGTTGAAGACTTTATAAACATCATTTAGGCGAAGCAAGGCTGCTGGCCTCCTTTCTTTCTTGCTGAATCGCTTTAAGCCGTTTTGCTTTGCGGCTTTTGTTGCGTGACTGCTCGATCAGCATTGGTACAACAAGGGCGCAAATGACGATCACTGCTGTGATTAACCGCAAATCGCCTGCCTCTAAAAACTCAACTCGAAGCGCCAGTGCAATAATGATGCGGTAGACAACAGCGCCAATAATGACGGCAAATGTAATTTTAACGAGCGACCCTTTGCCAAACAGGGCTTCGCCAATAATGACAGAAGCAAGGCCGATAATAATCATTCCAATGCCCATGTTGACGTCAGCAAATTTTGTATACTGGGCCGCGGTTGCACCGGCTAGTGCAACGAAGGCATTGGACATGCCGAGGCCAATAATTTTTAGGCGGTCTGTGTTAGCTGATAAGCTGCGGATCATTTTCGGGTTGTCGCCAGTTGCACGCAAGGCAAGGCCTGACTCCGTTTTTAAAAAGAAGTCAATGACAAGCTTGACTGCTAAGACGAGGACAATGACGAACACAAGTATCGACCAGCTTGATGGAGTAAATGCGCCTAGCCCAATCGAAGTTAAGGCGCCATTGACCGCGTTGTCAATCGGCAATCCTGCCCACCAGTCTGAAAAAATAGTCAGCAATGAATCCTCACGCATAAGCGAGATGTTTGGGCTGTTGCCCATAATTCGCAAGTTAATCGAATATAAAGCAATCATCATTAAAATTCCGGATAGAAGGGGGTTGATTTTCCCTTTTGTATGGAGCGTTCCTGTTAAGCAACCGGCGATGAAGCCGACAACAAGGGCACAAAACGTAGCAAGCAATGGCGAGTAGCCGCTTGTGATCATAATCGCAGCAACGGCAGCACCTGTTACGTAGCTGCCGTCAACGGTCAAATCAGGAAAATCGAGAATCCGGAATGACAAGTAGACGCCGAGCGCCATGATTCCATAAATTAAGCCGAGCTCTACAGCTCCAAAAACAGCGGTAAACATCCGGTTTTCACTTCCTTCGTGTTACTCATCGATGACATCATCAGCAAGCTCTTCCCAATTGTCTTGCCATTTAATTCCCATTCGTTCCGCCGCACCGCGGTTAAACACTAAATTGAGTTCTGGTGGCAGCTCAACGGACATCGTGCTTACATCGGCTCCATCATTTAAAATCTCAACGGCCATTTCTCCTGCTTTGTAGCCAATGTCGTAATAAGAAAAGCCAAAACCAGCAAGCCCTCCTGCTTCGACAGAGTCGATTTCGCCAACAAATAACGGCAATTGCTCCCTTTCAGCGACGCCGATGACGGCATCTAATCCAGCAACAACATCATTATCGGTAATGATATAAAGGGCGTCGATTTCGCCAATTAAGCTTTCTGTTGCCGTTTGCACGTCAGCAGACGTTTGCACAGTTGCCTCAACAATGGACATTCCCCTAGCTTCAGCAGCTTCTTTGGCAAGGTTCACTTGGTGTTGCGAGTTTTGCTCGCCAGCATTATAGACCATGCCAATCCGTTCGAGGTCGAACTCTTCATCCATTAATGCGATCGATTTTTCAATTGCTTCTGGATGGAAGTCAACCGTGCCTGACACATTTCCCCCTGGCTCTTCTAATGAATCGACGAGTTGAGCCCCTACAGGGTCCGTAACAGAAGTAAACAGAATAGGGACTTCCGTTATCGAAGAGGCCATAATCTGTGCTGCTGGCGTAGCATTGGCAAATACAAGGTCAACTTCGTTGCCAATAAGCTTGTCAGCGATCGTTTGCAACGTATTGGCATCTCCGTTCGCGTTGTTTTCGTCAAATTTTACGTTAAGCGCTGAGTCCTCAAGCGCTGCGCGGAACCCTTCTGTTGCTTGGTCCAATGAAGGGTGGTCAGCGTACTGGACAATGCCAATTTCCACACGTTCTCCTCCCGCTTCGCCTGATTGCTCTGTGCTTCCGCAGGCAACAAGAAGGCCAGCTATAGATGTAAGTGCAACCGTCAATAAAAGATGTTTTCTCATGGGGTGTCCTCCTACTCCTTAAAATAAGAACGATTATGCCATTATATCGAATGAAAATTTCTATAATAAACACCATACAACAGTTTGGCGATTTAGTCCATTACAGCGCCAAACTTTTTTTGTTTTTTTAAGAAAATTTTTTTTGCCCATCAGCCACTATGCTACAATAACCTTAATTGAAGGCGTTAGAGCGCAAAAAACCGGCTAGGAAAGATTCCCAAGCCGGTTCAGTTTAACAAAATGTGTCTTTCGGTTTTGGCACGGAAAGGCCAAAAAGAGGCCGTAAATACAGAGCCAAAAAGGTACCGCCAAGTGCCATTACCCCCCAAATATAGCCATGGGCACTAAAGGAAGCAATACCGCTAAAATAAGCGCCGACGTTACAGCCAAAAGCAAGGCGTGCGCCGTAGCCCATAAGCAATCCGCCAATTACGGACGCTGCGGCATTTTTGGCGGTAATGTTTGAGAATTTGAATAAGCCACCTGCGGCAGACGCAATAAAGGCTCCTAAAATGACGCCAAAGTTCAATACGGTTGTCGTATCGGCGAAAATGGACGCATGGAGCGCGTCAACGTTGCCTTGCCAGTAACCCCAACTTTCTACATTAAATCCAAGCGCATCTGCTGCTTTTGAGCCCCAGAGCGTGAAAGCTGACGTCACACCCCATGGCGAACCGCGCGTAAGAAGAGTGAGCGCATTAAGCACTGCTAAGGCAACTGCAGCGGCCATAAGTGGCCACGAACCGCGAAAAATCCGTTTCCACCCACTTGCTGACGGCAAAGCAGCCATTTTCGGCGGGTTGCGTTTTTTCTCAATCCAGAGCGACAACAGAATGGCGGCTCCAAAAATCAACAACGATACGAGCCAAGCCCCGCCGTAACCAAGGTTCGTCGACGTAGCGAGGGAAAACGGTTCTGCGGCTGGCATATCGTTCATCCAAAAGTTAAAGTGTGCGGCGCCAATCGTTGAGCCGATGATAAAGAATAATAGCGTAATAAACATAACAGAACGGCCGCCGCCAACGGCATACAAAGTCCCTGAGGCACAGCCGCCGCCAAGCTGCATGCCGATGCCGAACAAAAAGGCACCGACAATCAAACTGACGCCAACAGGCGAGACGTTGCCTGTTGCCTCAGCGCCAAAGAAAGTTGTGCCTATTGCGAGAATCGGCGCAAATAAAGAGCAAGCAACAGCAAGCATGACCATATGGGCACGGATGGCTTGGCCGTTGCCGACAGAGGCTAGGCGCCGAAAAGCCGATGTAAAGCCGAAACGAGCATGGAACAACGTATACCCAAGCCCTAAACCGATGACAAGGAGCAGCGGTTGGACAATATTTTGTGTAAAAGCCAAAAATAGTGTGAACGCTGCCGCGACCACAAGGCCGCCAATGACAAGCCGGTTTTGTGGGCGGTTTAAAGCGGGTGCTTTGTTCTGTTGGATGTCTCGGTGCGGTTGCGATGATGCGATTACAGACAACAAAATCACCTTCTAATCTTATTAATTTAGTCCGAATTATATCGTAAAGGCTATTTGTATTTCTGTCAAGGAAACGAGGAAACAGGATAAAAGGGAGGAAGACCATGGAATTAGAAACAAACCGTCTGTTCATAAGGCTTTTCAGGGAACATCATTAACGAAAACAGCGGCAGGAGGACGCTTCGCAGTTCGATATGGCCAAACAAGCAAGGAAAATGGAAGATAGTGTTTCATCAAGGGAAGGTGACTAAGTGCAATTAGAATCCAAGGGACAAGCCTTATTTCTATGAAACTTTTTAGCGCCAGCATGCGTATAAATGGAAGGAGAGGGGGAGAAAGATATGCTTAGTTGGATTTTGATCATGGCTTTAACGTGTGTCAATTTAAATGTATTTACATGGGCCAATCGCTTAAAAGAGAGACAGAAATCGTGGTTGTATGCACAAGGAGCCCGTTATTTATTTGGACTTGTACTTAGCTTTCTATTTATTTATGTATGGTTAATTGACGTTAGTGTCACTGGCCTATTAAATACGTTTGGCTTTGTTGTCGCGATCAATTTAATTGTTTCCGGGCTATTTCATGTCGTTCCGAAACCAAGCAAAAAATCAGGCAGCAAGGTGAAAAAGTTAAAAAAACCAAGTTTTTCTGTCGGAAAGGAAAGCGGCATTGGCGTTTTGCTTTTGCTTGGTTTGTTAGCAATGAATTATGTGTATCCATTGACCGTAACGAAAGAACTCGCACAGCTTGGTGAATTTGAGGTAAGTGAAGAGCAAATTGAATCGGTGACAGAAGACGGGGTTCGTTCCGTGCCTTATACATATGCACGCTACAAATCGGAAATCGTCTTTGGCAACATTGACAATTACTCGTTTTATGAATTAGGGGAAACGAGCATCCAGAAAATCAATGACGAACTGTTCTGGGTATCGCCGATTGAATATTCGAGTATTTGGCGGTGGCTGCGCGCTGACCATGCACCAGGCTATGTCATGGTTAGTGCTGAGAATCCGAATGCGGAAGCACAGCTTGTTGATGACTATGAAATGAAATACGTGCCGAGTGCTTTTTTTGGTGAGAACCTTGACCGCCATGTCCGTAAAGCATATGGTGATATCATTTTACTTGACTATTCGTTTGAACCAGATGATGATGGCAACCCGTATTATGCCTATTCGTATGCTTATTACAAACACTACCGCACAGCCCCGAAAGCAGACGGCGTGATTTTGGTCGATGCGGTGACGGGGGATATGGAACAGTATCGATTAGGGGAACAGCCTGAGTTTGTCGACAATGCGATTGATTACCGCATCGCCCTCGATTATGCGAACTGGTTTGGCACTTACAGCAACGGCTTAATCAACGCGTTGTTTGCGAAGGAAGGCGTGCACCAACCGACAAGCGACGAGGAAATGATCGGCGTATTAGGGGCTGATGGCGATATGTACTGGATGATCGACCATATGCGGCCAAATCAAGATTCAAATGCGATGGTTGGCTTTACAATGGTAAATGCGCAAACAGGGGAAGCAACCTATTATACGGGCAATTCAGGCATGACAAATGCCCGTGGAGCTCTTGATGCTGTCAACCGTTCCTACCAACGTGAACAGTGGGAGGGAACGCAACCTGTTCTTTATTCGGTTTACGACAATTATACGTGGGTCGTGCCCGTTGTCGACCAAAGTGGCTTAATGCGTGAAATTGCGATGGTACACGCCGATTCTTCTAGCGTGGCAAGAGGCGCATCCCGCGAAGAAGCCTTTCATAATTATCGGCAAATGTTGGCGACTGATTTGGCGGATGATGACTATATCCCGACCGATTTATACGAGCAAGAAACTGTCTCTGGTACGGTATACCGGGTAAGCGATACATTTAATAGCCGCTTTTTGCAAGTGTTGCTAGAAGGGGAGAGCCGTGTGCTTGAATTTGACGTCACTACTAGCGCCAATGCGGTGTTTATTGAGCCAGGCGATGAGATTGAAGCAATTGTGGTCGATACAGAAGAAAATGTATTGCAAGTCATTGAATTTACGAATGCAACCGTCGATGACGAATTTGGCGAAGTGGAAGAATTTGAACTCGATGAAACGCAAACAGGTGGAGAACCAGAAAACCAAAACGGTCCTGAACAAGAGACAGACAGTGAAGCAGGAGCCGAGTAAGAACAGAATAAAGACGCAGACGAAAAAACAACGGGCTCGTTTTTAGCCCGTTGTTTTTTTGAATAAGGAAAAGAAGGGAAATTCATAGAAGGAAAATCGAAACATGCAACTAATTAAGACAGGAAGGGTTTGTAAGTGAAAAAACGAATTGTAAAGAAAAAAGCGTAAAAAACGATCCTTGTTAGAAAACATAACATAGAGAATTAAAAATGAAGGAAAAATAATAATAAAAGTGTAAAAATTTATTGCTTTATTATGAAAACTTATGTATCTTAAAAGATATATTTCGATACTTTTGAAAAAGGAGGATGCCGATGGAACAAGTGGTGTTAGAGCTTAAAGATTTGCAGACAACGTTCCAGTCTGGCAAAACAGCCGTTCCTGCAGTAGACGGCGTCAGCCTTCATGTCCGAAAAGGGGAAGTGTTAGGGATTGTCGGTGAATCTGGCTGCGGCAAAAGCGTAACGTCGCTGTCGATTATGCAGTTAATTCCGAGTCCGCCTGGAAAAATTGCCGGTGGCGAAATCCTCTATAAAGGCGAAAACATTGCCAAAGCAAAGGCCAAGCGAATGAAACGTGTAAGAGGAAAAGAAATCTCAATGATTTTCCAAGAGCCGATGACGTCCCTTAACCCTCTGTTTACAATTGGAAACCAACTGATTGAGGCGATTCGCAACCATAACAAAATCAGCAAAAAAGAAGCCCGTGCCAAAGCGATTCAACTAGTACGCGATGTCGGCATACCGCGAGCGGAGGAAATCATTCATGAGTATCCCCACCAGCTTTCAGGCGGAATGCGGCAGCGGATTATGATTGCGATGGCAATGTCTTGCGATCCAGAAGTGCTTATTGCAGATGAACCGACAACGGCGCTCGATGTCACGATACAAGCGCAAATTCTGGATTTAATGAAATCGTTGAATGAACAAAAAGGAATGGCGATTTTGCTCATTACCCATGACTTAGGCGTTGTTGCCGACATTTGCCACCGGGTCGTTGTCATGTATGCTGGACAAGTCGTGGAAGAAGGGACTGTGCGGACGATTTTAAAACAGCCGAAACATCCGTATACACAGGGACTTATCCGTTCGCTGCCAAAGCTTACAGAGCGAAAACAGCAATTGTATTCGATTCCAGGCACTGTCCCACAGCCAGGAGCAATTAAACAAGGTTGCCGTTTTGCTGAACGCTGCGAATTTGCTTTTGAGGCCTGTTTTCAGAAAAATCCAGCGCTTCTTGAGCTAGAGGACGGCCATGCTTGCCGTTGTTTGCTATACGAAGGAGGCAACGAAGATGCCGGCTAAGCCGATTTTGGAAGTAAAGCAGTTAAAAACGTATTTTTCTATTAATGGGGGCATATTTTCCAGAAAAATCGGAGAAGTGAAAGCAGTAGACGGAGTGACATTTTCGGTCAGGGAAGGCGAAATTTTAGGAATTGTTGGCGAATCAGGCTGCGGAAAGTCGACGACGGGGAAGTCGATTTTGCGCTTAATCGAGCCGACGGAAGGGGAAGTCGTTTTTAACGGTCAAAAAGTGACGGCTTTGTCTGCTGAAGATGTACGAAAATTGCGCCGAGATATGCAAATGATTTTCCAAGATCCATATGCTTCCCTGAATCCACGGCACACAGTTGAAAAAATCATAAGCGAGCCTTTAAACGTACATGGCATTGGCACGAAGGAAGAACGAAAACAGAAAGTCGCAGAGCTTTTAGAAACGGTGGGCTTGCGTCCAGAACATGCAAAGCGTTACCCTCATCAGTTTAGCGGCGGCCAGCGCCAACGGATTGGTATTGCCAGGGCGCTCGCGGTAAACCCAAAACTTGTGATTTGCGATGAGCCAGTTTCCGCATTAGACGTTTCAGTGCAGTCACAAATTTTAAATTTAATGGAACGATTAAAAGACGAATTTAAGCTTACATATTTGTTTATTGCCCATGATTTAAGCGTCGTCAAGCATATCAGTGACCGTGTCGGTGTGATGTATCTTGGGCGGCTTGTCGAATTGGCGGACAAAGACACGTTATATGAGACGCCGAAGCATCCGTATACAAAAGCATTATTGTCGGCCGTTCCCGTTCCTGACCCAGACATTAAGAATGAACGGATTGTTCTTACTGGCGATGTGCCAAGCCCGTCAAATCCGCCAAGTGGCTGTACGTTCCACACGCGCTGTCCCTCGTGTATGGACATATGCAAAACAAAAACGCCTGTTTGGCGTGACGTCGGCAATGGCCAGTTTACAGCGTGCCATTTGTACAATGAAACCAACGAAAAGGAGATGACCAAATGAAAAAAGCAAAAATGCCTCTTTTCTCTGCGGCGTTGTTAGCCGTCTTTGTCCTTGGTGCATGCGGAGGCGATGAAACAGGCACAGATGGAAATGGAACTGGGGAACAAAACAACAACGGCGGTGAAGAAAGCAGCAGCGGGGGCACGCTTATTTTTGCCCGTGGCGGCGACTCGCAAAGCCTTGATTATGCTTCGGTTACAGACGGGGAATCGTCCCGTGTGACCAAACAAATTTATGAAACGCTGATTGAATTTGCCGATGATTCATTTGAACTGGAGCCAGGGCTTGCTAAAGATTGGGACGTTGATGACGATGGGCTCCGTTATGTGTTCTATTTACAAGAAGGCGTTACGTTTCACGATGGCACGCCATTTAACGCTGATGCGGTGAAAACAAATTTTGAGCGCTGGGCTGACCCAGACCATCAGTATGCCTTTACCGATGAGGGGTACAGTTACAGTGTATACGGCACTCAGTTCGGCGGTTTTAAAGGCGATGAAGGCCATGTGATTGAGGAAATTAACGTCATTAGTGATTATGAAGTCGAGTTTATCCTGTCCAAACCCCTTGGTTCATTTTTACAAAACATGGGAATGAGCTATTTTGCGATAACATCTCCAGCAGCCCTTGAAGAATATGGCGCTGATATTGATGAAAATCCAGTTGGTACAGGGCCGTTCAAATTTGTCAGTTGGACAAAAGACGCGAGCATTGTCCTCGAGAAAAATGAAGATTATTGGCAGGATGGCTTGCCAAAACTAGATGGCGTCACTTTCCAAGTGATCCCTGATAACTCAGCGCGCTTAACAGCGCTCCAATCTGGCGAAATTGATTTAATGGATGGCCTTGCCCCTGATGATGCCGCCATGATTGAAGGACAAGCAGGATTAACAACGTTTGAACGGACGCCAAACAACGTTGGCTATCTAGGATTCAACATAGAAAAAGAGCCATTTGATGATGTCCGCGTACGCCAGGCTATTAACCACGCCATTGATAAAAACGAAATTATTAATAATATTTACGGTGGATTGGCAGAGCCTGCTGCCAATGCTGTACCGAAAGACTACCTTGGCCACAATGATGACGTTGTCGCCTATGAATATGATATGGATAAAGCAAAAGAATTGCTCGAAGAAGCTGGTTATGGCGATGGATTTGAATTTGATTTGTGGACGATGCCGGTGAGCCGCCCTTACATGCCTGATCCTGAACAGGCAGCGGTGGTGATCCAAGATGCCCTGAGTGAATTAAACATTACCGCTAATATCGTTACAAAAGAATGGGCAACGTACCTTGAGGAAATCGAGCTTGGCTATCAAGATATGTTCATGCTTGGCTGGTCTGGCGTTAATGGCGACCCTGATTATTTCCTCGGCAGCTTGTTGTCTACAGACGGTATTCCTGGCAGCAACCAAATGTTTTTTAGCCATGAAGAAGTCGATGCCTTGTTAGCGGAAGCAAAGACGACGATTGATCCAGAGGAGCGGGCAGCATTGTACGAAGAAGCGCAATTGATTATTCATGAGGAAGCGCCAATGGTGCCTCTTGTCCACGCCATTCCTGCGCTCGCTGGCGTCGACACCATTTCCGGCTATGTTCCGCACCCGTCAACAAGCGAGAGCTTGAAACATGTAGAAATTTCAAATTAGCCTACTGCAGGCAGCAGACAATTCCCTGCTGCCTGTCTTTATTCAATAAGATGAGGTGATGCCGATGTTGGCGTACGCGATCCGCCGGGTTCTTTTGCTTATACCGGTTCTCTTTGGCATGACGCTTGTGACATTTTCGATTATCCAGCTCATTCCTGGGAACCCAGCGCAAACGATTTTAGGGGAACAAGCAACGCCGCAAGCAATTGCAGCACTTGAAGAGCAGCTTGGCTTAAATGAGCCGTTTTGGGTGCAATATGGCGTTTACATATCCGATTTGCTATCAGGCGACTTAGGGGTTTCCCTTAGGACGAATAATGACATTGCCCAAGAAATGTGGCCGTATTTGGCCGGAACATTAGAGTTAACGGTTTTTGCGATGTTGTTTGCGATTTTTGTTGGCGTCAACGCCGGAATTATTAGCGCCTGGAAGCAAAACTCGATTTTTGACTATACAAGCATGGTTATCGCACTGATTGGCGTTTCCATGCCCGTCTTCTGGCTCGCATTAATGGAACAATGGTTTTTTGCCCAGGAGCTTGGCTGGTTTCCAGCTTTTGGCCGCAACAATCCTCGTGAACCGGTTGAAGCGATCACACATCTGTATATTTTAGATGCAGCATTGACTGGGAATTGGCAGCAATTGGGGACGACGCTCAAACACTTAGTCTTGCCAATGGTTGCCCTTGGCACCATTCCGATGGCGATTATTGCGAGGATGACCCGTTCAAGCATGCTTGAAGTGCTCCGGTCTGATTATATTCGCACTGTCCAAGCAAAAGGGTCGAACCAGTCTGTTGTCATCTACAAACATGCCTTGAAAAACGCCTTTATTCCTGTCATCACAGTTGTCGGTTTACAAGCGGGCACTCTGTTAGGTGGTGCGATTTTAACGGAGACGATATTCAGTTGGCCAGGGATTGGACGCTACATTTATGACGCCATTTCATACCGGGATTATCCGGTCATTCAATCAGGGATTCTTGTGATCGCCTTCATTTTTGTTTGTATTAATTTAGTGGTTGATTTGCTTTATGCCGCCATTGACCCGCGGATTAAATATGATTAGGGGGGACCGGATGTGGAAACGGAAACGCAGTTAGCAACAAACCCATCTCCCAAGCGTCCAGATAAAAAGGAGAACAAAGCAAAGTCTCCATGGGCGACTATGATTGTTCAGCTAATCGAAAATAAACTATCTTTAATTGGTTTAATCATTATTACCTGTTTTCTATTACTCGCATTGCTGGCCCCTTATTTAACGCCATATTCATTTGCTGAAACCAATTCGGCGATTCGGTTATTGCCCCCTTCTGGCGATCATTGGTTTGGCACGGACGATCTCGGCCGCGACGTGTTTACAAGAGTCGCTTACGGAGCGCGGATTTCCCTTTTAATCGGCTTTTTCGCCGTCACTGGCGCAATGGTTGTCGGTACGCTGCTCGGGCTAATTGCAGGCTTTTACGGAAAGTGGGTTGATATGCTTCTTTCCCGTGTCTTTGATGTGATGCTTGCTTTTCCGAGCATTTTGCTGGCGATTGCCATTGTCGCCATTCTAGGCCCATCGCTTTCCAACGCGATGTTAGCGATTGCGATTATTAACGTACCGATCTTTGCGCGCCTTGTACGGTCTAAAGTCATCAGCCTTAAACAGGAAGAGTTCGTAATGGCGGCCCGTGCCCAAGGAATGAAAAACGGCCGTTTGCTGTTTCACCATATTCTCCCGAACAGCATGGCGCCGATCATTGTCCAGGCGACATTGGGATTTGGCGTCGCCATTATTGAAGCGGCCGCACTTGGCTTTCTCGGCATGGGGGCGAGTCCGCCGACGCCAGAGTGGGGCAAAATGCTTGCTGATTCAAGAGGCTATATTCAAAACGCCTACTGGTCTGTCCTTTTCCCAGGTTTGTCGATTATGCTAGTCGTGCTTGGTTTTAACATGATCGGCGATGGGTTGCGCGATGCATTGGACCCGAAAATGAAACGAAAATAAGGCAATGAGTGATGAAGCAGTTTAAGGGGCGAAAGCATCTACGAGTCGTAAACACGATTAGCCCCTGTCTGTTTACAGCTTCTCACTTGTGAATCGTTCAATTTCATTGTAAAAACTTGAACCATCTTCAGCGTAAGGATGGTGGCCACAATTGAGTAGCGCAATTTGTTGGTTTGGAAACGAGAAACGCTGATAATGGTGAGGGCCGATTGCATGATCATGCTTTCCTGCAAGAATGAGGACAGGCTTAAAAAATTCAGTTGTCCGTTTTCGATAATCGATTGCGAACAAGTCAGAATGCAAGAATGCCTGCTGAAAGCGATGGTCGCTTTGATTGTCGGGGCAATCGTCGGCCTGTTCTAACCGTTTTGCATGTGCGGTGTGTTGAAACTGGATACGTTCCCAGTTTCCACCTTCACGGAGTTGGATAATGGTATCTTGAAAGTGCTTTACCAATAAACTTGTTTGTGTAGGCGGGTTAGCGGTTTTCCCGAGAAGGTTGCTCCCATACTTTAGTTGATAGGTTAACGATTCAGCCATATACAACGTTGTATTGCATAAAATTAACGAATCTACACGGTTAGGGTACTGTAAGGCATAGAGAAAGGCGAGTAAGCCGCCAAACGAGTGACCGAACACGCTCCACTTGTGAAAGCCAAAAAAACGGCGGACTTCTTCCATATCTGTAAGCAAGCGGTCATAACGGTAGGTAGACGAAGGCGCATGTTGTGAACGACCGCAGCCTCGTTGGTCAAGATAGATCATTGTTCTTGTTTTCTCCAATATGGGGCCAGCAAGCTGTTCAAAAGAGCCGCTCCAATATCCAGGGCCGCCATGTAGAAAGAGTGTTGGTAATCCGGTGCCACGCTTATGAGCATAGACGAGACAGCCATCTGACAGTTGGATGTGCATAGGGAAACTCCTTGTCTGTTTTTTCATTATTTTCCCATGAGTTTAAGAGCGTTGTAAAGGAGGCGTTAACACTGAAATCATCCTTATATATCGTTCGGCATGCCGAGGCAACTGGGCAACAGCCCGATGCTCCCTTAACAGAGAAGGGGGAAAGCGATGCTGAGCGCTTAGCTAATTTTTTTCATCGAAAAGGCATTAAACATATCGTTTCAAGCCCATTTGCCCGTGCAGTGGCGACCGCTAAACCAACCGCAGAAAAATTAGCGCTTCATATAAAGCAAGACCAACGTTTGCAGGAACGGGTTTTATGCGGGAAACCGGCAGACAATTGGCTGGAATTGTTAGAGAGCAGTTTTTACGACATGGACAAAAAATGGCCAGGTGGCGAGTCATCCAATCAGGCAAAGAAGCGGATATTGGCCGTTGTGGAGGAAGCCGCAAAAACAGAAGAACCGACTGTTATTGTTAGTCATGGAAACCTAATTTCGTTGCTGTTGCATGCAATCGATCGACAATTTGGTTTTCAGCAATGGAAACAAATGCAGTGCCCCGAAGTTTTTCATATCGATCTAGTAGGGCAAACAATCACAAAAATCGACCTTTCCTAGAAAATACAAGCCAGCTTGGATGCATTGTGCTTCCAAGCTGGCTTGTTCTCTTAAAAAATAAAACTACTCTTTCCGAGCCGCATTTGCTATAATTACCTGACGAACGTTCGGAAGGTGGGGTGGAAATGACAGCAAAAGACATTAAAACGGCCGCGTTTAAATTTTTTTCAAGGCATGGCTATGAAGGTGCATCGTTGGCGCAAATCGCCCATGAAGCGGGCATAAAAAAACAGAGCATTTATACGTATTTTGACGGGAAAGACGATTTGTTTATGCAAGTCGTTCATGATGTGGCTGAGTTGGAATTGGATATGAAAAGGCAGCTGCTCGGGGACTTCGAAGACGAAGCATTTGAACAACAACTTTTCCGTTATGTGTCTGAACATAAACGACTTGTAGAGGAAGATGAACGGTTTTTCTTCTGGTTGCGGATTTCGTTTTTCCCACCTGTTCATCTTTATGATGCAGTTGAGGAAATTTTTATGCGCAATGAGGAGCAAATTGAAAGGCTCATCTATCAGTTGTTTGCGAAGGCGATAAAGGCGAAACGAATCGGCAGCCAAAACCCGGAAACGCCGACGCTTGCTTTTATGGCATTGTTGGATGCTTTAGCTATTGAGCTCGTATATGGGGCAGACAAAGAAAGAATCAAGAAAAAGACGGCTGCTGGGTGGGCTGTTTTTTGGCGAGGAATTATGGTAGGTGAAGGACAATGAGAACAGAACATACACAAAATCCTTTAGACACACAACCAATAGGGAAAATATTCATCCGTTATTTAATCCCCTCACTGGTTGGGATGATTTTAATGGCTGTCAACTTAGCGGTTGATGGAATAATGGTTGGAAATAAATTGGGCCCAGTCGCTCTTGCTGGTGTTAATATTGCTGGACCTGTATACACCGTTTTTGTCGCGATGTCCCTTTGGCTTGGCATTGGCGGTGCGACCCTGTACTCTCAGAGCATGGGGCGAAAAGAACCGGAGCGTGCCCGGTTTATTTTTACGCATTCGCTTGTCTTAATTGGGGTGGGCACGCTTATCATTGGACTGATTGCTTGGATGTTCCATGAACCGCTCGTTTATGCGTTAGGCGCCAATGATGAAACGGCTCCGTTTGCCGCTGATTATATGAATGTATTTTTAGTGTTTGGCTTTGTTTTTACGTTGGAAAATGCATTTAGCATTTTTGTACGAAATGACGGCAATCCAAACTTGGCGATGGCAGCGCTTGTGACAACCGCTTTTTCCAATGTAGGGATCAACTATATGATTTTATATGTATTTGATATGGGTGTTCGGGAAATTGCTTTTGGTACGATTTTGGCGGCAACACTAGGGTTGCTTGTGCTCACTTCCCACTTTTTTACGAAAAAAAGCAATCTTAAACTTGTTAAATTTAGATTTGAAAAGCCTTTAATGGTCAAAGCGTTTACGTTTGGCTTCCCAAGTTTTCTCGCTGAAGTAGGCATTTCTGTATTTACGATTTCACATAACATTATGTTTGCCCGTTTAGCGGGCACAGTGGGCGTAGCGGCTTTTTCTGTTTTAAATTATGTTCATGGCGTCATGTTGCTTATGTTCTTAGGAATGGGATCGGCGATTCAGCCGATCATCAGCTACTTCCACGGAGCAGAGGAAGCCGCGAAAAAACGGGCGATTATGCGAATTGCTATAAGGACTGCTTTTATCGCTGGGGCGGCTTGCTTCTTAATTGGCCAAGTGGCAGCTACACCGATTGTCCATTTATTTGGTGATTTTCCCACTGAAGTAAAGGAAATGGCTACCCTTGGGATACGCTTGTTTTTCATTGCTTATTTTGTCATGGGGATTAATTTTGTCTTAATGAGTTATTTTCAATCAATTGGTTCTGTGGCAGTAGCGACGTGGATTACCGCGGGCAGAGAGATTCTATTTATGTTGCTGTTTCTCCTTACCGTCCCGTTTGTATTTGGCGTCAATGCGATTTGGCTATCCATCCCGTTCGCCGAACTAGCAGTATTGGCATTGATCATCGTCTATTTAAAGCGAAACCGGATTGTTTTTAGAGAGGATAAAGGACTTTAATGTTATCGTCAAGTTAAAAAAAGTGCATAAAAACCGCTGATAACAGTGTTTGCTATCAGCGGTTTTTCGTCCATTATCGGGCGCTTTCTTGTAAAGATCCATGTAGTGTTTAATTTCTGTTTTTTGCGTGGTCTGTCACAGCGTGAACCGCACGTTCAAGCATCGCGGAAAATTGGTCGTTGCCAAGGGAAACAAGCCCTGCTTCAGTCGCACCGCCAGGCGTCGTCACTTGGTCACGCAGTTCTTGTGGGGGAGCGCCCGTTTCCAACATCTTTACGCTGCCGGCAAGCATCGTTTCCACCAAATGTCGCGCTTGTTTATCGGTGATGCCGTAGGATGAAGCCAATTTTTCAAGTTGCAGCGCGAATTCATAGACAAAAGCTGGCGCACTGCCTGTGATGGCGGTCAAATTATGAATTTGCTCTTCTGAAAGCTCTTCCCCTGCTCCGATGGCGTGAACAATCTCTTTCACTAGCAGCTTTTGCTTCCCAGATACGTTTTTCCCGAATGCGTAAAGGCTGATCGATGCGCCAACTTGTGCCGCCGTATTCGGCATAATCCATGCCGCCGCTGTTCCTTCCGGCAATTGTCCTTCCATGTCACTCGGCCCAATCCCAGCGGCAACGGTGATGATGAGTTGGTCGCGAATCATAGGGGCCAACTCGGAAAGGACTTCTCCATGGGCAGACGGTGGCATCGCTAACAGAAGGACATCTGCCTTTGCGGCAATCGCTCCATGTTTGTCAACTGGCGTAATGGCATAACGTTGTGCTAGCTCGCCAAGGCGCTCTTTGTTCGTGCGATTGGTGACATAAATTGAGTCAAATGGTTGTTTAGGCTGGCGCAACAACCCCGAAAAAATTGCTTCAGCCATGCGGCCAGCGCCAATAAATAAAATCGATGGCAACGTTTGTCCTCCTCAAAAGAATCATGCATGCCAGCTCACATCGGTCAGACTGGAAAGGATCTCCGTTTTAGCTAACAAGCGTCAAACTGAAAATTACACGACTTTTTTGCGCAAGGCGCTAGAAATTAAATCAATGATCAACACAAATACGACTAAGCCAATCAAAATAATGCCGACACGGTCCCAACTTCTGCCTTGAATGGCAAACAAAAGCGGCGTGCCAATCCCTCCAGCAGCGACCACTCCAAGTGTCGAAGCCGAGCGCATATTGATTTCAAAACGATACAATGTCGCAGAAATAAAGCCAGGCAACACTTGGGGAACGACCGCGAACCAAAGAATTTGCAATTTGTTTGCCCCAGCGGCAACGAGCGCTTCTGCAGGGCCAGGATCAATCGATTCAATTTCTTCGGCATATAATTTGCCAAGCATGCCGACCGCACTAAAGCCAAGGGCGAGCATTCCAGCGTACGGGCCTGGGCCTACAATCGCAATAAATAGCAACGCCATGACCATATCAGGGAATGTACGGAAAAAGCTCAAAAAGGACTTCCCTGATCCTGAGACAATTCGCTTCACGCTTAAGTTTCTCGCTGCCCAAAATGCAATTGGAAAAGAAAGAACGACAGAGAGGCTAATGCCAACTAGAGCAATTGCAAACGTTTCAAGCAAATTTGAAATTAAATCGACTTCGCCTGGGCGGTATACATAAGACCAATCAGGATTTAAAAATCCGTCCATGATCGCGCCTGTAATCACCCAGGCATTTTTCGTAATCCCGCTATAATCAATGCCGCCAAAGCCCCAAATGTAAAGCAGCAACAGCCCAAGAATAATCGCGGCTGATTTAATCCGTCGCTTTTTCGGCTTTTCGATTGTGCTTCTTAAATCACTCATATGAGACGCTCCCGAATTTTTAAGCTAATAAAATCGATTAGCAATACAACTAAAAATGTATAAAGGATTAACGCCAATACTTGGTCAAAATTGTAAAAGCCAATTGCCTGTTTGTATAAAAGTCCAATGCCTCCAGCTCCAACTAACCCTAAAATCGCAGCGGCACGAACATTAATTTCGAATGTGTATAGAACATAGGACGTAAATTGAGGCAACACTTGCGGAACGACGCCAAAGACGATCCATTGGATTTTGTTGGCGCCAACTGATGTCATCGATTCCAACGGCCCCTGGTCAATGTTTTCCACCGCCTCAAAGGAAAGCTTGGCGATGATCCCGATTGAAAAGATGCTGAGCGCCACTACGCCGGCTAATGTGTTGAAACCAAGAATGGCGGCGAAGATCGCGGCGAGCAACAAATCTGGCACTGTCCGCAGCATATTCAAGACAATCCGGGCAGGTTGGTAAATCCAAGGCGTATTGACAATATTGTGTGCGCAAAGGAATAAAATCGGAATGGAGATAATTCCTCCTATCGTCGTACCAATTAATGCCATTCGGATCGTATCAAGCATTGCCTGTGTCGCATTCACAAAAAAAGTCATATCAGGTGGAAACATTTTAAAGACGAGTTCGAATACATTTTGCCACTTGCTTAAAATAATGAGCGGGTTTGCATCTATGTACCAAGCGCTCGCGCCTATAAGGGCAAATAGCAGCAACAATGTCATATAAAGCTTTGTCCGGGGGGGCTTATTGACTGGCAGGTTCGCTTGCTGGTTCATCCAATTCCTCCCCTAAGAGCTCGTCCTCTTGAATCGGGCGCCCGTAAATTTCAGCAAATTTTTCATCTGTTGCTTCTGAGACAGGACCGTCAAATACAACCTCGCCAGCCCGGAGGCCAATAATCCGTGTCGCATACTCTCGCGCCAAATCGATAAAATGCAAGTTGACAATCGTTGTAATCTTGTCTTCTTTATTAATCCGTTTTAAATCGTCCATAACTTGTTTCGTTGTCAATGGGTCGAGAGAAGCAGTTGGTTCGTCTGCTAAAATGACGCTCGGTTCTTGTGCAAGTGCTCTAGCAATTGCTACACGCTGTTGTTGGCCGCCAGACAAATCACTTGCTCGGGAATAGGCTTTTTCAAGGATATTGACACGGTTGAGCGCTTGCAAGGCAAGCTCGACATCCTGCTTAGGAAATAAATTTAAAACGGTCCGCAATGTTCCATGGTAACCGACGCGGCCTGACAGCACGTTGCGCAAGACAGAGGAACGTTTTACGAGATTAAAGCTCTGAAAAATCATCGCCGTTCTTTGCCGTATTTGCCGCAATTCCTTTCCTTTTGCTTTCGTAATGGATAGGCCGTCAATGAGAATTTCGCCGTCAGTAATTTCATTTAAACGGTTAATGGAACGAAGCAATGTTGATTTTCCCGCCCCCGACAGGCCGACGACGACGACAAATTCGCCGCGCTCAATCGTTAAATCAATATTTTTTAAGCCTTTCGTCCCGTTTGGATATGTTTTCGATACATTTTTTATTTCGATCATCGGTATCCCAACTCTCTTATAAACTGATCATGATAGGGAAATGGCAATACAATACATAAGTGGAGAGCCCGCAAGGCGGACTCTCGCTATGAATAAATGAAAGTAACGTTCTATTGATCCTTATGGTTGTTGGATTCGTTCCGCATAATCACGGACGATGTCAAAATTGCTGTCCTCTGAACGTTCGTACCCTTCGTGGGAATAAATATCAAAAATGATTTGGCGCCCTTCTGGATCTTCGCCGATATCAATAAAGGCATCAGCAATTTTGTCTCGCCACTCCTGAGACAGATCAGAGCGAACGGAAACGGTATCATTCGGAATGTCTTCTGTTAAAGCTACAACTCGGGTTTGCTCCCACACATCAGGGAATTCTTCTTTAATCGTATTACGTGCATCTTGGAAAGTTACGGCTGCGTCGACTTCACCATTAAGAAGCGCAATAAGCGCAGCATCGTGCCCTTGAAATTCGACGCCATTTACGTCATTTTGCGGGTCAATGCCTGCGTCAAGCAAAGAAGCTGCTGGCCATACATATCCTGCTGAGGAAGTGGCGCCTTGGAAAGCGATTGTTTTGCCTTCTAAATCTTCAAGCGACTCGATATCAGAGTCTGCCATCACGACAAATTGAGATTTGTACGAGCCAACTAGCTCGTCCGTTGGCGATCCGTCCTCTTCATTTACACCATAGCGCAACGATTGGAGCAGTACATCTGCATAGCCTTCTTCATTGGCTGTTACATAGGCATTTGGCGGCAAGAAACCGACATCAATCGTTTTTGAACCCATCGCTGTTACAACAGATGGATAGTCTGTCGACACAGACACCTCTACGTCAATATCTAGCCTTTCTGAGAGCAGCTCTTCTAGCGGCGCTGCAATCACATCAAGATTTTCAGCGTTTTGTGATGGAACAAATTGCACTTTTAGAACATCTGTTGGCGAATAGCCGTCCTCACTGTCGCCTCCGTTACCTGCGTTCGTGTCATTTCCGCCGCACGCGGCAAGAACAAGGGCAGTAACAGCTACAAGTGACGAGCCAAAAACTTTCTTTTTCAATGTGATTGTCCCCCTAATTATTCGTTAAAAATGTAGCTTTCTCGATAATTGTAGAATTTGTTTGTGAAACCGTCAAGAATCGTTTTTTCGACAACGAGTGCGATTGTATCAATCAGAAAGCTGAAGTAAGAGTCGTAAAGCCACTTTTTAGTTGTTCAATCGCTGTTCGACAAGAATACGGCAAAAGTCCTGTTATGTCTGGTATCAGCCTCCTAATCGATCGATCTTTTTACAAACAAACCCCATTTTATTATAGAGGAAAAGCAAACACGGATTTTATAGAATCAATGTTTTTATTGTAAACGTGCTTTAAAAAACAATGGAAGATCATCAGACAACATACAAAAAACCTTCACCAAAAGAGCGAATCTTTGGTGAAGGTTTCCATATAATGGGATATTTATTTTTGGCACTTGAACTATATAAAGCTTACCAAAACGAAAAGAAAAAGTCTATTCTTTTTTTTCGTTTTTCGCGACAATAGAGAAGAACTTTTATGAGGAGTGATACGATGTCCATATTTGAAGCCGAAGAGACGCAGTTGCAAGCGACGCTTGCCCAACTGGATGAACTAGGCGATAAGTTGGAGCAGATGCCGCGCTACCGCGGTAGTGATTTTACGGAACAAGTGCTGGAAGATAGGCGTGAACATCTCCGTACAGCCCTTCATTCAGCTAGACAAGAACCGTATTTTGGCAGGCTCGACTTCTGTGAGTGGGACCAGGAAACAAAAGCGCTCTATATTGGAAAAGTCGGCGTTCACAATGAAGACAGCGGCGATCCGTTCGTGATTGATTGGCGCGCGCCGGTTGCCTCGCTGTTTTATTCGTTTACAGGAAGTGAGGAAGATGTTTTCTATCAATCACCGGAAGGCGTTGTCGAAGGTGAAATTTTGCTGAAGCGAAACATTGTGATTCGAAATCGTCGTCTGCAGCGGGTCGTGGATAGCTATGTGAAAGGCCAAGAAATGAGCGGCGGCGATGAATTTTTGTTATATAAATTAAGCGAGCAAAAAGACAACAAATTGAAAGACATTGTCGCGACTATTCAAGCAGAACAAAACGCGATCATTCGCCATGCAATAAAAGAACCGCTTATTATCCAAGGAGCTGCTGGAAGCGGGAAAACGACAGTCGCTTTGCATCGCCTTGCCTATTTGTTGTATGAATTTCGAGAGCAGTTGCGGGCTGAGAAAATGGTGATTTTTGCGCCAAACGCGATGTTTCTCGATTATATTTCACACGTCCTGCCGGAGCTCGGAGTAGGAACGATTGCCCAAAGTACATTTGCCAACTGGGGGTTGTCGGTGCTTGGTTCTTCTTACCAGCTTCATGACACGAAAAAACGCTTGGCCAATCAATTTGAATCGAAACTTGATCAGCATTCAGAAGATGTGCTTGCTTATAAAGGTTCGCTTGCATGCCAAAAGCAATTGCGTCATTTTATCGATGCTTATGTAGGAGAGAGGGTGCCAAAAAAAGATTTTTGCCCATGGGACGGCTGCGTGCTGGCCAAAGAAACAATGAAACAGTGGATTGAGCAAGATTTTGCCGCTTCGCCGCCAATGAAACGACGGGAGCGCTTTCATGCCCGCGCAAAACGATGGATTGAGATCGAAGCAAAGCGCTTTGAAGACAAAAAAGAACAACAGGCTTTTAAGTCGGAGGCGCTTAAACGTTTGCGCTCCTTTCTTTCCTACTGGCCCAAGCCTGATCTTGCTAAGTTGTACACCGCTTTTTTAAAAGAACAGCAACTGCCAGTACCTGTTGGTCTGAAAGAGAGGCTGTTAGGCTACGAAGATATAGCTCCACTTGTGTACATGCACCAACAGCTTTACGGAATTGAGCGCGACGCTCGCTTCGACCATGTTGTTATCGATGAAGCGCAAGATGTATCCCCTTTTATGCTAGCTGTTTTAAAAGAGCGAACACGCGCAGGAGGATTTACGATATTAGGGGATCTAGCCCAAGGGATTCACGGGGACGAAGGGATTTCCGACTGGGCAGCCTTTGAAGAGGTATTTGCTAACAACGTTTCCTATGTACAAATGGAGCGGAGTTACCGGTCAACAATGGAAATTATTGAATTTTCGAACCGGATTCTTCAGCAAATGGCTTTCGCTCCTGCGCCAGCAAAACCTGTTTTTCGCAGCGGGCAAGACGTGGTGGTGGAACAGAGGCCGACAGAACATGTTGCGCACTGGGTAAAGGCGATGCAGGATAAACAAACACAAACCATTGCTATTCTTACACGTACGGAAAGAGCAAGCAAAGCCATTTGCAGGCAGCTACAAGGAGCGGGTCTTAATGCCCATTTGCTTATAGCGGGAGGAGAAAGGTATGAGGGCGGCATTTCTGTTTTGCCTGTTTATCTTTCAAAAGGGTTTGAATTTGATGCTGTCTTACTAGCTGATGTGACAAACGACCATTACCCTTGTGATGAACTCCATAAAAAACTATTGTATGTTGGCTGCACACGGGCCCTTCATGAATTGACTGTCTGGTATGACGGTGAGTTGTCCCCGATCTTGGCTACTTGATTGTCAATGAGCGGACACCTCGTCTTTTTTGCTAGCTATATGTCAGTAGGAAAGCAGGTGTCTTGCTCATTATGAAGATGTTCACATACGATCTTTCTGTTAGTAAGTCCTGCTTAAAAGGAAGGAGCTGTCAGTTTCCGAACGTTTTTTGCTAAATTTGGAGATGATAAAGATAAATTTACATAGTTTCTAAGTGCTAGCCGTTGTATACTTAAGAAAAGTGTCAAATAACGTCGAGCTGTTTGGTTAAGCGGCTAATTTCTTTCGTTCAAGCTAGATTGCAATAGGGAGTGACTTTAGTGAACGCAAAGTTTGTGAAAATCCTTTCAGCCGTTTTTGTGGTCGGTGTAGTAGGAGCTGTTTTACTTGCAATGTCGGCGGGAGCATAGTTTAGTAGGCAAAATAACCTTATCGTTGTTCGTTGCAGCGTAAACTTTCTGCGGGATCTCCCCAGAAAGTTTTTTTATTTCCAGGAAGACTGTTCACTTTATAAAAACAGTTTAGCGCTTCCTACTCAAAGCAACAACAACGGTAGAGGACGTTCAGTCTGCGGGCACCTTGCCATTCAGTTAGAACAAATGAATGGGCGATATTGCTTTCGGCTATAGGGTAATATAATAGAACGAAGACAAAAAATAAGCTATGATAGGAAAATAATATAAAATAAGAACTGTGGTGGTTGGTGCAGGAAGAGGGGCGTTACTGTGAAAACTGTTTTTTCCTATTTGCTTCCTTATAAAGCAGCAGCAGTGATTGCTTTTGCTTTTATGTTGCTTGAGTTGGCTGTGGAACTCATTCAACCGCTTTTGCTTGCCCGGATCATTGACGACGGGATTATCGAAAATGATTTAAAGACTGTTTTTGTATGGGGGGGCGTACTGGTCGGCCTTTCGTTATTAGCGTTTATAGCCGGCGTGCTAAACTCCTTTTATGCAGGCCACGCCGGCCAAAGCACAGGGTTTGATATCCGCAATGCGATGTTTAAAACGATCCAGCGTTCGAGCCTTGAAAAATTGCAGCCATTTGAAACATCCTCTTTGATGACAAGGTTGTCTAATGACGTAACACAAATCCAAAATACGGTTTTCATGAGCCTACGCATTATGGCTAGAGCACCGTTGCTTATTGTTGGCGGATGCGTGATGGCATTTGCCGTCAATGCCCGTTTAGCATTGTTTTTATTCATTACGATTCCACCGATCATCCTCTTTTTAATGTGGATTTTAAAAAAAGGCGTACATATTTTTAGTGACGTTCAAGCAAAAGTCGATTCAGTGAACCATGTGGTACGAGAAAATTTGACTGGCATTCGTGTGATCCGCGTTTTTGTGCGCAAAGCCGAGGAGGCGAAGCGTTTTTTTCGGGAAAGCAACAATCTGATGGACCGGACGGTAAAAGCTTTTCGCCTAATGGAATTAACATTGCCTGTTTTGCTGTTTTTAATGAACGGCTCGATTTTGCTTGTGCTTTGGTTTGGAAGCATTGACATTGGTAATGGTGCGACCCAAGTTGGCGATGTTGTGGCGATTGTCAATTATGCAACGCGAATTACTTCTGCTTTAACCGTTTTTTCGATGATTATCATCGTCTTTTCCCGGGCTAGAGCCTCGGCAACGCGAATTGAGGAAGTGCTGCTAGAACCTGATGACGAACTGAAGGAAAGCGAGGAAAAGCCTGAGCCCCCGGCTATGAAAGGGGAGCTGCGCTTTGAGCATGTATCGTTTTCTTATGCAGAGGGGGCTCCCTTTGTGTTGAAAAACATCGATTTCGCTGTAAAGGCGAATGAAACAGTTGCCGTCCTCGGGGAAACAGGCTCTGGAAAGTCTACTTTATTCCAGCTCATCCCAAAACTTTATGAACCGACCAAAGGAACGGTTCGCATTGATGGAACGCCTGTTACGGCGTGGCAAGTTCAAAAGCTGCGCAGGCAAATTGGCTATGTCCCGCAAGCGGTCCGATTGTTCTCCGGGACGATCCGCGAAAACATTGCCTGGGGCTTTCCAGAAGCATCCGCTGAAGAAATAGAAGCAGTTGCTAAAGTAGCGCAAATTCATGAGGCGATTGTACGTTTGCCAGATGGGTACGACACGATTGTTGGCCAGCAAGGCGTCAACTTGTCAGGAGGTCAAAAACAGCGGATTTCCATTGCCCGTGCCCTGCTAGGCAAGCCGAAAATGTTGCTTCTTGACGACAGCACAAGCGCCCTTGATGCGAAAACAGAAGCCCGTTTTCTCGCGGCGTTAGAGCAACAGCCATGCACGACGATGATGGTTACACAAAAATTGTCAACGGCGATTCAGGCAGACCGGATTTTATTGCTTGAATACGGCGAACTGGTTGGCTTCGGCAGCCACGAAGAGTTGCTGCGGTCATCGCCGTTCTATAAAAAAATTTATAAGTCGCAATATGGCAAGGAGGCGTGAGGATGAGGCTTCGTTCCGCATTAACAGAGCCATTTCGTTATAAAACCATCAATTGGCGCGCGTCCCGCCAGTCTCAGGCAACAAGCAGCCAGCCCCAACATCCACACGCTGCCAGGGCTGGAGGACGGCCGGAGACGGCCAAGGATGGGAAAGGAGCGGCCAAAAGAATTTTCGCTTATTTGGCAAGGCAAAAAGGGGCGCTTTTTCTTGTTATGGCACTTGTTTTTGCCAGCGCTGTATTGACGCTGGCCGGCCCTTTTTTAATCGGCGTTGTCATTGATGACTATATCATTCCTACTAATTTTGACGGTTTGGAGATCATATTGCTCTTTTTGCTTGGTTCTTACGCCGCTTTAAGCATATCAACGTTTTTGCAAAACTTTATGATGGTCAAAATCGCACAGGCGACTGTGTTTGCGATCCGTAAAGATTTATTTGCCCAATTGCAAAAGTTGCCAATCGGTTTTTTTGACAAACACAAGCACGGAGATTTGATGAGCCGTATGACAAACGACATTGAGAATATTTCTGCGACGCTGAACTCGTCCATTGTGCAAATCATTTCAAGTGTCGTCACCTTTATTGGCATTCTAGCTGTCATGTTATACTTGTCGCCCTTGCTTACAGTGATCACTTTATTCATTGTGCCATTAATGGTTTTAGGAATGCGTTGGATTACAAAGCGAACAAAAGTGTTTTTTAAAGAGCAGCAAAAAAGCTTAGGACAGCTTAACGGCTATTCGGAAGAAACCATTGCTGGCCAATCGGTCGTTAAAACTTTTTCACGTGAAGACACGATTATAGAAGCGTTTGAGGAACATAATGGCGCGTTGCGTCATGCTGGTTTCTGGGCGCAAGTCTATTCTGGTTTTATCCCAAAACTAATGAATGTGTTGAACAATCTCAGTTTTGCCGTTATTGCCGGGATTGGTGGGTTTCTTGCTGTTCATGGAGCGGCTGGGGTAACGGTTGGTGTGATTGTCGTGTTTGTCGAGTATTCCCGTCAGTTTACACGGCCGCTAAACGATCTTGCCAATCAGTTTAATGCGGTTTTATCAGCGCTAGCCGGTGCGGAGCGTGTATTTGCGGTAATCGATGAGGAGCCTGAAGCGGATCAAGCAGGCGCTATCACGGTCAAGCAAATAGAGGGAAATGTCTCGTTTCAAAATGTCTGTTTCTCCTATGGCGCTACAGAAACGCTCAAAAATGTCTCCTTTACTGCGAAAGCAGGGGAGACGATTGCCTTTGTCGGCCCTACTGGAGCTGGGAAGACGACAATCCTTAACTTGCTGCTTGGTTTTTACCCAGTGAATGAGGGAGCGATTTTTATCGATGGAAACAATCTTGCTAACTTGAAAAAAGACGATGTACGCTCGCAAATGGGCGTTGTTCTTCAGGATCCATTTTTGTTTCAAGGCTCCATTCGTGAAAACATCCGCTACGGTCGCCTTGAGGCATCGGATCAAGAAGTGGAAGAAGCGGCTAAGTTGGCAAATGCTCATGGGTTTATTTCCCACTTGCCAAATGGATACGATACGATGCTTTTGCAAGATGGCAGCGGCATTAGCCAAGGGCAAAAACAGTTATTGTCGATTGCCCGAGCGCTGCTTGCTAACCCGTCGATTCTGATTTTGGATGAAGCGACATCCAGTATTGATACGGTGACGGAAATGAAGATCCAAGAAGCGTTAAAACGGTTGATGCATGGGCGTACAAGCTTTGTCATTGCCCACCGCTTAAATACGATTGAAGCCGCTGACCAAATTCTTGTTTTGCAGGGAGGAGAGGTCACCGAGGTAGGAAGCCACCATGAACTGATGGCGACAAAAGGGTTTTATTACGAGATGCAACAAACAAAACAAATGGATGCAATCCTGTAAATTTTAGCAAGAAGCAGGATTGCCCCGAAAAGTGTCGAATGAGTTCAGAGAAATGGTGCGAGGGGAACGTGGGATGCATGGTTATTGAAAAGCTTCTTATCAATGTGTTTGTGATTATGGTTCCCTTAATCATTTATAGCTTAAAAGCCGAAGGGGGCTGGAAAATCCAGCGTTCGCTTACGATGTTCCATTTCATGAGTGGCGCTGTGATTTTATGCATGTCCTTTTCCATCCGCCAAGGAGACGTTTTCTGGGATTTACGCTATATTCCCATTTTGCTCGCGTTTTTATATGGTGGCAAACGGGCGGGCTGGGGCGTAACTGCCGTTTCAGCCGTTTTTCGCTTGATCGTAGGCGGCGACCTTACCGGTTTTGCCCTCGTGCATTTTTTGCTAAGTGCCTTATTGTTTTCGATTTTTACGAATAGGTTTTACCAGTTGCCAAGCAAATGGCCAAGGCTCAAGTTTGTCAGCCTCGTGTCATTATGGCCAGTGCTGATCCAAGTAACTTTATCGCTGATCATTATGCAGTGGCTATTCACAGATAGCTACTTGCCTGCGATGTGGGGAGTGGCCGTTTATTATGCGATTTTTGGCGTTGGTGCGATGTTTTTAATTACTTATCTATATGAAACATTGCTTGAGAGAGACCGAGTTATTGCCGAATCGCTACGTGCCGAAAAGTACAACAGCTTAAATGAACTTGCGGCAACGATTGCCCACGAAGTTAGAAATCCGCTAACCGTTGTGAAAGGCTTTGTCCAGCTGATGGCCGAAGGCGAAAAGAAAAACCAATACCACGCATTAATTGTCGGCGAATTGAACCGGGCGGAAGCGATCATTAATGAATATTTAAGTGCAGCAAAACCTAAAATGGACCAACAACGTGTTTTTTCAGTAGGAGAAACGGTTCATTCCGTTGTCTCACTACTGAGGCCCTATGCTGCAAAAGGGCATGTCCAGTTGTCTGTCGAAAGCAGCGAAGAAACGCTTTGGGTATGGGCTGACCAAAATAAGCTTAAACAAGCGCTTCTCAATTTTATTAAGAACGGCATCGAAGCAACGCCTCCAAATGGATCGGTGTCGATTAAATTGGATAAAACCGCTAAAAAGAAACTGCTGCTAACCATTGAGGATACAGGGGTTGGCATGACAAAAGAGCAATTAAAACAAATTGGCACTGCCTATTTTACGACAAAAGACAGTGGTACAGGCATCGGAACAATGGTCTCCATCCGCATGATCGAAATGATGGGCGGCCACGTTTCTTATGCAAGCAAACCAAAAAAGGGCACATGTGTCCATATTATGCTCCCCCTTTACGACAAATAAAACTTTGTAGCTTCTTGTAAGCAATATTCAGAAATGAGGATAGACTTGTTTAAAGAAGGTAACAGGCAGGTAAATAAATAAAAGGGAACATGCAACCGAAAAATCAAGGAGGTCCGAGGATTAACGGATGGAGAAAACATACATTTTGGCAATTGACCAGGGAACGACGAGCACACGGTCGATTTTATTTAACCACGAAGGGGAAATCGTCCATACAGTACAAAAGGAATTTAAACAGTATTTTCCCCATCCAGGCTGGGTGGAACACAATGCAAATGAAATTTGGAACTCGACGCTTTCTGTCATTTCCGGCCTGTTTACAGAAACAGACGTGGAACCGCGGCAAATTGAAGCGATAGGCATTACGAATCAACGGGAAACGACGGTTGTATGGGACAAAGAAACAGGCAAGCCGGTTTACCATGCGCTCGTTTGGCAGTCGCGGCAAACAGAAGACATTTGCAAAACATTGCGTGATGCAGGGCACAATGAAACGTTTCGCAGCAAAACGGGCTTGCTGATTGACCCTTATTTTTCAGGGACAAAAGTAAAATGGATTTTGGACCATGTGGAAGGCGCTCGGGAGCGGGCTGAAAACGGCGAATTGCTCTTTGGCACAATTGATTCATGGCTTATTTGGAAATTGAGCGGCGGCAAAGCTCACGTAACCGACTATTCAAATGCGGCACGGACGCTTATGTATAACATTCATGATTTGCAGTGGGACGAAGAGTTGCTACGGATTTTAGATATCCCTAAGGCGATGCTACCTGAAGTGAAGTCATCTTCAGAAGTATATGCCAACACGGTGGAATACCATTTCTTTGGGGAGCAGGTACCGATTGCTGGCGTCGCCGGTGACCAAAGTGCTGCTTTATTTGGCCAAGCTTGTTTTGAAAAAGGTATGGTTAAAAACACATACGGAACAGGTTGCTTTATTTTAATGAACACAGGCAATGAAGCCGTTACATCAGAGAATGGCTTGCTCACGACGATTGCCTGGGGGATTGATGGCAAAGTAGAGTATGCATTAGAAGGAAGCATTTTTGTTGCTGGCTCTGCGATTCAATGGCTCCGCGACGGCATCAAGCTGCTAGAGAGTGCTGAGGATAGCGAAGCATACGCAAAGCGGATTGAATCTTCGGAGGGTGTCTATGTTGTTCCTGCATTAGTCGGACTAGGAACGCCTTATTGGGACAGCGATGCACGTGGTGCCATGTATGGGTTGACAAGAGGAACAACGAGAGAACACATTGTCCGCGCTACGTTAGAAGCACTAGCGTACCAAACAAAAGACGTGATGGAGGCAATGGAATCGGATTCTGGCTTAGAGTCGAAAAAGCTTCGTGCCGATGGTGGTGTGGTGAAGAACAATTTTTTGATGCAGTTTCAAAGCGATTTGCTCGATGCTCCTGTTGAACGTCCAACCATTAATGAAACAACTGCACTTGGCGCGGCCTATTTGGCTGGCTTGGCTGTCGGAGTTTGGAAAGACAAACAGGAAATTGCCGACAAATGGAAAATCGACCGTTCGTTTGAGCCGGAGATGGAAAAAACAGAGCGGGAAAAGCTTTATGGTGGCTGGAAAACAGCGATTGAGGCAACAATGGCTTTTAAGCCGACAAAATAACTAGCCAATATGGTTTTCCATTTAGCTAAAACGCACAGGTGTTTTTTCCTTCGGGAGCCTGTGCGTTTGCTTTTTTCTATGGTTTCAAAGAGGCGTTAGCAGGGAACACTGAGTGGAAAACAGCTAAATGTTTACGCAGCGGCTTAAGTGCGCTATAATGAATGTAAGTTAATGAACGGATCTGAGGATTTGAGGGATCACAGCATTCAATAGGCGCCAAAAGGCCTGTTTTGTTTGTTGTGGTCCCTTTTTCCGTTCAAATATTGGAGGAATCGAGATGGCGTTTTCAGCAAAGACAAGAGAAAAAGCAATCGCAACCATGGAAGACAAACAGTTAGATCTGTTAATTATTGGCGGTGGCATTACTGGAGTAGGGGCCGCTTTGGACGCGGCAACACGAGGGATCGATGTCGGCTTGATTGAAATGCAAGATTTTGCGGCAGGAACGTCAAGCCGGTCGACAAAATTGATCCATGGCGGCCTTCGTTATTTAAAGCAATTTGAAGTAAAACTAGTTGCGGAAGTTGGGACTGAGCGGGCGATCGTCTATGAAAATGCACCCCATGTTACAGAGCCAGTGCGAATGATGTTGCCGTTTTACAAAGGCGGTACGTTTAATGCGTTAACAACGTCAATCGGGCTTGCTGTCTACGATCGACTTGCAGGCGTCAAGAAAGCAGAACGGCGCACGATGATGAAGGCGAAAGATGCATTAAAAAAAGAGCCGATTTTGGCAAAAGACGGCCTTCGCGGCGCCGGTATGTATGTCGAATACCGCACGGACGACGCCCGCTTAACGATTGAAATTGCGAAAACAGCAGCTGAAAAAGGCGCAAAATTAGCGAACTATGTAAAAGCGGAAGGATTTATTTATGACCAAGGGAAAATTACTGGCGTCATCGCCCGTGATTTGCTGACTGGCGAAGCTGTTACGATCCAGGCCAAAAAAGTCGTCAATGCAACGGGGCCATGGGTCGACCATTTGCGTGAGCAAGACCGCTCAAAGACCGGAAAAACGATCCATTTGACGAAAGGCGTCCATTTGGTATTATCCAAAAAAAGATTGCCTTTAAACCAAGCGCTTTATTTTGACACGCCTTTTGGCGATGGTCGCATGATGTTTGCGATCCCGCGCGGTGAAAAAGTTTATGTAGGCACAACCGATACAAATTATGAAGGCGATAAACGGGAACCTGGTGTGACGAAAGAAGATGTCGACTATATTATGAAAGCAACTAATGCCTTATTCCCAGGATATCAGCTCACAAATGCCGATATTGAGTCGAGCTGGTCAGGGTTGCGGCCCCTCATTCATGAAGAAGGCAAAAGCCCGTCCGATATTTCACGGAAAGATGAAATTTTCCACTCAGACAGCGGGCTTATGACGATAGCAGGCGGCAAACTGACTGGTTACCGAAAAATGGCCGACAATATTGTCTCAATCGTCGCCAAAGAACTTGAACAAGAAACAGGTGCTGTCTATAAACCGTGCCAGACAAAAAAACTTGTTTTATCAGGTGGAGAAGTAGGTGGATCGGACCAGCTCGACATGTTTAATGCTGCCCATATTGAAGCTGGAAAAACCCTTGGCTTAGAAGAGGCAGAAGCAGCTGAACTTGTCACACGTTACGGCTCAAATGTCACGCACGTGTTTGCGTTTCTAAATGATGGGGAAGCAGAGAAATACGGGCTTCCAAAAGCGGTATGGGCGTCGCTCCGTTACGCGATGGCCTATGAAATGGCGCTCACGCCTGTCGATTTCTTACTACGCCGCTCTTCCTATATGCTCTTTGATATTGACAAAGCCAACGCTTATAAAGACAAGATTGTGGAGGCAATGGCTTCTGTTTTAAAGTGGAGTGACAAACAGCGGGCCATTTACGAGGCTGAGTTGGCAGAACAATGGCGGATACACACGCTTGAGGATATCGGCTAAGCGATGTTTGGCGGCCAAACGATTTTACCAGCAATCAAGACAATGAAAGATTTCGAGGTTATTATGAACAGCAGCCATGAATATTTCGTTGTCTTGGATTTGCACTTGTCTAAACTAGCGTCCGTAAAAAAAAGAGCACGCGAGGGAAATAAAAAACCGATTCTCCATGCTGATTTAATCCAAGGCTTAAAAAGCGATAAGGCTGCTGCTGAATTTCTTTGCCAAGTGATTCGTCCAGCTGGATTAATATCAACACGGGGCGATATGCTTCGGATTGCAAAAAAGAATGGCATTCTTGCGATTCAACGTGTCTTTTTGCTCGACACGCTTGCGCTTGAAACGAGCTATCATCTTGCTGAAACAGTAAAACCTGATGTGATCGAACTTTTGCCTGGCATTTTGCCCGACTACATTGGCCGTGTCCATAGGAAAACGGGGATACCGGTCATTGCTGGCGGCTTAATTGAGACGATGGAAGATGCAAAGCAAGCCATTAAAGCGGGAGCTCAGGCTGTGACTGCTTCCAATCAAGAGTTATGGCTTTGAAGAAAAGGCCCTTTTGGACGATTCGAAAAAAGTCTAAATAGGGCGTTTTCTTTTAAATAGCAAAAAATGTGATATGATGCTTAAGGAAAAAACCATATTTTTGGGAGAAGCAAAGGTGGAGCTATTATGGAAGTTGTTCAACAAATCGTAGATAGCATGAATGGGATTACTTCCTATTTTCTCGTGTTTTCTTTAGTTGCCGTTGGCCTGTACTTAACGTTCCGGTCAAACTTTGTGCAAATCCGGATGTTTCCTGAAATGTTTCGAGCTGTCACCGAGAAAAAGGAGAGGAAGGGAGAAGTCTCTGCTTTTCAAGCGTTTTGTATTAGCGCCGCTTCGCGAGTAGGCGCAGCAAACATCTCAGGTGTGGCGATTGCGATTACAACAGGAGGCCCTGGCGCGATTTTTTGGATGTGGGTGATTGCGACCATCGGCATGGCTACTGGCTTTGTAGAAAGCATGCTTGCCCAAGTGTACAAAGAAAGGCGCGACGGCCAGTTCCGTGGCGGCCCTGCCTATTATATTGAAAAGGCCCTTGGCAAACGCTGGCTTGGCGTCATATTTGCTTTATTAATTGCTGTCACATTTGGGTTTATTTTTAATTCACTGCAAGCAAATACGATTGCCATTGCTATGGATGAAGCATTTGGGCTAAACCGACTAACTGTCGGCATCGTCATTGCTCTTGCAGTGGGCGTTATTATCTTTGGCGGCATTCGTTCGATTTCCGTCTTTTCAGGAATTGTCGTGCCGATTATGGCCGTTGCTTATATTGGTGTCGTCTTTTTTGTCGTTGTCAGCAATTACCAAGAAATCCCCCATATGTTTGCCCTTATTATCGGTCATGCTTTTGGGTTGAAAGAGGCGACAGTCGGCATTTTTGCCGGGCTCCTTGTCGGTGCGCAACGAGGATTGTTTTCCAATGAAGCTGGAATGGGAAGTGTCCCTAATGCCGCCGCGACAGCCGATGTATCCCATCCAGTCAAGCAAGGGCTCGTGCAATCTTTAGGTGTGTTTTTTGATACGATTATCATTTGTTCTGCGACTGCTTTTGTTATTTTGCTTACGGATGTTTATCAAACCGCTGGAGACGGGGTAGATGGCGTCGCCTTAACACAAGCGTCATTGAGCGAGTTCGTTGGCAGTTGGGCTGTGCCGTTTATTGCGATTGCGATTTTCTTTTTCTCGTTCACTTCGATTGTCGGCAACTACTACTATGGCGAAACCAATTTAGCATTCATTAAAGAGGGGACCATTTGGCTGCAAGTCTACCGCTTGCTAGTCGTCGCTATGGTCGTTTTCGGCTCCCTTGCTGCGATTGAACTCGTTTGGTCTTTAGCTGATGTGTTTATGGCCTTTACGACTGTGGTCAACTTAATGGCGATTCTGCTAATCGGCGGGATTTCGTTTGCGGTTATTTCGGATTACCAGAGCCAACGTCAACAAGGCAAAAATCCTGTTTTTAAAAGCAAAAACATTCCCGGTTTAAAAAATGCCAGCACATGGGATGATTAATAACGAAAAGAGGACTGCACTCACCCGAGCGCAGTCCTTTTTTATGCTTTCAAAAACATACCCATATTTTAAAAACTTGTCTCATAGCCTGTATAGAGAGAAAAAGGAGAGATGAACGGTGAATACGTTTTTTCGAGGGGTTCTCGTGCTGAGCGCTGCGGCGTTTGTAGGGGAATGTTTGGAGTTTATGATCAACGTTGTATTGGCAAGAGAGCTCGGCGATGAAGCGTTCGGTTTGTACATGGCGATCTTGCCAACAATGCTATTTGTTGTCGTCCTTGCAAGCATTGAATTACCCGTTTCTGTATCTAAGTTAATTGCCGAGAAAGAACCTGTTTACCATTGGCATGTACTCGGCAAAGCGCTGCAGCTCGCGTTCGTTTGTGCTCTTGCCGTCATGATTGGTGCCTTGATTGTATTGCCCCATTTAAGTGTGCTTCATTCTTATCATGCAGGCGTCAGATGGATGTTGGTGCTGCTCGTACCAATCATTACGTTTTCGTCAGTGGCAAGAGGGTATTTGATGGGCGCCCAGGAAACAGGGAAAATTGCTGTGGCCAATTTATTGAAGCGGTCGACGCAATTAGCTGGTTTGCTCATTGTGTTTAAATTGTTTTCCTTTGAAAGCAACATCGCTATTTTTATGGCGTTGCTAGCATTAAAATTAAGCGAACTGTTTGTGTTAATTTATTTGGTTATTGTATTTATAGGCAAAATACGAGAGACGAAAAAAGCACATGTCCAGAAAAAAGGGCCCAAAAAAGAGGTTTATCAAAAACTGTTGCAAGTGTCATTGCCAACAACAGGTTTGCGCATTTTTCACTCCGCTACATTTGCGATTAAACCTTTTTTAATTACGAAAGCATTGTCCAATGCAGGCATGATCGAAAGCGTGGCCATGGTCCAGTATGGGAAATTGTCTGGCATTGCCTTTACAATCGGCTTTTTTCCAGCTTTTATTGCCCACGCCTTGTTAGTTGTGCTCATTCCAATCGTATCGGATGCTTATGCAAAACGCCATTACGATGTGCTCCATCATTATTTACGGCTGTCGTTGCTCGTAACAGTTGTTTATGGTGCACCCGTCGTGCTCGCCTTCTTTTTCTTTGCAGAACCGATTACAACCGCTTTTTTTGGCCCTTCTCCAGCAGCAGGCTACTTGCAAGTATTGATCCCTTATTTCTTATTCCATTATTTTTCAACGCCGCTGCAAGCCTATTTAATTGGCATCGGCTTAGTCAAGGACGCGTTCTTGCATTCGTTATACGCGACAACCGTTTCGTTTTGCCTCATGATTGCCCTTGGCTCGATGCCAAGCTTGAAAATGGACGGCATCATATTAGGAATGAATATGGGCGCTGTGCTCCTTACCTCGTTGCATTATGTGACCATTTGCAAAAAGCTAAATTTAAACGCGCTGATGCGTCCAGGAGAAAGCTGGATATTTAAATAAGACCACTCCCCCTTTAAAAGGGGGAAGCAACCTCTAATTTTGCTTAGCTTTCTTGCCGTTTTTGCTTTCATTATGAAGGCGATCCAACGCAGTGACGACGTATGTGTACGTTTGATTTGCCGCTGCTTCGTGATCCGTATACGTTGTTTCCTGTCCATCTTTGCGGACAGTGGCGATTAAGTTTTTATTGCTTTCCAAAGAACCGGCTTTTTGGCCGTCAAATCGGTAAATGGCGTAATAAGCCGCATGCTCATTTTTAGGATCAGCGATGGTGAGCATAGTCCCATTCTTTTGTTTCACTAAATCAACGTTTGTCGGTTTTTTCGGCACAGTTCCAGCCAGCCACGGCATTTCTGGAATCAGCGCCGGGCGCTGATATTCTGTTTCTGTAAGCCGGTCTTTAACGCCGAGGCGGTTGGCACGCAAGTCTTTTAAGCTAAAGTGGATGCTGCCTTTTACGTCTGGGCGCTCGCGCATATAAGCAATTTGCCTTGGGTATTCCTCAGGGTCATGCCATGCCGGTACATCATTGACGCCTACTTTGTATGCGGCTTGCCCGACGTAAAAATGAGTATGGGAACCCGCTGTTTCTGAAATCCACCAATCTGTAAGGATGTCAAACGCTGCCGCCTCAAACCCAATGTTCCAATAAATTTGCGGAGTAATATAATCGACGGAGCGGTTTTGGATCCAATGGCGGGTGTCGGCGTAAAGATCATCATAGTTTTCTACGCCGGCTCGTGTATGAGAACCAGTTGGGTCGGTGCTGCTGTTGCGCCAGACTCCGAATGGGCTAATGCCAAATTTCACATAATGTTTTTCGTCTTTGATTGCTTGCTGGAGGGAGGCAACAAGCGTATTCACATTGTGGCGCCGCCAATCTCCCCTGTCTGTAAAGTCGCTACCATGTTCCGCAAAGGAGTCATCATCTGGGAAGTCTTGGCCAGCGATCGGGTAAGGGTAAAAGTAATCATCCATATGAATCGCATCGATGTCGTAATTCTGGACGATTTCACGGACAGCGTCTACGAGAAATTGCCGTACTTCCGGCAAGCCTGGATCAAAATAAAGTTGGTTTCCATAGGCGACGACCCAATCTGGATGTTCTTTGGCAGGGTGGCCGTCGGCTAAACGGTTGATGTCTGTATGGTTCATCGTAATCCGGTACGGGTTCACCCATGCGTGGAATTCTAAGTTGCGTTTATGGGCTTCTTCAACCATGAAGGCGAGGGGATCGTAACCGGGGTCTTGGCCTTGTTGTCCTGTCAAATATTCAGACCACGGCCCGTACTCTGATGGATAAAAACTGTCTGCTGTCGGTTTTACTTGGACAACGACTGCATTCATTCCCATTTCTTTTGTTTCATCCAGCATAGATACAAACTCTGTTTGCTGCTGCTCAGCCGATAAGCCAGCACGCGACGGCCAATCAATGTTGTTGACGCTGGCGATCCAAACTGCACGCATTTCCCGTTTTGGCGAGAGTTCTTCTTGTGCGAGTGTGTCCTCTGTCCCGAAGGCAAGCAGCCCGAGTGTGAAGCAGAAGCCCATTCCCAATTGTTTCATATGATCGCCTCCCAATTTATTTGCAGCAACCTGCTTACTTTCAAGTGTAGAGCAATGACTAGCTTCTTTGTATTGGGATAATAGGGAGACAACAAAAAACGGGCAAAATATGGAGCTTCAGAAATAGAAAAAGCCAGCCGACAACATTTATGTTTGTCAGCCAGCTGGCAGTTTTGTTTAATGTGTTACCAAGGTGCAACCGCCCCGTCTGTTCTTGACTCACTTCCTCCTACATAGGTGCCTTTTTCTTCGTCTTTCCAAATGATTTGGCCCCGTCCGAACGGCATCGTGTCATTGGCAATTGTAATGTTATGGCCTTTACGGGCCAACGCTTCCGCAATATGGCGAGGGAATGTCGGCTCTAATAGAATGTTCTTGCCTTCGACCCACTGCCAACGTGGTGAATCAAGCGCTGCTTGTGGATGCAGTTGAAAGTCAATTGTATTCATGATGACTTGGACATGTCCTTGCGGCTGCATAAAGCCACCCATCACTCCGAATGGGCCAATTGGTTTCCCATCTTTTGTGAGGAAGCCAGGGATAATCGTATGATAGGTCCGTTTATTCGGGGCCAAGCAATTGTCGTGGTTTGGATCCATCGAAAAATTATGTCCCCTGTTTTGCATGGCAATCCCTGTACCAGGCACAACTAGCCCTGACCCAAAGCCCATGTAATTGGATTGGATAAATGAGACCATGTTTCCGTCAGCATCGGCTGTACTTAAGTAAACCGTGCCGCTTGCCTTAGGCTTTCCGGCAGTTGGCAGCATTGCTTCATTTGAGATGAGGCGAAGCCGTTCTTTAGCGTATGTATCGCTCAATAAGTCTTCGATTTTTTCACTCATATTGTTTGTATCTGTAATATATTTTTGGCCATCGCTAAACGCCAGTTTGATTGCTTCAATTTGCATATGGTACGTGTCTACCGCTTCTTTATCACCAATATCAACTTGGTTAAGCATATTCAGTGCCATAAGAGCTACGAGTCCTTGGCCGTTTGGCGGGATTTCCCACACATCATAGCCACGGTAGTTCACATGTATTGGCTCCACCCACTCTGGCTGGAAATTTTCCAAATCGGTTTTCGATAAGAAGCCGCCATGTTTCTCGAAAAAAGCAGCCGTTTTTGCAGCGAGGTCCCCTTTGTAGAAGGAAGCTCCTTTGGTTTCGCCAATGCTTCTCAATGTATCGGCATGGTGTGGCGATTTCCAAATCTCTCCTGCCTTTGGCAAGTGGCCGTTTGGAACAAATGTCTCAAACCAAGCTTGAAATTCTTCCGATTTGTTCTCCGCTTTAAATTTGTCATAGCTTGCTTTCCATTGTCTTGCAACAGTAGGGGAGAGGGCAAACCCTTCTTCAGCATGGCGAATGGCAGGCTGTAACACATCAAGCAAAGGCAACTTGCCGAAACGTTCAGACAACGCTGCCCAACTTGCAGGAGCGCCAGGCACAGTTACAGGGATCATGCCATATTTAGGGATTTCCTCAAACCCTTTTTGTTTTACTTTGTCGATGCTAATCGAGGCAGGGGCAGGACCGCTCCCATTTAAGCCATGGAGTTTGCCCTCCGTCCATACAATCGCAAACGCGTCTCCGCCGATCCCATTCGAACAAGGCTCGACAACGGTCAAACAGGCAGCAGTCGCAATCGCCGCGTCAATCGCATTTCCGCCTTGTTTCAAAATCTCTAGCCCTGCTTGTGCTGCCAAAGGCTGCGATGTCGCCACCATTCCATTTTTTGCATAAACAGGCATTCGAGTTGATGGGTATGGATGCAAGTGTGGATCATGATTCATTTCAAAGTCCCTCCTTATCATAAAGTCGATTGTACCATGGAATCGGAATCTATGTATATTAAGGCAAAACCGAATAGGATCTGTTTTTTTAACTTCTCAGAAGTAAAATAAAGCACTTTTGCTCAAAATAGATAGTGGAATTGGCTAAAGGCCAAGTTGAACCTATTGACGAATTTGTATATACAGGTTATCATTAAAGCGTTATCATCCATATTTGTATATACAAATTCCGAGGATACATGGAAAATGAGCGTTTTGAAAACGCTGACAGAGGAGGAGCAACAGATGGCAATTAACTACCGTGAAACGGCGGAACAGATTCTTGCCGCTATAGGTGGCGAGGAAAATATTTCTTCGGCAACGCATTGCGTAACACGGCTTCGGCTTGTGCTTAAAGATGAAAACGAAGTAGATACAAGCGGCTTAGAAGCCATTGAAGCAGTTAAAGGAACGTTTACTGCGAGCGGCCAATTCCAAATCATTCTTGGCAATGGTGTTGTAGACAAAGTATATAAGGAATTGATGGCTCTAACAGGGCGCGAGGAGCAAAGCAAAGACGAGGTGAAAGCGGAAGCCGCCAAAAAAGGAAGCCCTTTGCAACGGGCAATTAAAGTGCTGGCGGATGTTTTTATCCCGATTTTGCCGGCGATTGTCACAGCTGGTTTGTTAATGGGCATTAACAACATTTTAACGGGGAATGATATCTTTTACACAGGAGCGTCCATTATTGACGTTCATCCACAGTGGGCTGATTTTGCCGATATTATCCACGTTATCGCTAATACAGCGTTCACATTTTTGCCGGCACTGATTGGCTGGTCTGCAGTCAAACGTTTTGGCGGCAACCCATTGCTTGGAATTGTGATGGGCCTAATTCTAGTCCATCCTGCTTTGTTAAACGCATGGGATTATGGCGCTGCCCGTGAGGCGGGGGAAATCCCAACTTGGAATTTATTTGGTCTTGAAATTAATAAACTTGGCTATCAAGGGCAAGTGCTTCCTGTATTTGTGGCATCGATCATTTTAGCGAAGTTGGAACTGTTCTTGCGCAAACGGATACCAGATGCTTTCCATTTACTGACGGTCGCTCCGTTAGCATTGCTCATAACAAGTTTCATTACATTTATTGCAGTAGGGCCGCTTACATTTGCAATCGGTAATTGGATTGCTGATGGTTTTATTTGGCTGTTTGCGACACTGCCTTGGATTGCAGGTTTCTTATACGGGATTATTTATGGCCCCCTTGTCATTACGGGGATGCACCATACATTCCTTGCTGTCGATTTGCAACTCGTTGGTTCAGGCAACGGCACGTTCTTATGGCCAATTTTGGCGCTGTCTAATATTGCCCAAGGTTCAGCTGCGTTTGCGATGTATTTTGTCGTCAAAAACGCCAATTTAAAAGGGCTAGCAGGGACATCAGGTTTATCAGCTTGGCTCGGCATTACAGAACCAGCCCTTTTCGGTGTCAACTTGCGCTTCCGCTTCCCGTTTTTTGCGGCAATTGTAAGTGCTGGAATCGCCGGTATGTTTATTACCATGCAAAACGTCATCGCCAATTCGATCGGCGTAGGGGGCGTGCCTGGCTTTGTATCGATTCGTCCAACAGACTGGATCCCATTCTTTATTGGCATGGCGATCGTGATTGTGCTGCCATTCCTCATTACGTTGTTATACGGCAGACTCCGTCATCCAAAAAGTTTGCAAGAAGACAATTAAGACAATCTGAGTGCGGTTATGACTTTGTCGACAACCTCAAGGAACTGCTTAGCAGTTCCTTTTTTGAACTTGTATATACAAGTGTGCTAAACTGGTGGTAAATAGAGACAGAGAAAGGTGGATAAACACAAATGGAATGGTGGAGAACAAGTACAGTTTATCAAATTTACCCTAAAAGCTTTAACGATACGACGGGAAATGGCATTGGCGATTTGCAAGGGATCATTGAAAAGCTAGACTATTTAAAAGAACTAGGCATAGACGTCATTTGGTTAACGCCTATTTATGCTTCACCGCAAAATGACAATGGCTATGACATTTCCGATTATTATGCGATCCATGAAGACTATGGGACGATGGCTGATTTCGAAAAACTCCTGAGTGAAACCCATAAACGGGGAATGAAGCTAATTATGGACTTGGTTGTTAACCATACGTCGACTGAACATCAGTGGTTTAAAAATGCGAAGCTAAGCAAACAGGCGAAGTACCGTGATTTTTATATTTGGAAAGAAGGCAAAGACGGAGGCGCACCAACAAATTGGCAATCGAAGTTTGGCGGTTCTGCGTGGGAATACAATGAAGCGACAGGTGATTACTACTTGCATTTGTTTGACGTTACGCAAGCAGACTTAAACTGGGAAAACGAACAACTGCGCAAGCATGTCTACGAGATGATGCATTTTTGGTTTAATAAAGGCATTGATGGCTTCCGTCTTGATGTCATTAACTTAATATCAAAAGACCAACGCTTCCCTGATGATGATGGGTCAGTAGCGCCAGGTGACGGCCGCAAATTTTACACAGATGGCCCCCGTGTCCATGAATATTTGCAGGAAATGAACCGAGAAGTATTAGCCAAGTATGATAGCCTAACCGTTGGCGAAATGTCTTCAACGACGATTGAAGACTGCATTCGCTATTCAAATCCAAAGCAGCGTGAACTGTCTATGACGTTTAATTTCCACCATTTAAAAGTAGATTATCCGAATGGAGAAAAATGGGCTGTTGCTGATTTTGATTTTAAAGCGCTAAAACAAATTTTATCGGAATGGCAAGTCCGCATGCATGAGGGCGGAGGATGGAATGCGTTGTTTTGGTGCAACCACGACCAGCCGCGGGTCGTTAGCCGTTATGGCGATGAGCACGAATACCATAACCAATCAGCGAAGATGTTGGCTGCGACAATCCATTTCATGCAAGGGACGCCGTATGTGTATCAGGGTGAAGAGTTCGGCATGACAAACCCGAATTTTACAAGCATCGACGATTACCGCGACGTAGAGTCATTGAATGTCTACGATCGCTTAAAAGAAGAGGGCGTGCCTGAAGAACATATTCTCGCGATCCTTAAACAGAAATCACGGGATAACTCGCGGACGCCGGTCCAATGGGATTCAAGCGAGCAAGCCGGTTTTACAACGGGAACGCCATGGATAAAGGTGAGCAGCAATTACAAGGAGATCAATGCCGAAAAAGCGCTCAGTGACCCGAATTCGATTTTTTATTTTTATCAAAAGCTCATTGCGCTGCGCAAAAAGCTGCCAATCGTGACAACAGGTGATTACCGCTTGCTTGTGCCTGAAGATGACCATGTATTTGCATACGTGCGCACGGATGGCACGGAGAAACTCCTTGTTGTTTCAAATTTTTACCCTGTAAATTGCGATTTTGAATGCCCAGAAGATCTGGTATCATTAAAAGCGACGCAGTTAATAGGCAACTACAACCAAAAACGAAAACTGGAAAAAACATTTTCGCTCAAGCCTTATGAAACGGTGGCATTCCAGTTGAAGGAGTAAGAGAAGCACGTGAAAAACAAGTTTCAATCGATTTATCAAGCGCTCACACAAGCAATCAATAGCGGTGTTTATGCTCCTGGCGAAACGTTGCCTTCTGAAAACGAACTGACAGAGATGTTCCAAGCATCAAGGGAAACGATTCGCAAAGCACTGAAAATGTTATCAGAACACGGGTATATTCAAAAGATACAAGGCAGAGGTTCTGTTGTACTCGATGTCGCCCGCCTCGATTTCCCGGTTTCAGGGGTTGCAAGCTTCCAAGAACTAAATGAAAAGCTTGGTTTGCAAGCTAAGACCGATGTCGTCTGCTTTACAGCTGCTAAAGCAGATGAAACAATGGCAAAGAAGTTGGAAATTGAAACAGGAGAGCAAGTTTGGCAAGTGGAGCGAATTCGCTTCATTGATGGGGAACGGATTATATTGGATAAGGACACATTTGTTTCCAGACTTGTCCCTGGTTTAACGAAAGACATTTGTGCGGGCAGCATTTATGCCTACATTGAGAAGCAATTAGGCCTTGCCATCAGCTTTGCCAAAAAAGAAATTGTCGTTGAAGCGGCGACGGAGGAAGACGAGGCCATGCTTGACCTCGATGAAAGCGGCCGCGTAGTCGTTGTCAGAAGCTATACGTATTTTGACAATGCCGTGCCTTTCCAGTACACAGAGTCGCGCCACCGTGCTGACCGCTTCCGATTTGTTGATTTTGCCAGACGCAACCCTTAAATCGATGGCAGTTTTTAGAGGGGACGATTTAGCTGCTGCTCGACTGGTCAAACAAATGGGTTTTAATCGGTGCCAAACCGCAGTATACTAAAAAATAAAGGAGAGAACCCGTTTGTCTGTGTACGATTATTCGGTTAAGACGAGTGATGGCCAAGAGGTGTCATTATCAACTTACAAAGGCAATGTATTGCTCATTGTCAACACTGCCACTAAATGCGGCTTTGCTTCACAGTTTGCAGGGCTTGAAAAACTGTACAATGACTATAAGGAAAAAGGCTTTTATGTGCTCGGCTTTCCTAGCAACCAATTTTTAAACCAGGAGCCGGTTGCCGACGAAGACATGGAACAGGTGTGTAAAATCAATTTTGGCGTTACGTTCCCACTGTTTGCGAAAACAGATGTGAAAGGCAAACATGCCAACCCGTTGTTCAACTATTTGAAAGCGGCCAAAAAGGGAATGTTGAGCGAAGAGATTAAATGGAACTTCACGAAATTTCTCGTCAATCGAAAAGGCGAAGTCATTAAGCGTTATGCGCCTGCCACAAAACCGGAAACGATTGAAGCAGATGTCATCGAAGAACTGAAGGCCGATGCATAGAAAAGGCTGTGCAGCTTAGGACGCTGCACAGTTTTTTTAGGAGGACGGCAATATGGCAAATCGTATGGAAGATGAGGCTGTTGAGTTTCTTTCCCTTTTTTACGAGGAGCATCGCTTAGACGGCAAAGAAGCGCGGATACACGACGTTTGCGAAGCGATCCGTACAGACGGCACATACGAGCATACCGCTGAGGAGCTTGCATTTGGGGCGAGGCTCGCTTGGCGTAACAGCAATCGTTGCATTGGCCGCCTGTTTTGGGAACGGCTTACCGTTATTGATGAACGGAAAGCACATACAGAAGAAGCGGTCGCACAAGCCCTTTTTAGGCATATGGAATATGCAACAAACGGTGGAAAAGTCATTCCAACCATTACGGTATTCAAACAAGGGGCCTCGATCCGTATTTGGAATGCGCAACTTGTCCGTTACGCAGGCTATCGCAGTGATGGCCGCATTATTGGCGATCCTGCTTCCCTTGAATTAACGGATATTTGCAAGCAGCTTGGCTGGGTTGGCGCAGGGAGCGATTTTGATGTGCTTCCCCTAGTCATATCGGTAGGGACACGTCCCCCTCAACTATTCCCTATCCCAGAGCATCTTATTAAAGAAGTGGCGCTTGTCCACCCTGATAACAAAGCATTTGCTAGACTGAACCTTAAATGGTACGCAGTCCCGTTTGTATCAAATATGCGCCTTGAAATTGGCGGCATTTCTTATTACGCAGCGCCGTTTAACGGTTGGTATATGGGCACGGAAATCGGCGCCCGCAATTTAGCCGATGATTTTCGCTATAACCGCTTGCCAGAAGTGGCCGCCGTGCTCGGAATCAGCATGGAGCGGGAAGCATCGCTATGGCGCGACAAAGCGCTTGTCGAATTAAACCGTGCTGTTCTCTATTCGTATCAAGAGCAAGGCATAAGCATTGTCGATCATCATACAGCAGCAAAACAGTTTCAACGTTTTATTGGCAATGAAACAGAAGCAGGGCGCGACGTGACAGGAGACTGGACGTGGCTAATCCCGCCGATGTCCCCAGCGCAGACGGACATTTTTCACCAATCGTTTGATAATCGCATCGTTTCGCCGAATTACTTCCACGAAAAGCCACCCTATTGTAGTAAAGGGATAAAAGAAGAACATTAAAGGAAGATGCACATGAGTTTACTTCGAGCAGAAGGGCTAACAAAGTCTTTTGGCGACAAGATTTGTTTTGAATCGATTCACTTTAGTTTAGAAAAAGGCGACAGAATTGGCTTGCTTGGCGTTAATGGCACTGGCAAATCGACGTTGTTAAAAGCACTCGCCGGAGTCGAAGGGTTTGATGCGGGCGCTTTGTTTCATGCCAATGAGTTTACGCTAGAATACTTGCCGCAACAGCTCGACATGCCAGAAAACGAAACAGCCATTCGCTATATTTACAGGAGCGAATCGACGTTGATGCGAACGGTAGCAAGCTATGAAAAGGCGCTTCAAGACTTAGAGGCACACCCACACGACAACAAGCGCCAAGCTGAGCTTCTGAAATGGCAAGATGAAATGGACCGCGTTGACGCTTGGGAAGCGGCCACACAGGCGAAAACCATTCTTAGCAAACTTGGGGTTTCGGCACTTTCGGCGAAGCTTGGCACGTTGTCAGGTGGCCAGAAAAAACGTGTTGCCTTGGCGCGGGCACTCATTCAGCCAGCTGATTTGCTATTACTCGACGAGCCGACGAACCATCTTGACCATGCAACGGTTGAATGGTTGGAAGAACATTTAAAACAATATCCTGGTGCATTGATCGTGATCACTCACGACCGCTACTTTTTAAACCGCGTCGCCAATACCATTTTTGAGTTATCAGAGGGAGCGCTATACCGGTATGTTGGCAACTTTGAGACCTATTTAGAAGAAAAAGCGGAACGCAAAGCGCAAGCAGAGCAAGCGGAGGATAAACGCAAAAATTTGCTTAGGCGGGAGCTTGCCTGGCTAAAGCGAGGAGCTAAGGCGAGAACAACGAAGCAAAAGGCGCGGATTCAACGGGTAGAAGCACTGAATGCCCAAACTGGCCCAAGTGACAATAGGCAGCTGGATATGCCCATTGGCCATAAGCGTCTTGGCAAACAAGTGATTGAGCTTCGCCAAGTTAGCAAATCGTACCAAGGAAAGATGCTTTTTTCCGATTTGTCTTTCTTAATGGGAAAAAATGAACGGCTTGGCATTATTGGCGAAAATGGCAGCGGAAAGACAACGTTGCTGAATATGATGGCAGGGAGGACTGCTCCCGACAGCGGGACGGTTGATGTTGGCGAAACAGTCCGGATTGGCTATTACCGCCAAGAAGATGCAGAGCTTGACGGCGATTTGCGCGTTGTGGAATACATTAAGGAAGTTGCTGAAGTGGTTTACACCACAAAAGGGGATGCGATTTATGCTGAGCAAATGCTTGAACGCTTTCTGTTTCCACGGTCGCAACAATGGACCTATATTCGCCGTTTGTCAGGCGGTGAAAAAAGACGTTTGTATTTGCTGCGCGTACTAATGGGCGAACCGAACGTGTTGTTCCTCGATGAACCAACAAATGACCTAGATGTCGAAACGCTTGCTGTACTAGAAGACTATTTAGACACATTCCCTGGCGCGGTTGTTGCTGTTAGCCATGATCGCTATTTTCTTGACCGTGTTGTTGACCGAATGCTAATTTTCGAAGGCAATCGCCTGTTGCGCTATGACGGCGATTACAGTGATTATATAGCGGGCAGAAACGACATCACCACTAAACAGCCACAGCACGAACAACCGCCAACGCCACAGCCGAAAAAAGAACAAAAAAAGTTATCATATAATGAGCAGCGCGAATGGGAGCAAATTGATGGACATATAGCAGAGCTTGAAGAAAAGCAGCAGATCCTTGAGCAGGCGATTGCCGACGCAGGCAGTGATTATGGACGAATTGCTGATTTGCTAAAAGAAAAAGAAATGCTGGACAGTGAGTTGGAGGCCGCTCTTAATCGCTGGACAGAACTGGCCGAGAAAATAGAAGCATTACAGTCGAAATAGATCATACGAACGAGCAAAAACACAGGATCTTGTCAAGATTGCTGTGTTTTTTGCTTGCCAGCTGCACAGTGCAACAAAAAGCTTACTTTTGGGTGAAAATGATTGAATTTGAATGTTTTTGGTTGTATACTAAGCAAAGAGAGCTGAGGTGTGCGAAATGCTTACATTGGAAAGGCAAGAAAAAATCCTCGCCCTTCTCGCAAAGAATGAAGTGGTGAAAATTCAAGATTTAATTGTAGCAACTGGCGCTTCTGAGTCTACGATACGTCGAGACTTGACGGAGCTTGAACAGAGAAATAAATTAAAGCGCATTCATGGCGGTGCTACGTCATTGAAAAAAATGCGAGATGAGCCAACAATTGCGCAAAAAACGCTCAAAAACCGTCAAGAAAAAATAAAAATTGCCAAGCAGGCTGCTGAACTCGTACAAGATGGAGATTGCCTGTTTTTAGATGCAGGGACGACTACTTATGAAATGATCCCCTTTTTGAAAGGCAAACAAATTGTGGTTGTGACAAATGGATTAACAAATATCGCCCATTTGCTTGAAGCCGAAATTGACACACATGTGCTTGGCGGATATGCGAAAAAAGGGACACACGCTTTTGTTGGCCGAAACGCGTTGGAGGCGATCGATGCCTTTCGCTTTGACATTGTGTTTCTTGGCACAAATGGCATTACCCCTAGTGATGGGTATACAACTCCTGATCTTGAAGAAGCCTATATAAAAGTACAAGCGCTAAAACGAGGGCGGCAAACATATGTGTTAGCGGATCATACAAAATTTGGCGATGTTTCGTTCTCAAAAATTGCCGATGTGGAGCGTGCCGCCATCATCACAAGCTCTTATACACGTGAAGAACATCCAGAGCTGTTTTCGCAACTTGCAGCTAAGACGACAATCAAGGTGGTAGAACAATGATTTACACAGTGACGTTAAATCCGGCAATGGATTACTTTGTCGCGCTCGATTCAATGAACAAGGGAGGTGTAAACCGGGCAGCCCATGACCACAAAGCACCCGGCGGCAAAGGCATTAATGTCTCCCGTGTGCTAAAGCGGATCGGCCATCGGAGCACAGCGCTTGGCTTTATTGGCGGTTTTACAGGCGAATACATTAAAGCCAATGTAGAGGCGGACGGTGTCCACACGTCTTTTATTGAAATAAGCGGCGACACCCGTATCAACATTAAGCTAAAAGCCGATGTGGAAACAGAAGTCAATGGCGTTTCTCCGGCGATTGCAGCAAATGATGTAGCAGCACTTGAAGAGCAGTTGACACAACTGAAAGCAAACGATGTGGTCGTTTTCGCAGGCAGCGTCCCTCCAAGCCTTGAGACAAATGTATATGCGAAATGGAGCAAGTTGCTCAAAGACCGCGGTGTTTCTGTCTTTATAGATACAAGCGGAAAACCGCTAGAAGAAGCAGTTGCTGCACAGCCAGATTTCATTAAGCCTAACCAACATGAATTGGCTGAGTTTGCAGGCGAAGCGATCGATTCTCTCGAAGCGGCTGTTCCCCATGCCAAGGCGCTTGTGGCGAAAGGAATCGGCCACGTATTCGTTACATTTGCTGGGGACGGTGCGTTGCTTGCTACAGAGCAATCGATTTTATTGGCGACGACGCCAAAAGGCACTGTCAAAAACTCCGTCGGTGCAGGTGATTCCGTTGTAGCAGGGTTTATCGGCGCCACGGCGGAAGGGATGTCTCTTCCCGAAGCTTTCCGTTTTGCTGTTGCTTCAGGAAGCGCTACAGCCTTTTCTACAGGCTTTGCTGAACGTACGACGATCGAAGCACTCATGGACGAGGTAGCTGTCACTATTTACAGAGAGGGGTAAACAAAGGAATGAAAATTTCTGATTTGCTCAAGAAAGAAACAATGATTCTCGACTTGGCGTCAACGACGAAAGAAGCCGTTATTGATGAATTAATCGCCAAGCTTGGGGAAGCAGGGCGCTTAAACGATGCGGAAGCGTACAAAAAAGCGATTTTGGCAAGAGAAGCGCAAAGTACGACTGGCCTCGGCGACGGCATTGCGATTCCACATGCTAAAACGGCAGCTGTCAAAACGCCAGCGATTGCGTTTGGTCGCTCGAAAGCAGGTATTGATTACGAGGCATTGGACGGACAGCCAAGCCATCTGTTTTTCATGATTGCTGCCTCCGAAGGGGCCAACAATGAGCATTTAGCAACGTTAGCAAAGCTGTCGACTTATTTAATGGACGACGATTTTCGAAAAGGCTTGCTCAACGCAGCTTCATTGGATGACATTCTGGCATTGATTGATGAAAAGCAAGCACTGGAAGACAAAGAAGCGGAGCCAGAGGAACAAACCGAAAGCGCTTCCGAAGATTCTGGCAAATTCATTCTCGCTGTGACTGGCTGTCCAACTGGGATTGCCCATACGTTTATGGCTGCCGATGCGATCAAGAAAGAAGCGACTGACCGCGGCTATAAAGTAAAGGTTGAGACAAACGGGTCTGGAGGCGTGAAAAACCGGTTAACAGCAACGGAAATTGACGAAGCTGACGGCATTATTGTTGCCGCTGATACGAAGGTAGAAATGGACCGTTTTAGCGGCAAACGCGTGGTCATTGCTCCAGTAGCAGATGGCGTCCGCAAGCCAGCAGAGTTAATTGATCGTTCCCTTTCAGGAAAAGAACCTGTTTACCAAGGCAGTGGCGGCAAAGGCGAAAACGAGCAAAGTGAAGAGAAGAAATCAGGCGGCGCTGCTATTTATAAGCATTTAATGAATGGCGTTTCCAATATGCTCCCATTTGTCATCGGCGGCGGAATATTGATTGCCTTAAGCTTTGTATTTGAGACAGCTTTCGGCGAAGATAACCCGATCCGCGAATTGTTAATGGCGATTGGTGGCGATAATGCATTTGCACTCTTTATCCCTGTTCTTGCTGCGTTTATTGCAATGAGCATAGCCGACCGGCCAGGATTTGCCCCTGGTTTAATTGGCGGGTTTATGGCCGTAAATGGCAATTCTGGATTTTTAGGCGGCTTGCTCGCTGGATTTTTAGCAGGCTACTTAGCCTTGTTTGTACGCAAATTGCTGTCTGGCATTCCTCAATCGCTTGAAGGGTTAAAAACGATCTTATTTACACCTGTGCTAAATATTTTGTTTACAGGCACAATTATGTACTACTTAATTGCGCCCCTTGCTTGGGTGAACACAGGAATGCAAAATTGGCTAGGCGACCTCGGCACAGGGAACATGGTCATTCTAGGCGCTGTTCTTGGAATCATGATGGCGATTGACATGGGTGGCCCGATTAATAAAGCAGCCTATACGTTTGGGATTGCGATGATTGATGCTGGCAACCTTGGGCCCCAGGCAGCAGTCATGGCTGCAGGAATGGTGCCGCCACTAGGGATTGCGATCGCCACAACGTTTTGGAAGCATAAATTTACGAAGCAACAACGAGAGTCAGGGCGGACAAACTATGTCCTTGGCGCTTCTTTCATTACAGAAGGGGCGATTCCGTTTGCGGCGGCAGACCCAATCCGTGTTATCTCGGCAAGCGTTGTCGGCGCCGCTGTGGCTGGCGGTTTAACCGGATTGTTCCATATACAGCTCCCTGCGCCACATGGAGGCATTTTTACAATGTTCCTAGTCAATGAGAGCACATGGTCTTACATCGGCCTATATGCGTTGGCCATCGTGATTGGCGCGATTGTGACTGGAATCATATATGGAATCATTAAAAAGCCAATTGAAAACAAGTAACGAAAAGCCTGTTTTGACCGTTATGTCAAAACAGGCTTTTTCACCGACAAAGGAAAGCTAATATTTGTCCTATAGAAGCAAGTAATAAAAAAGAAGCCCAGGCTTTAGGAAACCTGAGCTTGGCTAAATCGCGCTTTTACAAAGTCGCTTTTTGTAGTTTATCAATAAAAGCTAGGGAACGCCCTGTGCCGATAGCGACAGATTCAAGTGGGTTTGGTGCAACGTGGACAGGAACCGCAATTTGGTTCGCAATCCAATCTTGCAAGCCATTTAACATGGCGCCACCGCCTGTCAACAGAACGCCTCGGTCGACAATATCGCCTGACAGTTCCGGCGGGCAATCTTCCAATGTGGTCCGCAATGCTTCAAGCAATTGCCATAACAGCTCGCTTAAAGCACCTTGAACTTCTTTTGAGTTTAATTCAATCGTTTTTGGCAAACCATTGACAAGGTCCCGGCCCCGCACTTCCATTGTCCGCGTTTCATGGTCAATAGGCGCAAAGCCAATGTCGATTTTAATTTGTTCGGCTGTCCGTTCGCCAATGAGGACATTGTATTGCTTGCGCACATATGAAATAATCGCGTCATCAAATTTATCTCCGCCGACCCGAACAGAATTCGAAGAGACTACGCCGCCGTACGAAATGATGGCGACTTCCGTTGTACCGCCGCCGATGTCGACTACCACATTGGCTGTTGGCTCTTCTACAGGCAAGTCTGCACCGATCGCCGCAGCTACAGGTTCTTCAATAATATGGACTTGTTTAGCGCCGCAGCTGCGCACGGCGTCAAGGATGGCTCTTCGTTCAACAGACGTTGAGCCTGTCGGCGCACACACAACAACGGTTGGCTTGCGGACAGCCATGCCCATGTTTTTGCTCGCCTTGCGCATTATTTCTTTTAAAAGGCTAGCTGTTACGTCAAAATCGGCAATCACACCGTCACGGAGAGGGCGCATAGCAACGATTTGGGCTGGCGTTTTGCCGACCATGTTTTTTGCTTCTATCCCAATAGCGAGAACATCACGTGTTTCCGTATTTAAAGCGACAACAGATGGCTCATTTAAAATGATTCCTTTTTCTTTTGAGTAAACAAGAATATTGGCAGTTCCTAAATCAATGCCGATTTGTGAAGATGACCACATAATTTCCACCACGTTTCTTCCAGATTTCCTATGCTAACGTTTAGTGTATCAAGGACACGGTTTGCGAGAAAGGGGAAAAGGTTGGAAAATTGTTGTGGATTGATGTCGAAAGATGAGACGAATCACCTATTTTGTTACACAAATGTAAAGAGGCGCCTGAAAAAGGATGAATGTTGTTGATAAAGCCGACACTATGAACTTAGATAGCGCTTGTTCAACCGAAAACCTAGCCATAAAAAAACGCCCCTCTTATTTGTTTTTAAGTATCTAACAAATTGGGGGCATTTCAATGCGAGCGTTTATCTACAGTCTGAAGCGCCTGGGAAAGGGCGCTTCAGTAGTGGGGGAAGGGTTGTTTGCTTTTAGAAAACAACGAAGGGGTTTTTTCATTGTTTTCCTGTAAGGTTTTTATACCCGTTTAAAAGCGTAATAAACATAAAAGCAACAAAAAATGAACCATTTTTCTGGATACGTCCGTTAGCCAAAAAGTCGGTAAGTTTTCGGAACAGGGCAGGCTTGTTTCTTAAAGCTTCCTTTGGTACGATAAAAAAATCGTGTGTAATAAAGGAGCAACAACATGGCAACTTCACAACAATGGTCTTCAAAATTAGGTTTTTTATATGCAACGGCTGGCAGCGCGATTGGCCTTGGAGCTATATGGAAGTTTCCTTACATTGCAGGAACAAGCGGTGGAGGCGCTTTTTTTGTGCTGTTCCTCGCGTTCACTTTGCTGATAGGTGTTCCCTTACTTATCGGTGAATACGTGCTTGGTCGCCATTCAGGTCGAGATGCGATTTCAACCTATAACATGCTGGCGCCCCGTTCGGTCTGGAGCGTGACAGGATGGCTTGGTGTCGTCACTTGTTTTTTGATCCTGTCTTTTTACAGTGTCGTCGGGGGCTGGTCGCTTATTTATTTAGGCTCCTCCTTATTTGGCCAGCTAGGCGGCCTTGATGTAGACGGGTACCAAGCTAAATTTACGGGGTTGATCGCAAATCCGTATTTGGCTGTCGGTGCACAGGCCTTGTTTTTAGGATTGACGGCTGCCGTTGTGCAAAAAGGGGTCCAGAAAGGGATTGAACGAGCAAGCAAATGGATGATTCCCGCTTTGTTTGTCCTTTTAGTGCTATTGTCGATTTATTCGCTCACACTTGATGGAGCTAAGGAAGGACTGGCCTTTCTGTTCAAGCCAAATTGGGAAAGCCTTTCAAGCGAAGTAGTTTTGTTCGCTCTTGGCCAATCCTTTTTTGCTTTATCGATTGGCGTCTCGGTGATGGTGACTTTCAGTTCATATGCGTCAAAAAAGCAAGATTTGCCTGTATCTGCTGCTACATTAGGGGTAATGAATATTTTTGTCGCAATGCTGGCAGGAATCGTTATCTTCCCTGGTGTGTTCACTTTCGGTCTAGAACCAAGCGAAGGGCCGACGCTTATTTTTGCAGCCGTGCCAGCGATTTTTTCGCAAATGCCGTTTGGCGATATCGTGGTCGTCCTCTTTTTTATGCTTTTCTTCTTCGCTGCTCTTAGCACCGCTTTTTCACTGTTAGAAATTGTAGTCGCTGCCTTTATGAGAGGGGATGGAGGCAAACGGGCAAAAGGAAGCTGGTTAATCGCTCTGTTTGTGTTGCTGATGGGCATTCCTTCTGCATTGTCATTTGGCGTGATGGGGGATGTTCACCTATTTGGTATGCCCTTTTTCGACTTGGTTGACTTTCTTGCATCCAATTTATTGATGCCGATTGGCTCGTTGCTCATATGCATCTTTTTGCTCGTTAAAGTAAAACGGCAAACACTTGCAGCAGAATTTCAAGAGGGCAGCGCCCTTGGCAAAAAAGGATTTACATTATGGCATACGATTATGACTGTTATCGTCCCTGTAGCAATTGCCGTTGTCTTGATCGACCAATTTTTTGGATTTAATCTATTTGCTCTCCTATTTTCTTGAAATATGTTATAATAGCAAAAAGCAAGAGGGGGCATCATTGTGAATAAGGACGAATTGCATGTTTATCTTGAGAAAAAGTTGAGCGATGCAAAAGTGCAATTTGAACGTACGATTGATTGCAAACACACTGAATTCGATGACCTGTACCCATATATGACCGAACAGCCCCAATTTTTTTGGTATAAGCGCTACGTCGCTTGGCAAGAGCTCCTTACTCTTGTTCAAGTCGCAAAAGACTTCGACTTTAACTGGCATAAGCTGTTTTCAAAAAAGCAATCCAGGTATGTGGAAGCACAAGTGCTTGATGCGAAAGTATTGGATAACTGGTATGAAGAAAAGACGGCAGATTCCATGCCTTAAACAACTCGCCCCTGGCTATAATGCCAGGGGTTTTTAGTAATGCTTACCGCTTAGTTTATTTCCGTTAAGTTCCATAAAATACAGCAAAAAGCACCGATTCGAGTAAATTAGTGGGGCGGTTATGGAACGAAGCGCCAGGACATGGTTTAATAGGAATGTGAATCGTTTGAATATAAGGAGGATGCTGAATGAAAGCGACGGGCATTGTCCGTAAAGTGGACCAGCTAGGGCGAATTGTCGTGCCAAAAGAATTGCGGAAAACAATGGGAATTGATATTGGCAGCCCATTGGAAATCTATGTAGAAGATGACCGTGTGATTGTTAGGAAGTACGAGCCTTCCATCAAAACATGCATGGTGACAGGGGAATCTTCAGAAGAACATTTGCAGCTTGCAAACGGCAACGTTGTGTTAAGCCAGGAAGCGGCCAAACAGTTATTGGACGAATTAAAGCAAAAAGAGAGCAGTTTTGTCGGGAACGCTTAATCGGACAGCTTGGACGATAGAAGCCGCTTGTCAGACGGTGGAGCGAATGAGGATGCGATTAGCACAATACGTTCATAGACAGTGGCATTCTTCGTTGGAATACATGCAAACGACAAAATATTCGAGCGTTGTTTACAGATTGAAAGGACATAGGTTGCTGCCTATGCCCTTTTTCTTATTATAAAAACGAAATGGTCGCGTGTTCTTGGTTGTAAATTTCTTTAATGTCTTCCCCGATATCTTCTTCCAATTCTTCTCTCGATGGAATGCTGCTATAATTTTGTACAATTGAGAACGTGTCGAGGCATAGCAATAAGTAAGGGTAGCGCTCTGGTGGGTCAACGATAAGCACAAATAACTTGTCCGAAGATGTACAAATGAAGTCACCTGCTTTGTCAGCGGTCCGTTTCCGTTCAATATGGATGTCCAAGCTCGCTCACCTCTTTATCCAAAATCATCGCCAGGTTGATCCAATTTTATACATCGCCGTGGTGGGAGCGCGCTTTCGTTGAAACGGAAAATCAAGTATGCTAAATGCAGGTGAGAGACAAACGTTCCTAACTATGCCGCTTTTGGCTTTACGTATGCTAACTAGGCTTTAATATTACCGTTACCGTTGTTTCGGTTTTTTGCTTGTAGATTTGTTTGTCCCGTTATCAATAAGTTCACTTGCAACTTCTTCATTAAACATGGATTCAGTTGGCGTCTGGTTATTGGTCAAGGTTTTTTTTGCTTGTTTATTTCGTTTCAAGTTGCCTCACCTCCATCCATACGTTTTCCATGGCAGTCCGAAACTATACGAGCCAAGGAGGTTCAAAAATGGCAAAGCAAAAATATTATGTTGTTTGGAAAGGAAGAAAACAAGGGATTTTCCGGTCATGGGCTGACTGCGAAGCCCAAGTGAAAGGGTACCCTCAGGCGAGGTTTAAATCATTTCCAACGCTTGCAGAAGCGGAGGCTGCTTTCCAAGGCAAAAGCTTGGCCTCTTCAGTGAGGCCAAAAGAAAAAGCGCAAAAATCGCCTGTCTGGAACAGCGTTAGCGTTGATGTTGGCAGCCAAGGGAATCCTGGAAAAGTTGAATACAAAGGGGTTGACACAAAGACAGGGGAGATTTTATTTGAAAAGACGCCCATTAACATGGGCACGAATAATATGGGCGAGTTTTTAGCGATTGTCCATGGACTCGCCTATGTACAAGGAACGGACAAGCCCGTCTACTCTGATTCTGCGACTGCAATTGGTTGGGTAAAAAAGAAAAAAGCCAATTCTACATTAAGCCGGACAAAAGAAACGGAAGAAATTTGGTCGCTTGTAGAACGAGCGGAGAAATGGCTGCGCGAAAACCCTAACCATAATCCAGTGTTAAAGTGGGAAACGGATGTGTGGGGAGAAATAAAAGCCGATTATGGCCGAAAGTGATCGTCGTTAAAAAGGGGAGTTTAAGGGTATAGATATAAAAAATCCGTTGTTGTGAAAAGGAGTGCAGGTTGTTATGTATGAGACATTGCTGGCCGTTCAGAAAGAGCATGTGTTTACTGGCGCTACAAAAGCTGTTGCTTATCGAAAACGACAGCTCCAAAAGCTGAAAACGATGCTGCAAACGTATGAAAAAGAACTGCTTTCAGCGTTACGAGCGGATTTGAATAAACAAGAGCCTGAAGCTAGGATGGTTGAAATGGCTTTTCTACACCAAGAGATCGATTTGGCGTTGGAGTCGATCGATGAATGGGTCAAGCCAATAAAAGTGAAAACGCCTGCCAGCCACACCGGTTCAAAAAGCTGGGTAGCAACAGAACCATATGGTAGCGTCTTAATCATTTCCCCTTGGAATTATCCGATTCAACTCACATTTGCGCCTCTAATTGGTGCCCTTGCTGCTGGCAATGCCGCGGTTCTCAAGCCTTCTGAGTTGACGCCGCGGACTTCAAGCATAATGGCTGCCGCTGTCCGGGCCACATTTCCGAAAGAGCTCGTGACTGTGGTAGAAGGAGACGCGAAAACGGCAGAGACGCTGCTCAATCTTCCATTTAATTCTATTTTCTTTACGGGAAGTGCCGCAGTCGGAAAAATCGTGTTAGAAAAAGCAGCTAAACATATGACGCCATGTACGCTTGAATTAGGCGGGAAAAGCCCGGTGATTGTGGATGGCGAAGCAAAACTGAAATTGGCAGCCAAACGGATTGCTTGGGGAAAGTTTTTAAACGCTGGGCAAACATGCATTGCTCCCGACTATGCCCTTGTCGATGAAGACGTGTACGAACTGTTTCTTGAGCAGCTAAAAGCGCAAACATATACGCTTTTTTCGGAGAAGACAAAAGAGGGAACCTATACGCAAATTGTGAACGACAAACACTTTGAGCGCCTGCGCCGCTATTTAGATAGTGGGCATATTGTTCTTGGCGGTCAAATTTCACCAAAAGCGCGTTTAATGTCCCCAACGATCTTAACCGATGTTCCTTGGGATGCGCCGATCATGCAGGAGGAAATCTTTGGCCCAATCTTGCCTGTGTTTCGATACAAAACGCCTGCCGAAGCAATTCAAAAAGTCCGCTCATTGCCGAATCCACTTGCACTCTATGTATTTTCTGAAAACGAGCGTGTACAACGGCTATTTACGGAGCAGCTTTCGTTTGGCGGCGGCTGCATCAACGACACACTTATGCACGCAGCAAACCCCTACCTTCCTTTCGGCGGCAAAGGAACGAGTGGCATTGGTGCTTATCATGGCTATGAAAGCTTTCGCACTTTTTCCCATCAAAAAAGCTTTTTAAAGCAATCGACAACGTTTGACGTGCCATTTCGTTACAAGCAAGGGAAAATCGCAAATACATTTATACGTAATATATGCAAATAGGAGTGGACCGAAATGGAGGAAATATTTGACGTTGTTGGTGTAGGGATTGGTCCTTATAATTTAGGGCTGGCAGCAATGATTGCAGAAAGTACGGATATCAATGCGGCCTTTTTTGATGAAAATGATGTCTTTTTGTGGCATCCTGGCATGCTGATTGATGGAACCGACCTTCAGGTTCCTTTTTTAGCGGATTTAATAACGTTGGCCAATCCACAGAGCCGCTACACATTTTTAAATTATGCTCACGCGGAAAAAAGGCTGATGTCCTTTTATTTTTTCAACCGCTTTGATATTCCAAGAATGGAGTACAATGCCTACTGCCAATGGGTAGCAGGGCAACTAAGCAACTGCCATTTTGGCACAAAGGTGTTGGATGTTCAGTATGAAGCGGAGAAAGCAGCGTATCGAGTCGTGCTATCAGCGGCTGGAAAAGAAAAAACGGTTTATGCAACCCATATCGTTGTCGGTACTGGAAGTGTGCCGCTTCTTCCAGGCAGCCTAGAAAAAGCATGCAACGAAGACATCATCCATTCAAGCGACTATCGCTTTTATGAAAAAGACATAAAGGAAGCACGGTCGGTAACGGTAATCGGTTCAGGGCAGAGCGCTGCTGAAATTTTCTACTCCCTTTTACAGGACCAACCGAATCACCATTATACCCTTAACTGGTTTACAAGATCGCCAGGTTTTTTCCAACTAGAGGAATCAAAGATTGGGCAAGAGCTTTTTTCGCCTGATTTTGTTTCCTATTTTCATGAACTTCCCTATGAAACAAGGAAGGACACCCTTTCACTGCTCGGGCATTTGCGCAATGGCGTGCAAGCTAAAACACTCCACAACATTTATGACCTATTGTACCACCGCAGCATTGCCAAAAAAGCTTCGCCTGCTTTAATACGCGCCAATATGGAAGTGACAACGATTGAGAAAAAAGGACCACGGAGCTATCAAGTGATCGGAGAACAAACACAACAAAGGCAGACGTTTGCCTACAAGACAGAAAAAGTCATTTTGGCAACAGGCTATAAGCCGAATGTCCCCCGCTGGTTGGAAGCAATGCACACTGAGCTGGAAATGGAAGGCGAGAGCGAGTTTAAACTAACACGTAATGCAGAACTCCTTTTTAAAGCTGCGCGCAAAAACCGGATGTTTTCCTTAACGAATCTCGAACATGCGTTAGGGACAAGTGCCACCAATCTGGCTTTATCGGTTGAACGGAATGCCCGGATTGTAAATGAACTATGTGGCAATGAGGTATTCCAAGTAAGCCCAGGATCTGTTTTTCAACAATTTGGCAATGAAGAGGGCGGAAGCTGACCGGATCAGCTTCCGTTTTTTATAGTGATGACAACCTTATCTCCGTTTTGACACTTAGCAATCATTTGTGAATACATCTCACTCCTATCATCCATTCTCATAAATGTTTTAAAACCCATCATATTTTTTGGCCAAACGGAATAAAATGGTTTCTCAAGTAAGAAGCGCTAATTGTGAAAGGACGGCTCTTGTACTAGCTGTAGCGACTGCTTCGTAAGCACGGGAGCAAAGAATTGAAACAACGTACGTTTACAATTTGTATAAATTCGTTCTTAAAAATTATTATAAATAACATTGACTTTCTACCTCAATCCACGTACACTATATTTAACGATAATGATTCCAATTAAGGAATAAGTTTTGTTTTATCGTTCATTTGCCAACGATGACATATTGGTAAAGCCTATTGATCAAAAGGGGGATTACATATGCGACGATTAACAGATAATCAAGGACATCCAATTTATGACAACCAAAACTCGCGTACAGCTGGCCAACATGGCCCAACTTTGTTAGAAGACTACCACTTGGTAGAAAAGCTCGCCCATTTTGACCGTGAACGGATTCCAGAACGGGTTGTCCATGCGCGGGGGGCTGGTGCCCATGGCGTATTTAAAGTGAAAAACAATATGAAGCGCTATACAAAAGCAAACTTTCTTTCTGAAGATGGGAAAGAAACACCTGTTTTTGTCCGCTTCTCAACGGTCATACACGGCGGTACTTCTCCAGAGACGCTTCGCGATCCACGGGGATTTTCCGTTAAGTTTTATACAGAAGAAGGAAATTATGATTTTGTCGGCAACAACTTGCCTGTTTTCTTCATCCGTGACGCGATTAAATTTCCGGATGTGATCCATTCTTTAAAGCCAGATCCACGTACGAATATCCAAAACCCTGACCGGTATTGGGATTTTATGAGCTTAACGCCAGAATCAACAAATATGCTTACCCATCTATTTACGGACGAAGGCATCCCTGCTTCTTACCGAGAAATGCGCGGTTCAAGCGTCCATGCGTTCAAGTGGATCAATGAACACGGCAATATGGTTTATGTCAAGCTGAACTGGGTCCCGAAAATGGGCATTCGTAACTTATCAATGGAAGAAGCCGCCAACATACAAGCTCATGACTTTAACCATGCAACGAGAGACTTGTACGAAGCGATTGAACGTGGCGATTATCCAGAGTGGGATTTATATGTACAAATCCTTGATCCAGCCGATTTGGACAATTTCGATTTTCATCCACTTGATGCAACGAAAGATTGGCTTGAGGAAGACATTCCTTCTCAACTAGTAGGGACGATGACGCTAAACCGCAACCCTGAGAATGTCTTTGCTGAGACGGAGCAAGTTGGCTTTAACCCTGGAAATCTTGTCCCTGGCTTTGAGCCATCGGAAGACAAAATGCTTCAAGGCCGCATCTTCTCGTATTCAGATACACAACGATACCGTGTCGGTGCGAATTACTTGGATCTCCCAATTAACTGCCCATTTGCGCAAAAGGCAAACAATACAAGAGATGGGGCAATGCCGATCGGCCAGCAAACAAACCGGATCAATTATGAACCGAACCGTTATCAAGATACGCCGAAAGAAGCGGAAGGCTATGAAGACTACCGTGCGCCTATTAATGGCACGATTGGACGAATTGCGATTGAAAAGAAAAACAACTTTGGCCAAGCGGGCAAAATTTATCGAAACTATCCAAAAAGTGTCCAAGACACGCTTATTAAAAACATTGCAAATGATCTAAAACAAGTTGCTCCAGAAACGGCGCTCCGAGCCATTTGCAACTTTTACCGTGCTGATGAAGACTACGGACAACGCCTTGCGGATGCCATTGGAATGGACATCTCTGAATACGTGAAACACGGATCAGAGAACAACGCCTAAATCGAACAACCAGCGTGACTGTTTAGTCCGCTGGTTTTTTTATAATTATTCGCATAGCCATGCCTTCCGTCTCATAAAGTAGCAATAACGAAAGGAGTTGGTACGAGTGAGACGTTGGACGAGCTATTCAAATCAGGAAAAAAGTTTATTGTTGCTCGGGGTGGCAACGCTATTCGCCATGGTCAGCAGCTTTTTCTTTGCCATCTAACGTGCAAAAAGCAGCCAATAGTGGTAGTATTTAAATTGTTACGGTAGACGAAATAATTTGACGACAGGAGGCTGTATATGCATTATCCAATAACATGGGATTTAGAATCGATTTTTGCAGGCGGAAGCCAGTCTGAGGCGTTTAGCGACTTCTTAAAAGAAACAAACCGTTTGCTCGACCATTGGCAGGAAACAGAAGCTGCTTCTGTGGACATACAAGAGCTTGTTGCGGCAATTGAACACATTTTTCCTCGTCTTGCCCATGCGAGTGCCTTTGTTTCTTGTTTGCTAGCACAAAATGTAAAGGACGAAACGGCACGTTTGCGCCAAGAGCAAGTACAAGAGCTTGAAGTCAAATGGCAAAAATTAAACTTGCTCCTTGAAGAAAAACTGAAACCGATTGACGATCAAGCCTTTGCCTCTCTCCTTGAAGAAGAAGCAATGAAACCATCAGCTTTTATGTTGGAAAAAGCGAGAAAACGGGCAGCTGACAAAATGAGCGCAGACAAGGAAGAATTGGCGGCCAAGTTGGCTAAAGACGGCTATCACGCCTGGGGATCCGTTTATAATGAAGCAGTCGGGCGAATGGAAATCCCGTTTGAAGAAAATGGGGAAGTGAAACATCTGTCGGCCGGACAACTCCATAACCGTTTATCGAATGAAGACCGTTCCGTGCGCAAACGTGCTTATGAAGCGTCGCTACAAGCATGGGCTCAGCAAGCGCCATTGTTTACGCAAACATTAAATCGCCTTGCTGGGTTCCGTTTGAAGCTGTACGAAGAACGGGGCTGGGACAATGTCTTGAAAGAACCATTGGACATAAATTTGATTTCCGAAGAAACATTAACAACGATGTGGGATACGATTACGAAAAACAAGCCAAAACTATACCCATACATGGACAAGAAGGCAGAATTGTTAGGTTTGGAGAAACTGAGCTTGTTTGATGTCAACGCTCCTTTGCCGACAAGCGAAACGTCTAATAACGATATTCCGTATGAAGAAGCTTGTGAGCTGATCATCAAACATTTTAACCGCTTCAGCCCGAAAATGGCTGAATTTGCTGAAATGGCGCTTAGCAACGGTTGGGTCGAAGCTGAAAACCGCGCAGGAAAACGCCCAGGCGGCTTTTGTACAACTTTTCCACTCCGTCAAGAATCGCGGATTTTTATGACCTATGACGGCTCAATGGACAATGTGGCAACGCTCGCTCACGAACTGGGTCATGCGTACCATAGCTGGTGCTTAAAAGACATGCCAGTTTCGTCGCAAAAACAGTATCCAATGAGCATCGCCGAAACCGCCTCTACATTTGCCGAAATGATTGTCGCTGATGCACTTTTGTCTGAGGCAGAGAGCCCAGAGTTAAAACGATATCTGCTGGAAAACAAACTTTCTCGTTCATTAGCCTTTTTCATGAATATCCATTCCCGTTTTCTGTTTGAAACGCGTTTTTATGAAGAACGGAAACAGGGGATTGTACCGACTGAACGTTTAAACGAATTGATGGTTGAGGCGCAAAAAGAAGCATATGGCAATAAAGTGGAAGCATACGACCCTTATTTTTGGGCATCAAAATTGCATTTTCACATAACGAAACAACCATTTTATAATTTCCCTTATACATTTGGCTATTTGTTTAGTATGGGCCTATATGCACGGGCTTTAAAAGCAGGCGCTTCTTTTGAAGATAACTATATTGCGTTGCTGCAAGACAGTGGTAGCATGACGGCCGAACAACTAGCACAAAAGCATTTACAAGTCGATTTGACAAAACCGGACTTCTGGCAAGAAGCGATCGATGTTGTGCTAAAAGACAGCCATCAATTTGTTCAGTAAAAACAGTGGGGGTTAGCCTCCGCTGTTTTTTTGTGCAAGAATTAATAGTAGAAGGGGAACTTAGGTTTGAAGTAAAATAACAATAGAACATGGAAATCGATGCTTAGGAGCTTCAAAGGAGGAGGCCTTCTTGAATGAAAATGAAGTGGATGGCGATGTTATCGGCACTTGCCATTCTCTCTGCCTGTGCAGGAGATACAGAAACATCGAAACAAAAAACGGATAATGAGACAAATGAAAATCAGGAAATGGCATTAGAAAGCGATAAAAAGGAGCACAATCAACTGTCTGAAGAAGAAGGGGAGGCGGAAACGGTTGAAGCGATAACAGCCGACTCCGTTATCGAGGAAGCGATTGCTGCAGAGAAAAAATTGGAGCATTTTAGCCTAGAGTGGCAAAAACACGAAGTAGCGGAAGATGGGACTGTCATGGAAGCGTATGCTTTTGAGCGGTTGCATGTATACCGTTCTGACAATGGCCCAGATTACTTTTTTAAGCAATCTGAAGACATTGATGAGCATGGGAATGGCGTGGAAACAATCGAAACACAAACGCCTGAAGGAAGAAACGTGTACCGGAACACAGATAGCTTTGCTGTACTGAGCGCAGCTAGCGATGACCATGTTCCGCCGTTTTCAGCCGAGCCACTTGAAGACCTAATAGCTGAGCAATCACCCTATGCTCTTACATATCAAGGCATTTATGAAATCAGCGGCTACCTCGCACATCATGTGCAAGCGAAGGCAGAAGAACAGGGTGTAGAAATCAATTTGTGGTTCGATACTGAAACGGGGTTGCTAGTAAGAGAAAATGCATTTTATCAAGGCAAGCCCGGCCAAGTTTCGATTTTAACAACATTTGAAGAAGACATTGACTTCGATCCAGAGCTATTTGACTTTCCTATTCAAGGAGTTCCAGTCCGAGACGAGCGGTAATCGAACGATAATTTCGACGCCACTGTTGTTAAGTGATGTGATTGCCACTATCGCTCGAATAAGCAGTGGCGTCTATTAATAGTCGTGCTGATCGCTCTGCAAGTACGCTTTATCTTTAAAGAAAAGCCGCCAAAAATAGAGAAAGACAGGGACGAGAATGGCGAGCCCAATTAGGAAGCCAATGAGCAAATAACGAAACATGGTTTCATTGGTAAAGGCATCATAGATCGTGACGTTCGGGTAAAGCAAGTATGGGAGATGGGCGCTGCCATAAGCAATGCTCGCTAAACCAAACTGGACAACAATGAGCAATAAGGCGGCACGAGGTTGGCCGAGATGGCTTGTCTTTGACCGCCACCATAAGGCGCTGTACCCTAACGCAAAAGCAAACAGGGATAAAGTATACCAATGCCAAAGCGACAAAAACTTCTCAAACATCCACGGCGCTTCTGGAATAAGCGTAAAGATGGCAGCTACCGCAAAAACAAGGGTAACAGGGCCAAGGAAAATCGCGTTTTTTCGGTAAGAAGAGGCTGTGCTCTCGTCTCCAGCCTCTTTTGCATAATCGCACATAAACAACGCGGAAATAAACAACTGGGTGACAAGGCCAAAGCCAACATGTGTATAAAAGGCAGGGCTTAAAAATAGCTCGTTAACTAGGATGTATTGCTTGTCGCCAGCGACGACAACAAATCCGCCAATTGCTGCAGGTAAAATGCTGACGAGAATGGCTGGGATGAACAGACCACATAGCCCAGAGACGAGCGTCAGCATGCGCGAATATTTTTTCGTGCTGTACGCGTAGACCAAAAAGGCGCTACGGATTGTAAGCAACAGCAGGACAAGGCAAAAGGGCACGATCATCAATGTGCCGAGCGTAGGGGCTGCGCCTGGAAAGAGAGCCACAAATGCAACAACGAGAAGGACAAGGAAAACGTTTGTTACTTTCCATGCAGGCGATAAAAAGTTGTTTGCAATCGTTGCTGCTTTATAATGATTCTGGCGGCTATAATACATGGCCCAAAAACCTGTGCCAAAATCAATCGAACCCGCAACAGCATAAATGAACAGCAATGCCCATAACAGCAGTACCGCAACATAGACAGATTCCATAAACCCCTCCTAATACCTAACGGAACGCGCTCATATCTTGGCGGAGCGGATTTCGCTTGAAATAAAAATACATAACAAAACTCGTTAAAATAAGCAGAACAAGGTAAAGCGTTGAGAACAAAAAGAATAACAAGCCGAGGTTCCCGGAAGTTGTAGCTGCCTCGGCGGTCGTTTGCACGCCGAAAATAATCCAAGGCTGGCGGCCAGTACAGCTAAAAATCCAACCTGTCTCGATGCCGATCATCGCAAGGGGGCCAGCAGCAACAAGTGCGATTAAAAGCCATTTCGGAAACCGAATCCCGTCCTGTTTGCGTCTGAAAAACGAAAACAGCAGGCCAAGGCCTGAAACAGCAATCAATGCAAAACCGATGCCGACCATTACGTTAAATAGTGTATGAACAAAAAGTGGAGGCCACTGTTCAACAGGAAAATCATTTAACCCTTGGACGACCCCGTCCGTCGAGCCAGTCGCGAGCCAGCTTAGCAGTCCAGGGAATTCCAGTCCGCCAATCACTTCATTCGCTTCTGGGCTTGGCGTTCCTAAAATCGTCAATGGTGCATTGGTTTGTGTGTCAAAAAGCCCTTCTGCTGCTGCTAATTTAATTGGGATTTCCTCATAAAGCATGACCGTTGTATCATGGCCGGTAAAACCAGTCCAAACAGACATCAAAAATCCAAAAACGAGCGCCAACATTAATCCTTTTTGGTGGTAGCGGATTTCTGCTGCTGTAATGGATGGTTTTAACAACTTAAAAGCAGCAACAGCACATAACACGAAAGCGCCTGTCATGTAGGCCGTGCTAACGACGTGGTACGAGGTCGACCAAAAACTTGGCGACAAGGCAGCCGCAAGCGGATTGACGTTTTCAATTTGGCCGTCAATGATGTCAAAACCTCTCGGGGTATTCATCCAAGAGTGGGCGCTAGTGATCAAAACAGCAGAGGCCACAGCGCCAAAGGCAATAAAAAAGGAACTAATGATTCTCATAGCAGGAGAAAGACGATCAGCAGCATATACATAAATAGCCAAAAACAACGACTCTAAAAAGAAAGCAAAAATTTCAATTTGAAATGGCAGCGCAATCACTTGACCGACGATTTCCATAAAGCCTGGCCAGAGCAGGGAAAGCATAATCGCTACAATCGTACCAGTTGGAATCGCTACGCCAAGAAGGATGGCAAGCCCTTTTGTTAACCGCTTGGCGAGGACGGCATAATCGAGATCGTTGCGTAGCGCCCTCATCCATTCTGCAAAAAAAATCATTAGCGATAGGCCGACTGTTAATGTCGCAAAAATAATATGAAAGGCCATTGACGTGCCAAACAGCATGCGTGCAAGCAGCACATGATCCATGAGGGACCCCCGCTTCCCGTTTTTTTATATGAAATTACTTTGTGCGATTGCCAAAAAAATATACAAAAAGGGAAAAGGTGCGGGAATAAAAAAACGAGCCTAAAAAAAGGCTCGTTCCAGACTGTAGAAAAACGCTCGCATCCTTCGTTGCTCACCTCATTCATATGCTCATGAACCCATGTTCTATTCGCATCTTCACTCGGTTTCGCGCCTCGGCTGACAAGCGTTTTCTATCAGCCAGGGGATTTTGTCGACTCTGTCGACAACCTCAAACGAGCCTTAAAAACGGCTCGTTCTAGTTGGTTTGGCTTTTTTGAGTGAACGGTTTTTCTTTTGGGCACGTTCATCCAATTTATCATCAATTTTGGATAAAGCCTCAGGATCGTTTAAAAGTTCATCTCTATTTTGGGCCATTAAGTCCTCAAAACGGATTAAATGACGTTTACGCATATGATCACCCTTTTTGTGTCTGAATATTTCCTATCATTAGTATACCATGAAAACGTAATTTTACAAGCGTAATTTGTTACAAATTTTTGATAAAGATGAAATTTGTCGAACCAAGTCTAGTTAAGCAGAAAATCCTTTTAGGGAAGACACTTTACATCAATGAAAAACACTGGTAGAATATTTCTAACTTAAAGGGATCTTTTTTACTGGTGATTGAGCGCTTGTTCGGGCAAGCTAAAAGTGGGGAGGGACCAACAATGACACAATCAGAAAAAGAAAAATTGATTGCCCTTGAAAAACAAATAAAAAAACTTTCTGCACAGGTGGATGAGCTAAAAAACAGCAATCATCACACTAAATTCGAAATCCTTGAAACAGACCGTTGCCTTGTGCAAACATACAACTAATGCTGACCCATTGCGGTTGGCATTTTTTTGTGAATGGGTTCAGCTTTACAAATGCGAGAGAATCTGTTTTAAAATAGAAACAGGATACATAAAGGAGGAATAAAAATGGCCAGCAAAAAATGGGGGATTTTGATTGCAGGTGTTGTCATCGGGGCTGTACTTGTAAAAAAAGATTGGCGAAACCGTCTTTGCCAAGAAGCGAAGGAACTGAAGCAGCAGGCAGGGGACACGTATGCCTTTTTGCGGGACAATCGGGAAAACATGGTTGGGCAAGCAAAAGAAGTCATGGAGGATGTCCGCTCGATTTGGAAAGACATTTCCGAAGATGTGCGCACGCTGACACAAACAGCAAGCCATATGAAAGAAACATCTGAGGAAGCGATCCAAGCAGCAAAGGAAGCTGCTGACGAAATTAAGCTGTTAAAAAAGCAGCGTGAGATGAATAACGAAAGATAAGAGAGGGGATTCTTTAAGTAAGGACGGCAGCAACGGTTGGCGTTCTTTCTTATAGATCGGGCTTAGGTAAAAACAGCAGCAGCGATATGCTGCTGTTTTTTTTACGGCTTTGATGGATAAAACGAAAAGAGATGTCAAACAATACCTTTACAAACGATAGAAGGAGGGTACTTCTTATGAAACGAATTGCGCTTTTATTGTTGGCTTTTATATTGGCAATCACGGCTCCTGCGTACGGAAAGTCGGAAGCAAATGAGCCTGAACAAACATCTTTTAAAATTCCTGACTCTGTCTTATCCATTTCTAAAGAAAACACATATAAAAATGCAACACAAGACTTGCCTTATTTGCAGCCAAGCGAGTTTGCCAAACAATTGCTCCGGTCAACGGAAGAGCAAATTCAAAATCCAGATTTAATCCGGCTAATGAATGAGTCGTCGATCCAGTTTCCGCAATTGGGATTTGCGATGAGAGCTTCCATTTACTTAGGAGAATGGCCTCTAGCTTACCAATCAAAAGGAACGGAAGTCAATTGGGAGTATCAAAAAGTCAATACAAATTACATTGACAACCGTGGCGGAAATGCACCAAAGAGCATGTCTTACCTGCAAGAACAACAGAAAAAAGTGACAGGCGGCTTGAGCGCAAAAATACCGAACGGAGAGGCAGTCAAAAAGATGATGATGATTAGCGCTGCTGAGAAAACAAGCTTGCCCCTTGCTTTTGATACAGTGGTTGGCCAAGGGACGAAAAAGAACCAAAAATACAATGTGCCATCACGCCAAGTTGGCTACCTATACGGCTATGTTCCGGCAGTCCAAGAAAAAGGAAATGTCACATATGGGGAAGTGTATTTAACGATAAAAGGCGGAAAACCGAGGTTAGATGTCAAGAATGTAACCGAGCAAGGCATTAGTGCTTGGATTCCTGTGCAAGACAATATCTCTTTTACGTTTATGGCTTCTACACAACCAAAATAAAAAGAACCCATGCCTCTTTCATAACAAGGGCATGGGTTCTTTTCGCATACGTCGGCGTTTGCCTAAGCTCATAAACCTCTGTTCTATTCTTGCGCCTGCACTCCTCGTCTAACAAGCGTTTCTTTTAATCTGAGTGTGGTTTTCGCTCTTCATTTCCACCAATTAAAAACGAGCAGATCGTTTTGAAAAATCGGTTTCACGGTAATAGGTGTTTTTGACAAGCAAATTCGGACCTAAGCATTGCACAGAAGGACAATGGCAAGAGAGAGAACGGTTAATCGCTGAATCGCGCCACCGGGCGTAAGCTTCATCAAAACGGCTGTCTTGAATGTTCCCAAGCTTAGGAACGTCGCCAAAATCAGTGACAATGATATCGCCGCTAAATAAGTTTACATTTAAGCGCGACCGGCCATCGGGGTCATTGCGGACGGTCACATTCGGTTCGCTGTACAGGCGTTTTTGAAGCTGCAAGTCGTCTTCGTTGTGGCTGCAAGGATAAAATGGCAGTGTGCCAAAGAGCATCCAAACGTTTTGATTGCGGCAATCAAGGAGGCGGTGGATGCCTGATTTAATCTCATCCAAGCTCGCTACTTCTAAACTGCTGGCAAAGTCGCTTGGATACATCGGATGCACTTCATGGCGTTGGCAGCCCATTTCGACAATTTGCTGATGGATGTTCTCCAAATGGGGAAGTGTCCGTTTATTTAGCATCGTTTCAGCTGAAACGATCACGCCTCTTGCCGTTAACGCTTTGGCATTTTCAATCATTCGTTGAAACATCGCATGGCGCTGTTCTTCTTTCGGTTTATGCTTTGAATGGGCAAAGCCGATGAGCGAAAAATCATCGACACTGCCGTAGTTGTGAGAAATATGCAAGACATCCAAATAGGGCAGGATCAGATCATAGCGTTCAAGAGGCATCGTCAAATTTGAATTGATTTGCGTTTTGGCGCCACGTTCGTGTGCGTATTTAAGCAAAGGGACAACATATTCCCGCACTGACTTCATGTTCATCATCGGTTCGCCGCCTGTAATGCTAAACGCACGGAGGCGGGGAATTTCATCTAGGCGCCGAATGAGTAAATCAAGCGGGAGGGGGTCTGGGTCTTTTGGCGATAATGTATAGCCGACCGCGCAATGCTCACAGCGCATATTACATAGCGTAGTCGTTGTAACTTCAATGTTTGAAAGGGTCAGTTCGCCATATTGCTCGATATCCCTATAGGCTTCCCACGGGTCCGTGTGAGGGGCAATGGTCTGTTGCGCATTCATTTCATCAATCTCCTTTTAATGTCCATCCCTTATCTTAGCGCATCTTTGCTAAAAGAAAAAGACTAATTGAGGATGTCCGTCATGTTTGGTACACTTGCGGTGCAAGGCTAATGATGGCGCAAGTGCGCGAATAGAGGCAATGGAAGCTGCCCCTAACAAGGAGGATACAATGAAATTATATATGATACGGCATGGGGAATCAGAAGGGAATCGGCTAGGAAAAATCCAAGGTTCAATGGACTTCCCGCTATCGGACCTTGGGAAAAAACAAGCGCAAGCAGTGGCTCATTTTTGTACAACACTTGCTGCTGATTATTTGTATACAAGCGACCTAACACGGGCTGCTAATACGGCACAAGCGATTTCTGAAGCAACGCAGCTTCCTTCACGAAAATGGGAATTGTTGCGTGAAGTCAACCTTGGCCCGCTGCAAGGGTTGACGCGTTCTGAAATTGCGGAGCGCTTCCCTGAAACAACAGGAAAGCCGTTGATTGCCTCAGGAATCGAAGGCACAGAGTCTGCCCTAGCGTTAACAGAGCGCTGTTATTCATTGCTCAGTCAATTAAAAAAGGCACACCGTGATGATGAGTCGGTCATTCTTGTCTCGCATGGTGGCTTTATTAGCTGTCTGCTTATGTATGCTATTGTTGGAGAACAATGGGCTGCGTTTGAACGTCCATTTATCATCGGCAATACAAGCGTAACTTTGCTTGAGTGGAAAGAAAAAGACGAACGTTACCTCCTTCACTACACAAACCGGACAGCGCACCTCGAAACCGTTCGTGCTGATTTAACAGCCAAGCACGGTTTGCTGTAAGAAAAAAGGCAAACGCACCGAAATGTGTCGTTTGCCTCGCTTTTTGCAAGAGTGTTGGAAAGCACGAAAACGTAGCTCGTCATTTCATATACGGCTGCTTTCATCCTCGCAACAAGCCATTTTAATTAGATTGATAGATTTATTAGGAGCCAGACGCTTCATACGGGGGGTCGAAACGAGCTTCTTCGTCCTTTTTAAAACTGTTTTCTTCGTCCTTTTTTAAGACTTCGATTCGTTTAATCTGACGCCCGTCAAAAGCTTTAACCGCAAATACATAAGGCCCGAACGTTAACGTTTCGCCGACAGCAATGTCGTATTTCTCCGTTAAGAGCCAGCCGCCAATTGTGTCAACATCTTCTTCGCTAATCTCGACATGTAAAAGTTTGTTGACCTCTGAAATCAGCGTTTTGCCGTCAAGTAAATAATGATCCTCGTCAATTTTGCTTATAAGTGGATCTTCCTCCACATCAAATTCATCGCGAATTTCGCCAACAATTTCTTCGATGATATCTTCCGCTGTAATAAGCCCTGCGGTGCCCCCATATTCATCGTACAAAATCGCCATATGCGTTTGTTTCTTTTGCATTTCGACAAGCAGGTCATTAACAGGAATGGATTCAATCACGCTAATGACTGGACGAATATAATTTTCAAGTTTTATCTCTTCTGTCACATCAGGGGCGACGATGTCTGATAAAACTTCCCGTACATTTACGATTCCGAGGATATGATCCTTATCGCCGTTTACAACTGGATAGCGGGTAAATTTTTCTTCCCGCATGATTGCTAAATTGTCTTCAAGCGAGTCTTCAATTGAAATTGCAGAAATTTCCGTCCTTGGAACCATGATTTCTTTAGCAATCCGGTCGTCAAAATCAAAAATTTTGCTTACATATTTAAACTCGGATTGATTGATTTCGCCGCCTTTGTAACTGTCGGAAATGATAAGGCGCAGCTCTTCTTCTGTATGCGTCACTTCATGTTCTGACATTGGCTTGAAGCCTAACATTTTTATTAAAAGGCGGGCTGAGCCATTCAAACTCCAAATTAATGGGAAAAGCATACGGTAGAACCATACAAGCGGCCGCGCAAAAAGAAGTGTAACCTGCTCAGCTCTTTGGATAGCGATGGTCTTCGGAGCCAACTCCCCAATGACAACATGCAAAAATGTCGCAAAAAGAAATGAAACCGCAATCGATAATGAAGTTACTGCCGAAGCGGGCACTACATCTTCAAAGAAGGGGTGGAGCATTTGTTCAAAAGTCGGCTCTGCAAGGCGGCCGATCCCTAGGGCAGTAATTGTAATTCCAAGCTGGCAGGCAGAAAGGTATTCATCCAAGTTGGAAGTCACTTTTTTAGCATAAATCGCTGACTTTTTGCCTGTAGCAAGGTGCGGTTCAAGCTGTGTGCTACGTATTTTTACAATCGCAAATTCAGATGCTACGAAGAAAGCGGTTAACGCAATAAGAATGGCGACCGCCAGTAAGCTTAATCCCTGTTGTATGTCCAAATATTCCCCTCGTATAAGAGGGAGTCACCTCCTGTGTGTCCTTCAAATTAGGAATAACGTTTCCTAGTTTGGAACCAGAGGGCAACGCGCAATTCTAACGGTTTACCTATGAAAGGCTAGCTGCGTACACAATTACTTTTAAGTGGTAGATGGTTTCGCAAGAATAGCGGAAGCCCGACCCGATTGGAAAGCAATCGAGAAGTTCCAAACGGCATGTACGCACGATACCGTTTTTCTATCTACTTTGTACTCTCCACCATCGAATCACCCCGCTCTCGCATAAACTACTTTCATTTTAGGGCAATTAATTGCGAACGTCAAACATTTTAAACAAATTGATGCGCAATTCAAAAAAGTACCTTGTCCATCGTGGATAGGTACTTTTTGTACGATTGTTAAAACAGCGGTTTTCCGTTTATCAACGCTCTGCTTTCCCAAATGTTAAGGCAGTTACAAGGCCAAACAAAAGGGCCATAATCGAGACAAGCCAATAGAGGAACGTCCCAGGCAACTCAGTTGGAACAATAACAATAAGAGAACCGGCAACAAGCCCAATCATGAGCGAATAGGTTGCTTGCGTATACGTTTTAAGAAAGAAACGGACGAGCCGGCTTGTCACAAGCAGCCCAAGGCCAACGCCACAGCCAATTGTGATAATAACAGGGATATTAATAGTCGAGAGTGCAGCAATCGCTGTATGGTACACGCCTAGAATTAAAAAAACGAGCGAGCCACTAATGCCAGGCAGCACAAGGGCAGTACTTGCCAGCCAGCCTGAAAAAAATAAATAAATATAGTCTGGCAATGAAAGGTTTTCCATCACTGCTTGGTTTGATTCGCCGACAAAACTGGTCATTGCAATAAGCACAAATGCCCCAATCATCAACACATAATGGAGGGGTTTAAACGAATGTTTCGTTTCTGCATGGGCAGAGCGCCATAAAAACGGCAAAATACCAAGAACGAGCCCAGCAAATAAAAACATCATCGGTTGATTATGTACATGAAGCAAATATTCTATGATTTTCACGAATAAAGCAACAGCAGCTACCATGCCAATGCCGAGTGGGACTAAAAAGCGAAAAGCACGTTTTATATGGCCTGTCGTCAAGTCGCTAATTGCTTGAAGCAACTTTTCATAAATGCCCAAAAGCATAGCAATTGTGCTCGCGCTCACACCTGGCACAAGTTCGGTGATGCCCATAGCGGCACCTCGAAAAACATTTTTCCAGTTAAACATTTAGCATCCTCCTAGTTGATCGCAAAAACAGCATCATGCTAATGAAACCATAGCCCATTAAAACATGCAACAAAAAAGAACGCATAAAAGCCTTTCTGCTGACGGAAGCTACGGATAAACATATGAAAGGGAGAAATGTATGAAAAATGCACTTTGTTTACTGCTTTCGCTTTCCATTATCATTGGGCAAACTTCATTTGCGCTCGGGTATGAAAACAAAACATACAATTGGAGTTACAAACCGGCTCCAGCCCACACGCCTGCAGATACAGAACCATTGTACAAAGAGCTGTTAGAGCAAGCTGATGGTTACTTTATTGGCGACCGGGACAGCAAGTCTTTATATTTAACATTTGACAACGGGTATGAGAACGGCTATACCGAAAAAGTCCTTGACGTGTTAAAAGAAAAACAGGTTACAGGCGCTTTTTTTGTGACAGGCCATTATTTAAAAACAGCGCCAGAGCTTGTGAAACGAATGGTGGCGGAAGGGCACATTGTCGGCAACCATTCATACCACCATCCGAGTTTGCCACAAACAAGCGATGCCAAGCTAGCGGCTGAACTCGACGACGTGAAAACATTGTTTACTGAAATAACAGGCGAGACGGAGATGCGCTATTTACGGCCACCAAGAGGGGAATTTAGTGAGCGGACGCTCATGAAGTCAAAGGAGCTTGGCTATACGAATGTATTTTGGTCCCTTGCGTATAAAGACTGGGAAGTCGATAAACAAAAGGGCGGAAAGTATGCCTACGACCAAGTAATGAAACGAATCCACCCTGGAGCGATTATGTTAATCCACGCTGTATCGCCTGATAACGCCGAAGCATTGCCTGATATTATTGATGAATGCCGGCGCCAAGGCTACACGTTCCGCAGTTTAGACGAATTGTCGTTACATTCTCCCATGCCTTAGTGTGTACCGCTCAATTAACGTTTGGTGCAAAAGTAGTTCAGCCTGTTGGCAAAATCTCGGTAAAACCGAGACAGTCGACAGGCTTTTTTGTACAATTAAAGAGAGAAAAAGGGTACAGGGTGAGGAAGAATGTTGTCCAAACAGCTGGAAGAAAGGGTGTTTGATTAGATGAAAAGAAAAATAATAATTTTTAGTTGCTTGGTTCTCACTGCGATCGCAATGAGTGCTTGTCAACAGCAAGGAAAATATACGGGAGAATTTAACGTTAATTGGGGGAGCGAGGATATACCAGAACATTCACAAAGACTTGAAGACAATAATATCCCTTACGAAACGAGAGATGGTAAAATCTTCATACAAGAAGATGCAGTGAAGGACGCTACTGAATGTTGCACTTGATTCACATTAAATAGCAGGTGCAGTGACTATACTAGATTGATAAATACGAAAACAAACAGGTTTATTTCTACTTTTGTTGATTGATCAAGCCAAATTTATGTGTAAATTCAACTTCGGCTTAACACGAAGGAATCAGCTTGAACACGGAGCCTCTACGGGCGTGATGCGAATGCGAAGGGGCGAGTGAGTAGAAAGAAAGATTCGCATCATACTAAAGGTGATCACGCCCGTCACTCCTTGTAAAGCCTATTGTGCGTAACACAACGATGTCATGCTGGACTAGTTATTGTTTCAGCCATTCAAGGTATTTGGTCATATCCAGATATTTTCGTGCACTGCCCATTTTGTTTGTTCCATAAGCAATGCTCCAAGTCATTTTCTGGAAAGGACCTTGTCTAATCATTAAAACTCTTCATCAACCAAATCAATCACGATGCCTGCCCCGACTTTGCTGCCTTCTGCTGCCGCTAAAATCAGTTGCTGTGGCCCGTTAAAGGTAGTATCGCCGCTAGCGTAAACACCTGCGACGCTTGTTCTGCCAAACGGATCGGTTTTGATGCCGCCTTGCTCGTTGTATGTGCAGCCAAGTGCTTTCCCAAAGGCTTCGGCTTGCTGCAAATCGACTGCCACAAAGCCGCCTTCTCTGTTGATTTCTTGGCCATCGGCAAAGCGAATGTTTTGTAGTTGGCCGTCTTCTCCTTCGAGGGCCGCGATTTCTTCTTCGATCACTTTGATGCCGTTGGCTAGAAACGCAGTTTTCTGCTCATCCGTTAAAAAGCGCTGGCCATTTGTGCAAATGACTAAGTCTTTGCTCCAGTTCCAGATGAGTTTTCCTAAGTGGAGGACGCGCTCATCTTTACAAATGACGACAAGGGGCCGATCGCGTAATTCCCAGCCATCACAAAATGGACACGGGAATAAGCTCGAGCCGTAAAATGACTCAATTCCTGCTATATCTGGCAATTGATCTTTTAAACCTGTGGCAAGCAAGATTTTCCGTGCGTGATACGTTTCCTTCGTTTCTGTTTGCACAGAAAAGCCGCCTTGTTCTTTTGTCATTGCGCCTACGCGTACTTGTGCCCACTCTATATTTGGATATTTTCTCAAATCGGCGTATGCTGCTTCTTTAAACGCGCTCGGTTTGATCCCGTCTCTAGTTAGAAAACCATGTGATGCATGGGTGACGGCATTCCGTGGTTTGTTTTCATCCAATAGCAGTACCTTTCGTTTCGCTCTACCTAGTACAAGTGCTGCGTTTAGCCCAGCTGGGCCTCCTCCTATAATGATGCAATCAAACATGGCTCTATGCTCCTTTATTGTATATATTAAGGACTCTTTATATCTGTAATCGGTGCAAAAAAGGAGACTAGGCCCTTTTTTTTTTCATTTGTCTGGCGATGTCTGCAATGTAAGTGGCATCGAGATCCGCTTTCATTTTTGCCTCGGCGTTCATCATGACTTGCTCAATCAAACAACCATGATTGTGTGGGAGCTCTTTGTGGTCGAGCGAACAATGAAACAAGCTCGTTTGACCTTCAATTGCTTGGATCACATCAAGAAAAGACGTTTCCTTCTGGCGTTTTAAAAGACGGTAGCCGCCTTTTACACCAGGCGTTGATTCGATTAACCCGGCTTTAACCAGCTTAGTTAAAATTTTTGACAGATACGTAGGCGAGAGATTTTGCATCTTCGCCAACTGTTCAACGCCAATCGCTTCGTCTTTTTCATTTAGCGTCAAAAAAGCCATTGTATGCAGTGCATAGTTCGTTGCCTTTGAATATTTCATTGCTACAGCCCCTCCAATTTTGCCGTTATTCCAGATCGGTTGAGTCTGTAATTAACTATACGTCAAATTGATTTTGAATGCAACAAGCATGCTTTCACGGGCTGCAAATATGAATGTTTGATTAAATCACAACAGAATGTTTACAATTTTGCGCAACGTTTCAAGGTGAACCCAAGGATAAATCCGATTTACACGGTTTTCTGTTATTCCTGTTCAAACACGGGATTCTTTACAAAAGATTTAGATAATGGATAGCTTTGTTTAAATCTCTCTTGAAATCATGCTGCTACACTGTAAATAAATAGCCGAAAGGGGTGGGGCGGATCATTGACTTGCCCATGCATTTGAAAAAAGTAGTGAGATAAAAAGGACACGAGTAAAAAGGAGAATTATACATGAATGTATATGCGTCAACCACGCTTCTTTGGTCCAAGCCGATTCCAGAAGTGCTGGCTGAATTTGCGAAACTTGGGCTCTATGGCGCTGAGATTTGGGCAGAACAGATGAACTGGCACGGGACGAGCGTCTTCGAGGTTGAACGGGCTCAACGGGATTTGCCGCTCGCATACACGTTTCATGCCCCGAGTTGGGATTTGAATCAAATATCGATTAACAAAGGCATTCGTGAGCAGTCGTTGCGGGAGTTGGAGCGGTCTTTTGAAACGGCAGCAAAACTAGGGGCAAGCAATGTCACTGTCCATCCTGGGCGGTTAAGTGTAGATGGCGGATGGCTTGAATGGCACCAAGAACAGCAAATCGCTGTTACAGAGACGTTAATTAAACTAGCGGAGCAGTATGGGGTTTTGTTATCGCTAGAATTGATGGAGCCAAAAGGAAAAGAGTTGATTACAACGCCAGACGAAATGAATACGTTGCTTGAAGCAGTCAAGGGACGTTTTTCAGTAACATTTGATGTTGCCCATATTCCGTTGCACATGGATGTGGTTGAAGCGTACCTAGCAACAAAGCAAATTAGCAAAGTTCATTTAAGTGACTCTTCCAGTTCGGCTTACCATTTGGCGCTTGGGGAAGGGGACATTCAGCTGGGGCCGATTCTCGCTTTATTGGAAGAGGCCACCATTCCTGTTGTGCTTGAAGGCATGGATGCTTTATCAAATCGCAAGCTGCTCTGTCACCTTCACTATTTGGAAGGTGTTCGACAAAAGCAGAAAGAGGGGTTGTATGAAGTTTCTGGTTACCAACGATGACGGTATTTTTGCGCCAGGCGTACAGGCTTTAATTGAGACGTTGCAACATTTTGGCGATGTATTGGTTGTATGCCCTGATCAAGAACGGAGCGCGATTAGCCATTCGATTACACTCAGGCAGCCGATTAAGGCGACGCCTGTGTCGATTTTTGGACAGACTGTACCCGCTTATGCGGTGAACGGAACGACAGCCGATTGTGTTAAGTTGGGGCTAGAAGTATTGTGTGATGCTAAGCCGGATTTTGTTTTTTCAGGCATGAACATTGGCCCTAACCTAGGCCGTGATCTATTTTATTCTGGCACAATGGCAGGCGCAGCTGAATCGGTCCTCCACCATGTTCCTGCCGTATCCGTTTCGATTAATAAGCTTGACGAACCAATCAAATTGCACTATCCGAAAGAATTATTTTACGGCGTGCTAGAAGTGTTGTTCCAACGAAAATGGAAACCAGGCCTGTTTTTAAACATTAATTTGCCGTATTTGCAAAAAAGCTTTGTAAAAGGCTTTGCTGTTGTACCGATGGACTTGGCGGTTACACGCTACCGGTATGTTGGCTTAAATGATCCACACGGGAACGTGTATTACTGGCTAAAAGATCACTTGAACCAACTAAAGCAAGAAGAATTAGCAGAGGAAAGCGACTACGCTAAGCTGCGTGAGGGCTATATTACGATTACACCAATTGAACATAAACGGGTTAACAAAAAAGAAATTCAACGGATTGAACGATTGTTCGTGCAACCACAGGAACATACAGGAGGTATCATCCAATGATAGAAAAAAAACGAATGGTCCCATTTGCTTTATTGGTCTTTAGTGCTGTTAGTTTGGCAGGATGCGGAGCAGAAAATGTCCAAGAGCAAGTGAATTCCGCGGCAGAAACATCTGAAACAAATGAAACGGAACAGGCGGAAGGAACGGATGCAATTGCTGGAACGCTTTCGTTTTATACATCCCAGCCAGATGCCGATGCTGAGGCGCTCGTCGCTGGCTTTCGCGAACAGTATCCTGATGTCGACGTCACGATTTTCCGTTCTGGGACAGAAGAAGTTGTCAGCCGCTTGTTGGCGGAAGAGGAGGCGGGTTCGGTACAAGCGGACGTGCTTTTGCTGGCGGATGCAGTGACGTTCGAAAACTTAAAAGAGAAGGACTTGCTGTTGCCATACGAGTCCCCGGAGCTTGCCCACATCCCTGCTGATTTTGTTGATCAAGACTATATGTATATCGGCACAAAGCTAATGGCGACTGTGCTCGCTTATAACACCGATTTAGTAGAGGAGGCGCCAACATCTTGGTTCGAGTTAACCGCAGACAATGCCAAAGGGGAACTGACAATGCCAAGCCCCCTTTATTCAGGCGCGGCTGCATACAACGCAGGTGTATTTAGCCGAAACGACGATTTTGGCTGGTCGTTTTATGAGAAGCTTTATGAAAATGAAACAACAGTCGTTCAAGGAAATGGCGGTGTGGTCCAAGCAGTAGCGGGCGGCGAGGCTTCTTATGGAATGGTCGTTGATTTTGTCGTAGCCAATGCGAAAGAACAAGGGTCTCCGATTGATTTTGTTTATCCAGAAGAAGGCGTGCCAGTCATTACGGAGCCGATTGCGATAACAAAAAACAGCAAAAATGAAGGGGCAGCGAAAGCATTTGTCGATTTTGTCCTTTCTGAAGAAGGGCAACAGCTAGGCAAAGACGTTGGCTACACGCCGATTCGTGAAGGGATAGACGCACCAGCTGGACTCAAGGGAGGGGACGAACTCCATGTGTTATCAGCCGATCTTGCCGATTTGTTGGAAGGGCGAGAAGAAGATAAAGAACAATTTCAATCTATTTTTGGAGCCCATTAAATGAACGACATGATTGACAGGGGGGAATAAAGTGGGCGTACAACTAGATGGAGCTCATCAACGCTTTGCCTTTTTTCAGAAGCGACGCCTGCTGGCGTGGGTACTTGCTTTGGTCATTTTTTGCTTGTTTGTGCTACCGGTTATCCGACTGTTTTTGCTTAGTTTTTTTCAGGAAGGCCAGCTAACATTATCCTATTATACGCAAATCTTTTCTGAACCACGAACATGGACGATTTTTGGCAATACCGTTGTGATGGTAGCGGGGGCGACAACGCTCGCGCTCGCGTTAGGATTGGTTTTTGCCTGGCTGGTTGCTTATAGCGACATTCGCTTAAAAAAATTACTGCAACTGATGATTTTAGTCCCTTTTATTATTCCGTCCTACATTTTGACATTATCATGGACACAGCTTATGAGCAGCAACGGCTGGGTGGCATCGTTGCTTCAGCTCCTTCCTTTCTCACTCGAACCGTTGCAAATGTATTCGATGGAAGGCATCATCTTTACACTTGCTTTGTCCCATTTTCCACTTGTTTTCTTATTTACAGTAGGTGTGCTGCGAAAAATTCCCCGTGAAATGGAATGGGCTGCACGGGCAAGTGGGGCAAGCAGTTGGCATGTATTCAAACAAGTAACCTTTCCTCTTGCGCTTCCAGGACTGGCCGGTGGTGGCCTGCTTGCCTTTATCGCCAATTTAGACAACTTCGGCATCCCGGCGTTTCTCGGCATCCCGGCGCAAATTACAGTGCTCAGCACAGCCATTTACCAAGAAGTAGTTGGATTTGGACCGTCTGCTTTTGCGCGGGCGGCAACGCTCTCAGTCATTTTAGCTGCTGTTGCGTTACTTGGCACATTTGCGCAATGGTGGCTTGTGCGCAAAGCAAAGCAAACCGAAACGATCCAACAAGACCATGAGCCCCGCTACCAGCTTGGGCGGCTACGCCTGCCAGTTGAACTCTCTTTATGGGCATTTTTGTTGATGATCACAGTTGTGCCGATTGCTTCTATGTTGCAATCGTCTTTGGTCAAGGCATATGGCTTGCCGTTTTCAGCGGATCATCTCACGCTTGATCATTACCGTTTTATTTTGTTTGAGAATGACCGTGTCCAAGGTGCGATTGGCAACAGCTTGCTTTTAGCAGCAGGCACAATGGCGATTTGCCTATTCGTCGGCACTGGACTCGCCTATATGCGTGCCCGTCAACCAAATGCACTTAATCGGGCGCTTGAAGTATTTGTTGGCTTCCCATATGCACTACCAGGAATGGTGCTTGCTCTGGCAATGATTTTTATGTGGCTCGAGCCGATTCCTGGCTGGAATCCAGGCGTGTATGGAACGATTGGGATTTTGTTTATTGCCTATATCACTCGGTTTATGGTGTTGCAAGTCCGGGGCAGCTATACAGCGATGGTTCAAGTCGATCCGTCGATGGAAGAGGCGGCTAGCTTATTCGGAGCACGGCCAATGGCGAAGTGGCGCCGCGTGTTAGTGCCTTTGCTACTGCCAGGTGTTTTAAGTGGCGCGTTCCTTGTATTTCTGACGGCGTTGACGGAACTGACTGTCTCCTCATTGCTATGGTCGAGCGGGTCAGAAACGATTGGGCTTATGATCTTTAACTTTGAGCAAGCCGGGTACTCGACTCATTCTACCGCTTTTTCGATGCTCATTGTCACGGCCATTTTGCTTGTAATGGTCAGTATGTATATGCTTCAGCATGTTCGAGACAGGAGGATAAAGGACATATGACAACAAAAATCACAGGCTTACGAAAAGCATTTGACGCATTTGAAGCATTGCGCTCGATCGATTTGTCGATTGAAGCTGGCGAATTTGTGGCAGTACTTGGCCCGTCAGGCTGCGGCAAAACAACACTCCTTCGGTTAATCGCTGGTTTTGAACGGCCAACAGATGGGGAGATTTACATGGACGGAGTTTGCGTTAGCACAAAAAAACATGTCGTCCCACCTGAACGCCGGAACATCGGCATGGTCTTCCAATCTTTTGCGTTGTGGCCTCATTTGAGTGTACAGGAGCAGGTAGAATTCCCATTGCGCCATCATCCCCATACGCCTGCTGACCTGAAAAAGTACTATAAAGAACGGGCTCTTGACGTTTTAAAGCTTGTAGGGCTTGGCCATTTAGGAAAACGAATGCCAAATGAGCTGTCTGGCGGACAAAAACAACGGGTAGCGCTCGCCCGGGCAATGGCCCACCAGCCATCTCTTCTGCTTATGGACGAACCACTAAGCAGTTTGGACGCCGAGCTGCGGGAAGAGATGCGCCGCGAAATTCAGAATGTGCACCGGCATACAAACAGTTCCGTCGTTTATGTCACACATGACCAAGGGGAAGCATTGGCGATGGCAGACAGAATTGTCATTATGAAAGAAGGAGAAATTGAACAAATAGGGACGCCAGAAGACATTTTCCTTTATCCTAAAACCACGTATGTCGCGACATTTGTCGGCAAAGCGACAATTCTATCTGGAAAGTGGAATGGCAACGATTTTCATCCTGACGTTGACCCTACATTACGTTGGGATGGAACAGACATTGCTGCTGCGTTTAAACAACAGCAAACGTATCCAGTTCGCCCTGACCAATGGCGACTCAACGATCAGCAACGAGGGATTAAAGCAACAATAGCGAATGTGCTTTATCAAGGAAGGGAAATCCAATATGCTGTTCAATTAGGGGAGGAAACGGTAACGGTTTACGGCTCACTAAATGAGCGTTATCGGATAGGCGATACAGTCTGTTTGCAAAAGGAAGAAGCACCAGTACCACGCAAAGCCCAAATCGGGTAGTCAGCTTGAGGGGACACAAAAGACGATGGAGATTTTGCTGTGAGCAAGACTGTTGTGAGGCGTAAGGCGAAACGCTTGTACCAACGCATCTAAGCTGATAGGAACACAAAAGGAATTAAGTCTGGCTTTGGAGCTAGGCTTAATTCCTTTCATTTCTAAACATCTTTATGGCCACTAAATAACCTGTTACAACAATAATGAGACCACGGATAAAATTGCCTACTATAAATTCAAAAGAACCACTTTCCTGAGTGGCAACATATCTACTTACAAAATAGAACATCGTCGTTGCAATAAGGAAGTACAGTAAAAAGCGTAAATACATCATTTCGTTATATCAATCCATCCATTGTTTTTATACCAATCCCTACGATCAGTAAACTTAACGGGAGCGCGATCGTTCAACGAAAAAAACAGTCTTTGCTTGGGCTGTAGCTACATTTGAAAGAGCTAGTGCTTGAGTATCTAGGTCGATATAGCAGCAATCATGGCAAGAGAAGTACTGACTAAAAGAGGGCATAAGAAGTGAGCACAAGCATGTCCCGCAAAGGAAACTGCCGATTGTATTTTCTAGGGCAGTTCCCTTTTTATTTAGAGGCTATAGGGACAGTCTCTTCGTTAATTGAGGCTATATTCATGGCCAATGGCACTTGCAATCGTTTCAAGCGTTGCGACATCTGTCACATCGAAGGCGATCGCTTCTTTCGTGCGCACGACCATGACGCCGATTTCCGTACTGTTTGCATTTTTAACGGGAAATTTTAATTCGCCGTTGCATTCCCAGCGCAAATCATTTTCAAAGCAGGAGGCAGCAACAAGCTTATGGTCGAGATTTTCATACATATAAATGCCGACCCAATCAATATATGGAACGGTGTCGACTAAGCTTTCCACTGTTTTAGCGAATATGGAGTAAACGTCCTTTTTCTTGTATACATGGGCCATTATTTTTAGCGATGCGATATCGGTAGGTATAGACAACCCTCTCACCCCTCTTTATGCAAAATTCCTTCTCCATTCTAACAGAACTGCAGGCAAGATGGATTAGAAAGTTTAGGAAAGCAGTCGATTTTGTTATACTAGAGAAAGAAGCGAGTTGGCAACTAACAAAAGTGCGACCGCCTCCACTAACAGGAGTGAGACGATGAAAACGAACAATAAACAAAAAGCGTCTTCTCGATCAAGCCAAGGCGTGTCTGTAGTCAAAGGGCAAAAGTTTCCGTTGACGATCAAGCGTATAGGCATTAATGGAGAAGGCGTTGGTTATTATAAACGCCATGTTGTCTTTGTAAAAGGCGCCTTGCCAGGGGAAGAAGTTGTCGCTGAAGTGACAAAGGCAGGGCGCTCTTTTTCAGAAGCGAAAATAAAGAAAATCCGCAAGCGATCAAATGACCGTGTTAAAGCGCCGTGCCCCATCTATGAAGAGTGCGGCGGCTGCCAGCTTCAACATATGAATTATGAGGCGACATTGGAAGGCAAGAAGGACATCGTGCGCCAAGCGTTTGTCCGCTACACAAATGTGCCAGAATCAAAGCTGCCGCTAAAAAATACGATAGGCATGGACAACCCTTGGTATTACCGCAATAAAAGCCAGCTGCAAACGCGCAAGCAAAAAGACGGCAGAGTGGCAGCAGGGCTGTATCGGGAAAATAGCCATGATTTAATTGATTTGTCCGCTTGCATGGTGCAGCATAAGCAGCTGAACCGGGTGGCACAAATTGTTAAGCAGCTGCTCGGAGATTTGCAAATTCCTATTTATAATGAGAAAACGCATAGCGGTGACATTCGGACGATTGTGACTCGAATTGGCTTTGAAACAAAGCAAATCCAACTTGTGTTTATTACAAGAACCGAAGCACTCCCGAAAAAAGAGCTGCTTATTAAACAAGTGCGGGAAAAACTGCCTGAAGTGACGTCCGTTATGCAAAACGTCAACCATGAGAAAACATCGCTTATATTCGGCGAGAAAATCGTTCATTTGTACGGTGAAAAAACGATCCATGAGCGTCTTGGAGAATACAGCTTTGACCTATCGGCACGCGCCTTTTTCCAATTAAACCCGAGCCAAACGGTTAAATTGTACAATGAAGCGAAAAAGGCGGCCTATTTAACGGGAAAAGAAAAGCTCGTTGACGCCTATTGTGGTGTCGGTACAATTGGCCAATGGCTTGGCGATCAAGCTGAAGAAGTCCGTGGCATGGATATTACCGAAGAAGCGATTGAAAATGCACGCAGCAATGCCAAAAAGCATGGAATCGCTGCTGTATATGAAGTCGGTCCTGCAGAAAAATGGCTGCCGTTGTGGCTTAAGCAAGGATTTAAACCGGACGTTATTTTAGTAGACCCTCCACGCAGCGGCTGTGACCGCCAATTGTTAAAAAGCATGCTAAAAGCGAAGCCAAAACGAATTGTCTACGTCTCATGCAATCCATCTACTCTTGCCAAAGACGTACAACATCTGATCGAAGCTGGCGGCTATGCGATTCAATCCATCCAGCCTGTCGATATGTTCCCGTGGACGGCACAGGTCGAAAGTGTAACTGAGCTGATTCTCAAATAAAAAACGTTAAAATCTTGTTTGTTTTTACTAGGAAAATGAAAAGAGCAATCGAAAAAGGGAGGGAATGGCGTGCTTAAACTTTTACAGCCTGCTAGACTGCAAAAAGGGGATAAAGTCGCAACTGTGAGCCTTAGTTGGGGAGGAGCTGGAGACAAGGAGATTCGTTGGCGTTATGAACAAGGGAAGCGGCGGATTGAAGAAGTGTTCGGTCTTGAGGTGGTAGAGATGCCCCATACGTTAAGCCCTCCTGACGAAGTATATCGCCATCCAGAAAAGCGAGCGGCAGATTTCATGGCCGCTTTTGCTGAGCCATCCATTAAAGCGATTATTTCCTGCATTGGCGGCAATGATAGCATTCGTATGCTCCCTTACATCGATTTTGAACTGATTCGCGCAAACCCGAAAATCTTTACAGGCTATTCGGATAGCACAGTTGCCCATCTTATTTGCCTGAAAGCCGGGCTTTCTAGCTTTTATGGCGTTTCTGTGCTCAATGACTTTGCAGAGAATGGTGGGATGCACCCTTACACAGTTAAATGGATTGAAACGGTGTTGTTCTCTAGCACCCCAGTTGGCCGTATCCCAGTTGCTCCCGAATGGACAGGAGAATGGCTTGAATGGGCGGTTGCTAATAAAGAGAAGCGGCGTACATACAGGCCTAACTGTGATTATGAAGTTGTACAAGGGGAGGGAGTCGTGCAAGGGCGATTAATCGGCGGTTGTTTTGAAGTGCTTGAATTTTTAAAAGGAACGCCGTTGTTTCCAGCGCATTCGCAATTTGATGGAGCAATTTTGTTTCTAGAAACGTCTGAAGTACACGCTCCTGAGTGGCTGCTTGAAGACGGGCTTCGCCAATACGGGGTATGTGGGATTTTAGAACGGATAAACGGCATTCTGTTTGCCAAACCCCAAAATGGCCACTTATATGAGGAATACAAACAAGTAATAAAAAAAGTGCTAGCTGAATTTAATTGCGGACAACTGCCTGTCCTATACAATGCTAGTTTCGGCCATAACGAGCCGAAATGTTTGCTGCCATATGGGGCACTTGCGGAAATCAATGCAAGCAATGGGACGTTTGCGATTTTGGAGCAGGGAGTACGGTAGCACTAAAAAGCTACGGCTAAAAAAAACGTAAAACTAGGCGTTCATAGTTGACCGCAAGCGCTTGTTTTCCATACGATAAAGAAGAAAGGTGGCCTGTGCACCAACAAAGGGGGCTTCACGCTTGAACTTATACAAAACGCACATCATTCATCCACATACGCATGTGCCACTTATTGTCTATTTTAACCAAACAGAAGGGTTCGTCAGTTTTGAACGGGATGAGCGCGTATTAAATGCTATGTATAATGTAAAGCGGGATTTGGCGTTGAATAAGCAATTTCAGGAAAGCCTGCGCAGAGCCACCCTGCTTTGCGAGACGCAATACCCGCTTGATACGTTGAAAGAAGCTGAAGAGTTTTTGCGCAAGATCGGAATTGATGAAAAAAACATTTATTTTGAACAAGTGCTCGTCCATTAAAAAAGCTTAGGTTCACAGACACCTAAGCTTTTTTACGTTAGCACTTGTTTGAGCGCAGCGTCAATATTGGTATACATAAAAGGGTAGTCATGCATGACCGCCTTTTTTGGGTAAGCATATGCGCCATCTAGCACCAATGTGCTCATTTCCCCGAGGGCAATTTTAATGGCGAAAGCGGGAGCTGGTAGCCAGTAAGGTCTTTCTAAAACGTTAGCGACTGAACGGTTGAGGTGTTGCATGCGCACTGGATGGGGCGCTGTTACATTGAGCGGGCCTTTTATCGATTTCGTTTGGATCGCAAAAGCCATTAAACCGACGGCATCATCAATGTGGATCCATGACATCCATTGCCTGCCAGAGCCGACTTTGCCGCCTGCATAAAGTTTGTATGGAATGATCATTTTGGCTAATGCGCCTTCCCGTTTATCAAGAACAATGCCAATCCGGGTTAACACGGTGCGGACCCCATGGGCTTCAGCTTGAACAGCGGCATTTTCCCATTTTCTCGCTACTTCAGTTAAAAAGTTGTTGTTAACTGGTCCGTCTGCTTCCGTAAATGTAATGGAGTCTGAATGGCCATAATAGCCGATAGCAGAAGCTTGAATTAGCACGCTCGGTTTTTGAGCCATCTTGCTGATGAGCGCCACTACTTCGTTCGTAGCCTCAAGCCTGCTAGCGACAATCTGAGCTTTTTTGCTTTTTGTCCACCTGCCCATTAGCGGCTCGCCAGCAAGATTGACAAATGCGTCTGTGCCCTCAAGTTGCTCGAGTGGCGAGGTCGCTGGATTCAGCCACTCCACGAATGTCAGGCGTTTTTTGTTTTGCTTATTTTTGGCGTTCCGCGTTAAAATGTAAATATCATGACCTTCATCATAAAGGCGGTTGGCAAGTTTAGAGCCAATAAACCCTGTACCACCGGCTATAGCGATTTTCATAGCATATCCCCTTTTTCGTTTTGGATGTCACTCGTTCTACACGATACCCGCTTATGCTGTTATTCACACATATTGACTACAAAGAAGGGAGGCGCGCCTACGTGGCGACGATTTCCAAAATCACCGTCCAAAAAAAAGCAAAACAGCGCTACAACGTTTTTATCGGCAAGCCAGGAGCAGAACGGTTCGCGTTTAGTGTTGACGAAGCCATCTTAGTGAAATATGGCTTGAGAAAAGGACTGGAACTGGACGAAAATGAGATCAAGGCGCTCATTGAAGCAGACGAACTAAAAAAAACGCATCATCTTGCACTTCATTATTTATCGTATCGCATGCGTACAGAAAAGGAAATACGCAATTACTTAAAAGAAAAGGACCGTCTGGACGAGCATATTGAAAAAACGATTGCCTCCCTAAAAGCGGAAAAGCTCATTGACGACCGCGCCTTTGCCGAAGCGTTTGCCCGTTCGAAAACAGCACAAACGGTGATCGGCCCTAATAAAATAAGGCAACAACTCTTGCAAAAGGGTGTAGACGCCGAGGCAATCGCGAAGGCGCTTTCGCCGTATCAAATAAAGTGGCAAATCGACGTGTTAACAGCATGGTTAGATAAACAGGAAAGGCGTGCTGTCAATCGGCGCGAATCAAATGAGCAATTAAAGCAGAAACGAACGCAGCAATTGTTGGCTAAGGGGTTTGAATATGAGGCAATTCAGGTCGCGCTTGCAAACCGAGAAGCTGACGAGGACAATGAGTGGGAGGCGCTTGTGTACCAAGGGGAGAAGCTCTTAAAATCATATGTAAAAAAATATAATGGACGGGAACTGACTTATAAATTAAAACAGGCGCTTTACCGGAAAGGGTTCGCGCTTTCGAAGATTGACCGTTTTTTACATACTGAAATGGAGGGGGAAGAGACGTAATGGAAAAACGATTTAGCGACATGGACGAATACGAATTAAAGCTGGAAATCGCGATGTTAAACGAAAAAGCAAAAAAAGCGGAGCAGCTAGGAAATAGTAATGAATACGCCGTCTATGAACGCCGGAAAACACTTGCGCAAGCGTATTTAATGGACCCGGCGGAAATTGAGCCAGGACAAGTTTATCATATGACTGATGGGGAGTCTTTTTTTGAAGTCTCCTATTTAAATGGACGCTTCGCTTGGGGCTACCGCGCCGGTGAGCGGGAGTTAGTCGGGGTGCCGATCTCATTGTTAGGCGATAAAAAAACAGCCAATTAAAAACGGGTCTCCGTTTCCGGAGACCCGTTTTTCGCACGTTACGTGCGTTTGCGCATTTGCGCTTCAAGCACAATATTGTGTTGGCTTTGTTGGGTTTCGCCATTCACTTGGTGGAAAGCGTGCTTTGCATTGGCACGCGGTGACATGAACGGATCAGTATACAAACTGTGTGAGAAACGCGAGTTTTCCTTTCCCATGAGGCATTCCTCCCAAAATTAAAGCGAGTTAAAGTGGTTGGACGATCTCATTCGTTCTTGCGGGCGGTCGCGCGTTGTACCGTCGGGACGCTTAGACGCGTGCTCATCGGCATTATTCGCTTTATTCCCGTTGAACGAAATCGGGTTTGGGAAACCTTTAGCTTTGTTTCGCATCGGTGAAACCCCCTCGCCATATCGGCTTAACTGTAGTATGTCCGGGATGGCGAGGCGCTATCGGTGGCAAACCTAACCAGTTTTATTGCCATCGTGTAAGGGCGATAGCCAATTACGTAATGATTTTCAATTTTTTTTGCAGTGCTTCTTCGCTGTAAACCCACCCAGTGTATGAGGTGACAATGTTTAGATCGGCATCGAGCTGCACAATGGCTACGAATGGGTAATGGCCTTTACTGCGATAGCGCAAATCGAAAAAACGAACTTCATAGCCGCCGTCAGTTGTCGCCTCCAGTTCCCAGCGATATGTTGGCGAAAAAGACAGGAAAGCAGCAAGATTTTTGTCTGAGCACGCTGCTTGCATGACAGGATCAGTTGGAATCGGGTCAAAGGCATAACGTTCAAAGAAAGTGATCTTTTTATTTTTTGATTGGGCTACATAAAGCATATCAGGTGTCCGAATAACAAGATGCCATTTGTTCCAGCGAATTGTCGGCGATACAAAGATATGGGTAGCATTTGGATGGTGTTGCCTTGCCTGCTTGACAACATCTCTCTTCTCACTAATCCGCCATACATAGTATAAAACCAATCCTACATAGATAACGACAAAGGATGGACCTGGGGGAAAGCCCAATGCCCATAATAAAATCCCGACAACATGGGCGCCAAAGACGACTGGGTCAAAAATATTCATGACACCAAGTGCGATCCAGCGATTCGAAAATGGCCAGAGCGCCTGTGTGCCATAGGCATTGAAAATATCAACAAACACATGTAAAAATACAGAAATTGCTGCCCACAGAAGAATCGTCGGCCAATGGGCATCTTGAAAGAAGAGCATCATTCCGCCAGAGATAATGAAAGGCCAAAGCAATAGTGCCGGAATGGAATGTGTCACGCCGCGATGATGGCGGATGTATTCTGCATTGTTTTTTAATTTTAAAACGGTATCGAAATCTGGCGCATTGGAGGCAACCAGTGTGGTGGCTAGGACGGCTGTCATCATGTAAGGCGATGAAGCAATATGGGCATCAAGTGTCGCCAGTCCAGCCAGTCCAGCCCCCATTACAATATGAGTGGATGTATCCATACGAAGAGAGCATCCTCCTTTTGCGACCAATCATGCACAATTTCGTAATTGGCGGCTGTACCTAAAAGTAATTTATGCTATAGTTATACCCGACGTTAGTGGAAAATAAGCGTCTCTTCATCATGAAGGCATTTGCTTTTCAGGTCAAGTCAAAGGGACATCAGGTGAGAAGAGTGACAGAAACATACAATGAAAACATATCATACAGCGATTTTAGGCGCCAGCTAATCGAGTGGTATCAGGCTCATAAACGGGAATTGCCTTGGCGTAAATCAAGCGATCCCTACCATATATGGGTGTCGGAAATTATGCTGCAACAAACAAGAGTTGATACAGTTATTCCTTACTATGAACAATTCATGCGTAAATTTCCTGAGATGGAAGACCTTGCTTACGCTGAAGAGGAAGAGATATTGAAAGTATGGGAAGGGCTCGGCTATTATTCCCGTGTCCGCAATTTGCAGTCCGCCGTGAGGGAAGTCGTGGAACAATATGGCAGCGTCGTGCCTGATACGCGCAAAGAAATCGAACAATTAAAAGGAGTCGGCCCTTATACCGCCGGTGCGATTTTAAGCATTGCTTATGCAAAAGCAGAGCCTGCCGTTGACGGCAATGTTATGCGTGTATTGTCACGCGTTTTTTGCATGGAAGACGATATTGGCAAACCGCAAACGAGAAAAAAGCATGAAGCGATTTTATATGAACTGATTGACAAGAGCGATCCATCAAGCTTTAACCAAGGATTAATGGAACTAGGCGCTCTTGTGTGTACACCGACTTCGCCAGGCTGCCTGCTTTGCCCCGTGCGAACGCAATGCCGCGCCTATGAACGAGGACAACAAGAGCGACTGCCGATAAAAATGAAAAAGAAAAAAGCAAAATCGATCGAGCTTGAATCGTTTTTATTAAAAACGGAAAAGGGCGAGCTGCTGATTGAAAAGCGTCCAGACAAGGGGCTACTAGCTGGCTTATGGCAGCTTCCTGTGCTTGAAGGGCGGTTTGATCAAGGGAAGCGCCAACAAAAACTTGCTGAAAAATACCATATAGAAGCGGAGCCTAGTGCTGCTAATTTTCAAGTCAAACATGTATTTAGCCATTTAATTTGGGAAATTGAGTTGTACGTAGGCATGGCGAATCGAAATGGTGAACTACCGGCGAATTGCCGAATCATAAAAGTGGAAGAATTAGAGCAGTATGCCTTTCCGGTTTCACAGCAAAAATTGTTGAATCATTGTTTGAAGGAGGGATTGCTATGAATTTGGGCTTAACGGGAAAGCGCGTATTCGTAACAGGAGGAACAAAAGGAATTGGCAAAGCAATTGCCAACGCTTTTGCTGCAGAAGGAGCCAACGTTGCTGTTTGCGCAAGGGTGACAGATGGCATAGAGGGGCTAAAAGCAGGAATTCATACGATTAGCGGCGATGTGACCAAAGCGGCTGAACGTGAGCGAATGTTTGCCGAGGCGTCAGCAGCGATCGGACCGATTGACATATTGGTCAACAATGCAGGCGGCAGCAATGGCGGAACAATTTCCGAAACGGACATCGATTTGTTTTATGAAGCGTTCGAGCTTAATTATTTTTCTGCTGTCCATTTCTCAAAGCTTGCACTGCCAGCGATGAAATCGGCAGAGAAAGGAACGATTATCAATATTTCATCAATATTTGGCCGTGAGTCAGGTGGGAAAGCGACTTATAATAGCGCAAAAGCGGCGCTAATTAGTTTCACAAAGGCTCTTGCTGACGAGACGGCAAAACAAGGCATTCGCGTCAACAGTATAGCCCCAGGCTCGATTCTTCATCCGACTGGAAATTGGCAAAAACGCCTTGATGCAGATCCAGAGGGGATTACCGAATTTGTGAATCGTGAAATTCCAGCCGGTCGGTTTGGAACTCCAGAAGAAGTAGCGGATGTCGTCGTGTTTTTAGGATCAGAAAAAGCGAGCTGGGTAACTGGAGCTACACTTGTTGTAGACGGTGGCCAGTCAAAATCGAATATATAGGACAAGCACACCGCAGTCTCGGCGGTGTGCTTTTTTAGATGCCTGGCTCGGTGTCATCTTCATTCAGCAAGTTAATTTCTTTTATTTTTGCTTTTGTTTCTTCTGTGCCAAGTTGGTATAGGCGTTCGTATACATCGTTCATGCCAACTTGAAATTCATTTTTATCGGCATCGCCGGCACGGTCGTCAAAATGCCTAAACGAAAAAAGGTTGCCGAGCTCGACATCGTGTTTATTGACTTGCCTGAGCAAGTCTTCAAACTGTTTTTTCTCTTCTTCAGTGGCGGCGATTTCGTATTCGATTAATTGGCCGTCATTTACACGTACGTTGCTAATTGTGTCCATACTAATCGGGTTTAAATTAACGTAATACAATTGTTTATCCATTTTATTACCTCCCTATTAAGAAAAGGTTTGGTCTACCTTTTGCAAGCCACCGCGACGTTCAATTTCTTTTAAAATTTGTTTGTGGCGCGAATTGCCTTGGATATTCAAGTAGGCACTAAGCTGTTGCATTCCGTGATGGAAAAAAGCAAGTTCTTCGTCTGTCCACATGTGTGGCGAAATGCCTTCTAACTCGGTTAAATCCCTGCCGTCATACACACTAAAATGCTCCTTTCCTGTGCTTTCGTGTAGTTTGGCTGTTCGAGCGCCCCCCTATGCGTTATAATGGATAAATCGTACTGACTTAGCAAGGAGCGTGTACACATGGAAAAGAAAGTGGCATTAGTGACAGGAAGCAGCCGTGGAATCGGAAAAGAGATCGCGATTTCTCTGGCAAAAGAAGGATATAACCTCGTAATCAATTACGCACGAAGCCGCTCGAATGCAGAAGCAACGGCAGCGGAAATTCGCGCACTTGGCGTTGACGTGCTTGTTGTAAAAGCCAATGTCGGCAAGCAGGAAAAAATTAAAGCGATGTTTGAACAAATTGACGACACTTTCGGGCGTCTTGATGTGTTCGTAAACAACGCTGCTTCTGGTGTGTTGCGGCCGCTGATGGAGCTTGAAGAAAGCCATTGGGATTGGACGATGGACATTAACGCCAAAGCTCTGCTATTTTGTGCTCAAGAAGCGGCAAAAAGAATGGAAAAAACCGGAGGCGGCAAAATTGTCAGCTTAAGTTCATTAGGGGCCATCCGTTATTTGGAAAATTATACGACCGTTGGCGTGTCTAAGGCGGCTGTAGAATCATTAACGCGCTACTTGGCTGTTGAACTGGCGCCAAAAGGAATTGCCGTCAATGCTGTCTCAGGTGGAGCAGTGGACACAGATGCATTGACACACTTTCCAAACCGGGATGAATTGCTAAAGGACGCAGCAGAGCGTACCCCTGCAGGACGGATCGTAGAACCAAAGGACCTTGCTAAAGCGGCCATGTTTTTATTGTCAGATGAAGCAAGTATGATTCGCGGCCAAACGATTATCGTGGATGGCGGTATTTCCTTGCTGGCATAACGTTTTATTTTTTTTTGCATAGAAAAAAACTCCACGGGAAAAGTATATAGCGTGGAGGTGATAAACCATGGACAAAGCATCAAAAACAAACAAAAACCAAGTAAGGAAGCAAAACCAAGCTTCTGAACAAGGACTTAATGCTGAATTTGCGAGCGAAACAGACGTACAAGAAGTAAAACAACAAAACGCTCAATCAGCAGCTAAAAAGAACCAACAATAATTTGTGAAACGCGAGCGCTTTGGCGCAAAAAGACACCCTTTGCCAACTAGGTTAAGGGGTGTCTTTTTTTGTCAAAATCAAGCTACTTTCGCCGTTGCGAGCCTTAACGTTTTAAATACGACTTGAACCTTGTATAATAGAGGATGTACATTCAAATTGTGAAGGATAGCAGAAGAGTCTGCGTGTGTGGAAATTGAGAGAAAGGAGCCCGCTATGAGCTTTCCTAAGGAAGGCAGCACTATCCAGATACACAGCTACAAGCATAATGGGAAGCTTCACCGCATTTGGGAAGATACGATTGTGTTGAAAGGAACGTCTAAAGTCGTAGTAGCAGGAAATGACCGTATCATTGTCAGGGAAGCGGACGGAAGAAATTGGCGGACGCGTGAACCAGCGATTTGTTATTTTGATGCCGAGCAATGGTTCAACATGATTTGCATGCTTCGCGCTGACGGCATTTATTACTACTGCAATCTTGGAACGCCTTTTACGTGGGATGAAGAAGCGTTGAAGTATATTGATTATGACTTGGACATTAAAGTGTATCCGGATATGACGATGAAGCTGCTCGATGAAGATGAATACGAACTGCATAGCAAGCTCATGAAGTATCCGCCAGAACTTGATGTTATATTACGAAAAAGTGTAGACGAGCTTATATCGTGGATCCACCAGAGGAAAGGGCCATTTGCGCCTCAATTTGTGGAAAACTGGTACGAACGGTATTTGCAATACCGCTAAGAGCCTGAGCTTTCAGGCTTTCTTTATAGAAAAAGAAGGGGTTTACTTGAAGACAATCAAAAGGTATTTGGTGTTTGTAAAACCATACCGCAAAGAAATTATTGGAACGATTTTAATTGGGTTGCTGAAATTTGGCATCCCGCTGTTATTCCCGCTTGCGATGATGTACATTATTGACGATGTTCTTCTCAATGAAGAGTTGTCTACCGCTGAACAATCTTCACAACTTTATTGGATTATTGGCGGCATGGCGTTTTTGTTTATCGTCTTGCGGCCGCCAATTGAATACTATAGGCAGTATTTTGCCCAATGGATCGGCAACAAAGTCCTATACGATATTCGTGACCACTTGTTCACGCATATTCAAAAGCTGAGTTTGCGCTTTTACTCAAACCGCAAAGTAGGGGAAGTGATTTCCCGGGTCATCCACGACGTCGAGCAAACGAAGAACTTTGTGATCACTGGCCTTATGAACATATGGCTTGATTTGGCGACGATTTTAATCGCGATTGCGATCATGCTCCAATTAAACGTATGGTTGACACTTGTTGCTATTTCGATGTTTCCGTTTTACGGGTTTTCGATTAAATATTTTTACCAGCGTTTGCGGAAGTTGACGCGAACTCGTTCACAAGCACTTGCGGATGTACAAGGCCATTTGCATGAGCGCGTCCAAGGGATGAATGTCATCCGCAGTTTTGCCAATGAAGACTATGAACAAAAACAATTTGCTGTTCGCAACCAACGCTTTTTAGCGAAAGCGCTTGATCATACGGCTTGGAACGCAAAAACGTTTGCCGTCGTCAATACCGTGACGGACATCGCCCCTCTCCTTGTTTTGTTTGTATCGGCGCTGTTTGTGCTAAATGGCAGCTTAGAGCTCGGGGCAATGAGCGCTTTTGTCCTTTATATGGAACGGCTATACGGTCCGTTACGGCGTCTTGTCAATTCATCGACAACGTTAACACAGTCCATTGCTTCGATGGACCGCGTTTTTGAGTTTATTGATGAGAAATATGATATTACAGACAAAGAAGGAGCAGACGTGTTGACTGATGTCAAAGGAGCTGTAACATTTGAACATGTGACATTTTCCTACGACAATGAAGCGGCACCGGCACTGCAAGATATCCATTTAAACATTCCAGCAGGGCAGACGGTTGCCCTTGTTGGCATGAGCGGTGGAGGGAAAAGCACGCTCGTCAGCCTGATACCGAGGTTTTACGATGTTACAAAAGGCCGGATTCTGATTGACGGCAAAGACATTCGTGACCTCGTCGTGAGAAGTTTGCGCGACAATATTGGCATGGTTCTGCAAGATAATATCCTGTTTAGCGACAGCGTGAAATCGAACATTAAAATTGGAAAGCCTGATGCAACAGATGAAGAAGTCATTCAGGCAGCAAAAGCAGCCAACGCCCATGAATTTATTTGCAAGCTGGAAAATGGCTATGATACCGAAGTTGGCGAACGGGGAGTCAAACTATCTGGAGGGCAAAAGCAGCGCATTGCCATTGCCCGCGTATTTTTAAAAAATCCACCTGTGCTCATTTTTGACGAAGCAACGTCAGCGCTCGATTTGGAAAGCGAACATTTTATCCAAGAAGCACTAGAAAAGCTGGCCCGAGACCGGACAACGTTTATCGTTGCACATCGTTTGTCAACCATTACGAATGCCGATACGATTGTGGTTATAGACGACGGAAAAGTAGTCGAACAAGGCACTCATAAAGAATTAATGGAAAAGCAAGGTTCCTATTACAAACTATACAGCGTCCAAGAATTGGAAGCGTAAAGGATCAGGCTGATAGAAAACGCTTGTCAGACGAGGAGTGCAGGCGAGGGAAGATGCGAATAGAACGTGGGTTCATGAGCATATGACCGAGGCAAACGACGAAGTATGCGAGCGTTTTTCTACAGTCTGAAAAACCGCCTTTTAGGCGGTTTTTTACGTAGTTGCATCGTCTTCAGTTGTGTGGATTTGGTGGTTTTCGACAAGCGTGTCAAGATGCTCCAACTCCTGCTGGTATTCAATAATGGCTGAAATTGCCGGCAGGAAAGAGTGCCATTGCGCCAAGTCAAACGCTTCTTCTTCGTAAAGGGTGACAAACAGATTCGTCATTGTCGATTGCCCTTCTTCAATTTCGTTCACATAATCTTCGGGGGCATTGATGCTAACCTTCCCGTTGTAACGCAAAATAATGCGGCGGTGGTAATCGGTCAACGATGTAATTTGCTCTTCGATTCTGCCTTTCACACGGTCAGGGAGATTGCTAAAGTCTTCAGAGCGATGCTCAAGCATTTCCAAGACACGGTATGCTTTTTCGCTAGTAGAAATCATTTGCCTAAACACGACGACTTTCCGGCGTTGGTTAAATGTTTTCGAGCGAAAATAATTGCGTTCTTCCCTGAACAAATTAAACAAGTCATTTGTTTTATCCAAATGGTTTTTTTGCGCTTTCATGTCTTCACGCAAAGCAATCGAGTCAGCCTCACGGCGAGCGACAAGTTCTAGCCACTCGAGCAAGCTGTCTGTCGTGGAAGACAGTTTGTCATAAACTTTGTTCTCATACCGTGGCGGTATAAAAGCTAAATTCACAAGAAAAGCGGCAAGGATGCCTATCAAAACAAGGATAAACCTTTGTGCTGCAAATTCTAGGAAATTATCGGACGGGCTTTCCATGATGATGATCACAGTCACAATCGCTGTTGGAATAATAGCTGGCTCCAATTTTAATTTAATAAAGATCGCAATGGAAAGCATTACTACAACACCAACTACGAAAGGCGCATGCCCAAATGTCATCACAAAGAGGACACCAATAATAGCGCCAATCAAATTGGCTTGCACTTGGTGGCTGAAAGTCCGCAATGTCCGAAACAGCGAAGGCTGAATCGCGAAAGCGGCAGCAATCGCTGCAAATGTCGGTGGATTAAATTGGAGCCAATTGGCCAGATAAAGGGCAAGTACGACTGCAAGCCCCGTTTTCAAGATACGAGCTCCTAGTCTCATGTATCGCATTGTCCTTTCTCAGTTTAAAAACATGGCGTTCCGTTCTGGGCTTTTCTAGTATATTTGAGTCGCGGCTGTTTCATGCGCGTATCAGCTATAGAAATGCGCAGCGACTGTTTTAAATGAACGGTACGCAGCTTCAATTGTTTCATCAATGTCATTTTTTGTATGGGCAATCGTTAAAAACCAAGCTTCGTATTTGGAAGGTGCCAAGTGAATTCCTTCATTTAACATCGCTTTGAAAAAGACGCTAAATTGATCGCCGTTAGAACGTTTGGCTCCTTCATAATCAATGACGGGCTCATCTGTGAAATAAACGGTTAGCGCTCCTTTTAACCGGTTAATTGAAATCGGAACATTCGCTTTTGCGGCCGCTAAATAAAGGCCTTCTTCAAGGCGTGCCCCAAGTTCATCGAGTTTCTCGTATACGCCTTCTGTTCGCAAGACTTCGAGGCAAGCAATCCCTGCGCTCATGGATGCAGGGTTTCCGGCCATTGTCCCAGCTTGGTAGGCGGGTCCAAGTGGAGCGACTTGCTCCATAATATCCATCCGTCCGCCGTATGCGCCAATTGGCAATCCGCCGCCAATAATTTTTCCTAGAGCGGTCATATCTGGCTTCACATTCAAGTAGTCTTGAGCGCCTCCATACATAAAGCGGAAAGCCGTAATGACTTCATCATAGATCACGAGAGCGCCGGCGCTATGAGCAAGGTCATTAACAGCTTCTAAAAAGCCTGGCTCAGGTTCGACAATGCCAAAATTGCCAACGATTGGTTCAACAAGGACAGCGGCTGTTTCGCTTCCCCAATGGGCTAGCGCTTCTTTAAATGCCGCGATGTCATTAAAGGGAACGGTAATGACTTCACTTGCCGTTGCAGCTGTAACGCCAGCTGAGTCTGGAGTGCCGAGTGTAGAAGGGCCTGATCCAGCAGCTACGAGAACGAGATCAGAATGGCCATGGTAGCATCCAGCAAACTTAATGATTTTTTCTTTGCCTGTATACGCTCTTGCGACGCGAATCGTCGTCATGACCGCTTCAGTTCCCGAATTTACAAAGCGTACTTTTTCAAGGGATGGAATGGCATTTGTTAGTTCCTGTGCAAATTCATTTTCAAGCCGAGTTGGCGTGCCGAAAAGAACGCCTTTGGCGGCCTGGTCTTGTATAGCTTTTGTAATGACTGGATGGGCGTGACCGGTGATAATGGGGCCGTATGCCGCTAAATAATCAATATAGCGGTTGCCGTCAACATCATAAAAATAGGCACCTTCTCCCCTTTCCATGAAAACAGGCGTGCCGCCGCCCACTCCTTTGTAGGCTCTAGAAGGGCTATTTACACCACCTACAATTACATGTTGAGCTTCCTGGTAAAGGGATTCTGATGTTTTGCGATTCATAAGGACCTCCATCTGCTAATAAACTTCTCCCGCTTATCATAGCATATGTCCTATAGCAAGTCAGAGAAAAGGGCATGTGCCAACAGAAAAATCTCTTCATTGAAGAATTTCGCCAATTCCGCTAATCTTTTAAGAGAGAGTAACTGATCGAAAAGGAGCGTAATAGAATGGTACGACAAGGAGAAAAAGCACCTGATTTTGAACTGCCAGCAAATGGCGGAAAGACGATTCGTTTGTCTGATTACAAAGGCTCTTACATCGTCCTTTATTTTTACCCGAAAGATATGACCCCTGGCTGCACGACGGAAGCGTGTGATTTTCGCGACCAAACTGAAGCCTTTAAAAAAGAGGGAGCGATCGTACTAGGTGTAAGCCCCGATCCGGCAGACAAACATGACAAATTTGCAGAAAAACATGGTCTGCCTTTTCCGCTTGTAGCAGATGAAGATTTGGAGGCTGCAAAAGCGTACGGAGTTTGGCAGCTTAAAAAGAACTTTGGCAAGGAGTACATGGGCATTGTTCGCTCTACGTTTGTAATTGGCAAAGACTTTACGGTTCTCAAAGAATGGCGCAATGTAAAAGTGAAAAACCATGTTGATGACGTACTCGCTTTTGTTAAGGAACAAAATGATGGGTGAGAAAGCATCGGTTGTTTTCTTTATGAAACAAACAGAAGAAAGGCAGGAGCTACTTAAACACTCTTTTGAAAATACGTCCTTTTATTTTCCTGATAAGAAAGGTGTTCCTAGCGATCAAATTTTAAAAACGGCGGATGTTCTAGTTACGTTTGGCGACGATATTACGGAATCGCTTGTGAGCAAAGCGCCTTCGCTTAAGTGGATTCATGTCATGTCTGCTGGCATTGAAGGGTTGCCTCTTCGCCTTTTGCATGATAGAGGCGTGTTGGTGACCAATAGCAGAGGCATTCATGCTGAGCCGATGTCCGAACACGCCATTTGGGCGATGCTTGATTACGTAAAAAACGCTACTCGCTATCGGGCGTTGCAACAAAACAAACAATGGGATAAAAGCATCAAGCCGAAAGAACTTACAGGGATGACAGCCGTTTTTCTTGGCACAGGCGCCATCGCTTCAAAAACAGCTGAACGGGCAAGCGTGTTTGGCATGCAAACAATCGGCGTTAATACAGACGGCCGTCCGCAAAAACATTTTGAGCAGACGTTTTCCATGGAAGAGTGGCATAAAGCATTAAGGAAGGCAGATGTTCTGATCAACATTCTTCCTTATACAGAACAGACGCATGGTATTTTGAATAAAGAGGCGTTTAAGCAACTTAAGGGGCGCACGGTATTTATTAATTTGGGTAGAGGGAAATCGGTAGTTGAAACGGATTTACTTGATGCATTAAAATTAAAACAAATCGAACACGCTTATCTGGATGTTTTTGCAGAAGAGCCGCTCCCCATTGATTCACCTTTGTGGGACGATGAAGCAGTGACGATGACCCCTCATGTTTCGGCAGCAACATCCCATTACATGAAAAGGGCTCTTGTTATTTTTATGGAAAACTTAAAAGCCTTTATAAACAACGAGGACCTTAAAAATGTTGTTTGTTTTGAAAAAGGATACTAAAGGGAGGGATCATAACGATGAAGCTGTTAGTATGCATTATTGATGATTTTTACGCTGATGATGTGGAAAAAGATTTGCGCAAACAAGGGTATCGGATGACCGAACTTTCTAGTTCAGGCGGCTTTTTAAGAAAGGGAAGCACCACGTTTTTGTTTGGCGTTCATGAATCGGACTTGGAACAGCTTCAAGCTGCTCTAAAAAATGCATGCTTAAATGTAGAATCAAAGCGGCAGCGAAAAGATAAAAAGACACATCGTTACACCTCTTTTCTAGTTCCAGCTGCAAACGCAACGCCGTTGTTCGTGCAAACATGAACACGACCGAAAACGCTTGTCAGGCGAAGAGTGCAATCTGAATAGAATGAGCAGATGCTTGATGTTTGCCTCTAGTCTGAGAACCGCCCATATAGGGTGGTTCTTTTGCATCTAAACAGCAAATTTTTGCCTGCTCTTGCTTAAAGCCAAGTTACAACTTATAATTAATATAAAGAAAGAATAGTTTTCCGAAAGAGAGGCGCATAGTATGGCTAATCGAGGCTTATCGGAAGCAATTGATGCGCTTAAAAGCACACGAGTGCGTATGACACCGCAGCGCCACGCGATTTTGGAGTTTTTGTATGAATCAATGACACACCCTACAGCGGATGAAATTTATAAAGCATTAGAAGGGCGCTTCCCGAATATGAGCGTAGCGACTGTATATAACAATCTGCGTGTTTTTAAGGAAGTTGGCATTGTAAAAGAGTTATCGTATGGCGACGCTTCAAGCCGTTTTGATTGCGTGACAAGCAACCATTACCATGTCATTTGCACGCAATGCGGTAAAATTGTTGACTTCCATTATCCTGGACTAGATGAAGTGGAAACCCTTGCAGAGCATGTGACAGGTTTTGAAGTTGACAATCATCGCATGGAAATTTACGGCGTATGCCCAGATTGCAAAAAAGCGCGTTAAGGGCACCTGATAGGAAAGAAAAAAGAGGAAATAGCCAGCGCTCTTTCCTCTTTTCCTTTCCGTACCTTTATTATGTTTGTGACTTTTTGGAAGCACGAGAATTGTAAGCTTCGTCAAATTCCTTCCCTTCAAGTGAACGGTCCATCGTTAGTGGCTGATCGCAATGCATGCACGCATCGACACGGCCGAGTACTTTTGTTTGCTTTTCGCATGACGGGCATATGACAGGAACCGCTCGCGTCGAAAGAAGGCCAATAAAAAAATAGACAACTGTACTAGCGATAACGGCTAGAAAACCGAGTATCATAGCGATGACCATAATGACTGGATGCTCTTTAAAGAAGATGCCGACGTACATAATGAGGATCCCGACAAACACTAAGCTTAGTGCGAATGTGCGTATTTTGTTGATTTTGTTTGTATACTTTAGCTTCATTGCTTGCCCTCCTGGTGTTTATCTGAAATAGCAACTTACATTCAATAAATCGAATCGAGTATAGTATAACATAGGTTAACCGATTCCGTTAAAGCGCTTCTATAAACAGAAGGAGATCATTTCCAAAAAAAAAACGAAAAAAAGTGTTGACCGATTTTTATAGCCGTGATATATTATTTCATGTCGCCAACGAACTGGCGATTCATTGAAAAACAAATTGACTGAATGGTCTTCGCTATGTTAAGATCATGAAGTCGCAACCGAGTCCTTTGAAAACTGAACAAAAGCCAAGCGTAAAAGAGATACAAGGTATCTCGTCAATGATAGTGAGCCACAACTTCGGTTGTGCATGAAGCTAAGGATCTTCGGTTAAGGTCGCGACGTCCTGTCGCAACACCGAAGCCAACACATCCGTGTGTAAGTAAACTTTTTAACGGAGAGTTTGATCCTGGCTCAGGACGAACGCTGGCGGCGTGCCTAATACATGCAAGTCGAGCGGACAGAAGGGAGCTTGCTCCCGGACGTTAGCGGCGGACGGGTGAGTAACACGTGGGCAACCTGCCCCTTAGACTGGGATAACTCCGGGAAACCGGAGCTAATACCGGATAATCCCTTTCTCCACCTGGAGAGAGGGTGAAAGATGGCTTCGGCTATCACTAGGGGATGGGCCCGCGGCGCATTAGCTAGTTGGTAAGGTAACGGCTTACCAAGGCAACGATGCGTAGCCGACCTGAGAGGGTGATCGGCCACACTGGGACTGAGACACGGCCCAGACTCCTACGGGAGGCAGCAGTAGGGAATCTTCCGCAATGGACGAAAGTCTGACGGAGCAACGCCGCGTGAGTGAGGAAGGCCTTCGGGTCGTAAAGCTCTGTTGTGAGGGAAGAAGCGGTACCGTTCGAATAGGGCGGTACCTTGACGGTACCTCACCAGAAAGCCACGGCTAACTACGTGCCAGCAGCCGCGGTAATACGTAGGTGGCAAGCGTTGTCCGGAATTATTGGGCGTAAAGCGCGCGCAGGCGGCTTCTTAAGTCTGATGTGAAATCTCGGGGCTCAACCCCGAGCGGCCATTGGAAACTGGGGAGCTTGAGTGCAGAAGAGGAGAGTGGAATTCCACGTGTAGCGGTGAAATGCGTAGAGATGTGGAGGAACACCAGTGGCGAAGGCGACTCTCTGGTCTGTAACTGACGCTGAGGCGCGAAAGCGTGGGGAGCAAACAGGATTAGATACCCTGGTAGTCCACGCCGTAAACGATGAGTGCTAGGTGTTAGGGGTTTCGATGCCCGTAGTGCCGAAGTTAACACATTAAGCACTCCGCCTGGGGAGTACGGCCGCAAGGCTGAAACTCAAAGGAATTGACGGGGACCCGCACAAGCAGTGGAGCATGTGGTTTAATTCGAAGCAACGCGAAGAACCTTACCAGGTCTTGACATCCTTTGACCACCCAAGAGATTGGGCTTCCCCTTCGGGGGCAAAGTGACAGGTGGTGCATGGTTGTCGTCAGCTCGTGTCGTGAGATGTTGGGTTAAGTCCCGCAACGAGCGCAACCCTTGATCTTAGTTGCCAGCATTGAGTTGGGCACTCTAAGGTGACTGCCGGTGACAAACCGGAGGAAGGTGGGGATGACGTCAAATCATCATGCCCCTTATGACCTGGGCTACACACGTGCTACAATGGATGGTACAAAGGGCAGCGAAGCCGCGAGGTGAAGCCAATCCCATAAAGCCATTCTCAGTTCGGATTGCAGGCTGCAACTCGCCTGCATGAAGCCGGAATTGCTAGTAATCGCGGATCAGCATGCCGCGGTGAATACGTTCCCGGGTCTTGTACACACCGCCCGTCACACCACGAGAGTTTGTAACACCCGAAGTCGGTGAGGCAACCTTTTGGAGCCAGCCGCCTAAGGTGGGACAAATGATTGGGGTGAAGTCGTAACAAGGTAGCCGTATCGGAAGGTGCGGCTGGATCACCTCCTTTCTATGGAGTTTTTACTCTAGTCGACAAACAACTTACGTTGTTTGACGCTTGTGCTGTTGTTCAGTTTTGAGAGGACTCAAAACTCTCAGGTTCTTTGAAAACTAAATCCAGAAATAACTCAAATTGATCTTTGTTCATCGGTTGTAAAACTGTTTGAACGAGACGTCAAGAATTCAATGCATACCTTTTTATGTATTTTTTTATTTTTGCGAAGAGAACCAAGCAAGTCGAGGATGGGAAATGTTCGAAGGAGGGAGCGTAGTTGCCTACGTGACCGACTGAGAAGCATGAACCAGACGAAGAGATGCGACGGTTATCTGAAGCAAATGTATTTCACAAAGAGAACCAAGCAGGTCGAGGACATACGTTTTCGAGCGAAGGAGCGTACGAGGGTACGTGACTGAGTGAGAAGAACGTAATGGACGAAGAGATGCGACGGTGATCTGAAGTGAAAAAGGATAAGTTAGAAAGGGCGCACGGTGAATGCCTTGGCACTAGGAGCCGATGAAGGACGCGACGAACCGCGATAGGCTTCGGGGAGCTGTAAGTAAGCTTCGATCCGGAGATTTCCGAATGGGGGAACCCACCATCCGTAATGGGATGGTACTGGCATCTGAACACATAGGATGTCGAGAGGCAGACCCGGGGAACTGAAACATCTAAGTACCCGGAGGAAGAGAAAGCAAATGCGATTTCCTGAGTAGCGGCGAGCGAAACGGAAACAGCCCAAACCAAGAGGCTTGCCTCTTGGGGTTGTAGGACACTCAACAACGGAGTGATCAAGAAACGGAGTAGGTGAACTGTCTGGAAAGGCAGGCCGAAGAAGGTAACAGCCCTGTAGCTGAAACTTCGTTTCCTCCAGAGTGGATCCTGAGTACGGCGGGACACGTGAAACCCCGTCGGAATCCGGGAGGACCATCTCCCAAGGCTAAATACTCCCTAGTGACCGATAGTGAACCAGTACCGTGAGGGAAAGGTGAAAAGCACCCCGGAAGGGGAGTGAAAGAGATCCTGAAACCGTGTGCCTACAACTAGTCAGAGCCCGTTAACGGGTGATGGCGTGCCTTTTGTAGAATGAACCGGCGAGTTACGGTATCGTGCAAGGTTAAGCTGATGAAGCGGAGCCGCAGCGAAAGCGAGTCTGAATAGGGCGCCTTTAGTACGATGCCGTAGACCCGAAACCGGGTGATCTACCCATGTCCAGGGTGAAGGTCGGGTAACACCGACTGGAGGCCCGAACCCACGCAAGTTGAAAATTGCGGGGATGAGGTGTGGGTAGGGGTGAAATGCCAATCGAACTCGGAAATAGCTGGTTCTCCCCGAAATAGCTTTAGGGCTAGCCTCGAGTGATGAGTCTTGGAGGTAGAGCACTGATTGGACGAGGGGTCCCCACAGGATTACCGAATTCAGTCAAACTCCGAATGCCAATGACTTTAACTCGGGAGTCAGACTGCGAGTGCTAAGATCCGTAGTCAAGAGGGAAACAGCCCAGACCATCAGCTAAGGTCCCCAAGTATACGTTAAGTGGAAAAGGATGTGGAGTTGCCCAGACAACCAGGATGTTGGCTTAGAAGCAGCCATCATTGAAAGAGTGCGTAATAGCTCACTGGTCGAGTGACTCTGCGCCGAAAATGTACCGGGGCTAAACGTATCACCGAAGCTATGGCAATCCCGTATGGGATTGGGTAGGGGAGCGTTCCAAGGACAGCGAAGCCAGATCGTGAGGACTGGTGGAGTGCTTGGAAGTGAGAATGCCGGTATGAGTAGCGAAAAGATAGGTGAGAATCCTATCCGTCGAAAGCCCAAGGTTTCCTGAGGAAGGCTCGTCCGCTCAGGGTTAGTCGGGACCTAAGCCGAGGCCGAAAGGCGTAGGCGATGGACAACAGGTTGATATTCCTGTACCACCTCGTATTCGTTTGAACGATGGGGGGACGCAGAAAGGTAGGGTGAGCGCGCCGCTGGCTGTGCGCGTCGAAGCATGCGAGGCTGGAACATAGGCAAATCCGTGTTCCGTAAGGCTGAGCTGTGACCGTGAAGGACCTTCGGGTCCGAAATCCCTGATCCTCCGCTGCCGAGAAAAGCCTCTAGTGAGAATACAGGTGCCCGTACCGCAAACCGACACAGGTAGGCGAGAAGAGAATTCTAAGACGCTCGGGAGAACTCTCGTTAAGGAACTCGGCAAAATGACCCCGTAACTTCGGGAGAAGGGGTGCTCTAGTAGGGTTAACCGCCCGAGAGAGCCGCAGTGAAAGGATCCAAGCGACTGTTTAGCAAAAACACAGGTCTCTGCGAAGCCGTAAGGCGAAGTATAGGGGCTGACACCTGCCCGGTGCTGGAAGGTTAAGAGGAAGGGTCATCCCTCACGGGAGAAGCTCTGAATTGAAGCCCCAGTAAACGGCGGCCGTAACTATAACGGTCCTAAGGTAGCGAAATTCCTTGTCGGGTAAGTTCCGACCCGCACGAATGGTGCAACGACTTGGATACTGTCTCAACGAGAGACCCGGTGAAATTATAGTACCTGTGAAGATGCAGGTTACCCGCGACAGGACGGAAAGACCCCATGGAGCTTTACTGTAGCTTGATAGTGAGTGTTGGTATCATCTGTACAGGATAGGTAGGAGCCTTGGAAACCGGAGCGCTAGCTTCGGTGGAGGCGTCGGTGGGATACTACCCTGATGGTGCTGGCATTCTAACCTCGACCCGTGATCCGGGCCAGGGACATTGTCAGGTGGGCAGTTTGACTGGGGCGGTCGCCTCCTAAACAGTAACGGAGGCGCCCAAAGGTTCCCTCAGAATGGTTGGAAATCATTCGTAGAGTGCAAAGGCAGAAGGGAGCTTGACTGCGAGACCTACAAGTCGAGCAGGGACGAAAGTCGGGCTTAGTGATCCGGCGGTGCCGTATGGAAGGGCCGTCGCTCAACGGATAAAAGCTACCCTGGGGATAACAGGCTTATCTCCCCCAAGAGTCCACATCGACGGGGAGGTTTGGCACCTCGATGTCGGCTCGTCGCATCCTGGGGCTGAAGTAGGTCCCAAGGGTTGGGCTGTTCGCCCATTAAAGCGGCACGCGAGCTGGGTTCAGAACGTCGTGAGACAGTTCGGTCCCTATCCGTCGCGGGCGTAGGAAATTTGAGAGGAGCTGTCCTTAGTACGAGAGGACCGGGATGGACATACCGCTGGTGTACCAGTTGTTCCGCCAGGAGCATCGCTGGGTAGCTACGTATGGACGGGATAAGTGCTGAAAGCATCTAAGCATGAAGCCCCCCTCAAGATGAGATTTCCCATGGCGTAAGCCAGTAAGACCCCTTAGAGATGATGAGGTTGATAGGTCAGAAGTGGAAGCGTGGCGACACGTGGAGCGGACTGATACTAATCGGTCGAGGACTTATCCTATCCATTCTTGACAGTTGAGTCTATTTCGGATTTAGTTTTGAAAGAATCACCGATTCTTTTCATCCTTACGCTTCAGTGCAGACGAAGTCATTCGCCGCCTCTGAAGCAAAGCGATTGACAAAGAGAAGCAAGAAGGTCGAGGATTGGAAGTGTTCGACTGAAGGAGCGTACAAATGTACGTGACTGAAGAAGAATCACGAACAAGACGAAGAGATTCGCCGCTTATCTGAAGTCAAAAAAGAACTACGAAGAGAAGCGAGGAGTTCGAGGACAGGAGTGCTCGAAGAAGGGAGCGTACCCAAACGTACGTGACCGACTGAGAGACACGAACTGGACGAAGAAATCCGAAGCTTAAACGATTGACAAAGAGAAGCAAGAAGGTCGAGAATTGGAAGTGTTCGACTGAAGGAGCGTACAAACGTACGTGACTGAAGAAGAATCACGAACAAGACGAAGAGATTCGCCGCTTATCTGAAGTCAAGCGAGGTCCGGTGACAATGGCAAAGAGGTCACACCCGTTCCCATGCCGAACACGGCCGTTAAGCTCTTTTGCGCCGATGGTAGTTGGAGGCTTCCTCCTGCGAGAGTAGGACGTTGCCGGGCTTACATATCGTTCCACAGTAGCTCAGTGGTAGAGCTATCGGCTGTTAACCGATCGGTCGCAGGTTCGAATCCTGCCTGTGGAGCCATTAGGAGAGCTGTCCGAGTTGGCCGAAGGAGCACGATTGGAAATCGTGTAGGCGGTGTAAAACCGTCTCGAGGGTTCGAATCCCTCGCTCTCCGCCATACATAAAAGGCCCGTTGGTCAAGCGGTTAAGACACCGCCCTTTCACGGCGGTAACACGGGTTCGAATCCCGTACGGGTCACCATCAATTTAGGAAATGATGGAGGATTAGCTCAGCTGGGAGAGCATCTGCCTTACAAGCAGAGGGTCGGCGGTTCGAGCCCGTCATCCTCCACCATCGCAATCAAATTAGAGTAACGTAATCCTACATTTGTTCTAGCGACGCAGGGTGGAGCAACGAGCGCAGCGAGTTGTCTCGACGCACCAAACATCCCGAAAAAGCTAGAAGAGGAAGAGACAGCCGTGCTCTCTCAATCAATAGCAAAGCAAGATCTTATTTATTCCTAACGACGCAGGGTGGAGCAACGAACGAAGTGAGTTGTCTCGACGCAAAAACCTTCCCCGAATAAGCAAGTAGAGGAAGAGACAGTCAAACTCTTTCAACCAATAGCAAAGCAAAATTCCATTATTCCTAACAGCGCGGGGTGGAGCAGCCTGGTAGCTCGTCGGGCTCATAACCCGAAGGTCGGCGGTTCAAATCCGTCCCCCGCAACCAATACAAAAAACAAGAAAATGGTCCGGTAGTTCAGTTGGTTAGAATGCCTGCCTGTCACGCAGGAGGTCGCGGGTTCGAGTCCCGTCCGGACCGCCATTTAATTAAAAGGAATGGCTCGATAGCTCAGTTGGTAGAGCAACGGACTGAAAATCCGTGTGTCGGCGGTTCGATTCCGTCTCGAGCCACCATCATGCGATTTGGGCCGGTCTAGCTCAATTGGTAGAGCAACTGAATCGTAATCAGTAGGTTGGGGGTTCAAGTCCTCTGGCCGGCATCACTTATCAAAAAATCATTGACATTTTGATCAATTATGGGTATGATAAGTATTGTCTTTTGAAACTGGAGGGGTAGCGAAGTGGCTAAACGCGGCGGACTGTAAATCCGCTCCCTCAGGGTTCGGCGGTTCGAATCCGTCCCCCTCCACCATTTTCATAGGGGCATAGTTTAACGGTAGAACAGAGGTCTCCAAAACCTCCAGTGTGGGTTCGATTCCTACTGCCCCTGCCAACTTGAATTGTTTAACCATATATCGATATGGCGGTTGTGGCGAAGTGGTTAACGCACCGGATTGTGGTTCCGGCATTCGTGGGTTCGATTCCCATCAGCCGCCCCATTTAAATAGCAATGGGCTATAGCCAAGCGGTAAGGCAACGGATTTTGATTCCGTGATTCCCTGGTTCGAATCCAGGTAGCCCAGCCATATGCGGAAGTAGTTCAGTGGTAGAATATCACCTTGCCAAGGTGGGGGTCGCGGGTTCGAATCCCGTCTTCCGCTTTTACTTTTTACGGCGGCATAGCCAAGTGGTAAGGCACGGGTCTGCAAAACCCTTATCACCGGTTCAAATCCGGTTGCCGCCTCCAATTTAAAAATAAGTTGTTTAGTCCTAGATAGGCCGGGGTGGTGGAATTGGCAGACACACAGGACTTAAAATCCTGCGGTAGGTGACTACCGTGCCGGTTCGAGTCCGGCCCTCGGCATCTCCTGAAACGAAATGAAGAAAATTGCGCCCGTAGCTCAACTGGATAGAGTACTTGACTACGAATCAAGCGGTTAGAGGTTCGAATCCTCTCGGGCGCGTATGCAAACTGACCTTAAAATGGTCAGTTTTTTTGTTTTTAGATCGCTTCCTTCTCCTTTAAAGGTAACTGCTTTTCACTAGCAGAATAAAAGGAGGAGGCGTTTTCCTTTATGAAAAACGACGAATGGGAAACATACGAGGCAAAGGAAGAGGACAAGGCTTTTGAGCATTTGACGAAAACGCTGCAACAAATTGAGGATGCAAGGGTAGTTTACATCGATGACTTTATTCCTGAAGGGGAAGAAGAAAGTGACCAAACGAAGTATTTTGAAGAAGCGTTAGGCGACGGAAATGTCAAACTGATTTTAGGGCCAAAACGGTATTATGCCACTGTCAAGCTACCAAGTCGAACCGTGTTAGAAGGGCAAGGGATGGAATTAACAACGATCCAAACTCCTGATCATGCGCCAAGTTATGAATGGACGGTGTCGGTAAAGGATAAGGACAATGGTGCCGAGTATATTGCCGTTCGTCATCTAAGCTTAGACGGTAACCGCAGAAGGGGCGTCGAGCCAGCCGGGGGCAGCCGTTCCAGTTGCTTAACATTCCATGGTGTAAAGTACGGTTGGGTAAATAATGTATTTGCCTACAACAGCACATTGCATGGATTTGACGTTACGTCGACAGGTCTAGATTACCACTATGGTGGAGATGGAACCGTTGATTCAGGGCCTTCCCAATATGTTTGGATTGATGGCTGTAAAGCAACTGACTGGATCGATGATGGATTTACTACTCACCATAGTGAATACATCACCATTTCCAATTGCTATGCCTATGAACCTAACAGTAGAGGAAATGCAAATGGAATTGAGATCGATGACGGAAGTCGCCATGTGCTTCTATCAAACAATTACTCTATGGGTTGTTATGGGGGTATTGAAATTAAAGCCCATGCCAACTCGAGTGCAGCGAACAATGTCCATATTCTTGGGCACATTTCTAGGGAAGACACACGTAGCTATAACTTCCGCCATATCGGCCATCATACCGGCGATGATCCTGATTCAAAAACGGCCTATCATATTACGGCTACTAATCTCGTGTCGCTGCACCCAAACAAAAAAAGGGGGTTCCAGAACAATACAGATCCCCGTGCTCTTGTGATTAGCGCTTATACGAATGTCAGCATTACCAATTTTACGGCCATTGGCGATCTATCCTACGACTTTGGCAATACGCCTGTCATTGCGATTCAATATAAAGCGAAAAATGTATCCCTTAACGGCATTAACGTAAGCCATTTTCATAACGCTAGCGACGCTATCATTGTATTTGGTGGAGGAAACCGTGGCGACCACATTTCTTTGTCAAATATTCATATTTATGATGCAGGCAAAAATAACGGGATATACGTCGGCAGCGGACATAGCAACGTCTCCATTTCCAATGTGAATGCAATCAATTCTAAGGGAGAGGGAGAAAATGCAGTGGAAGCGGCGACAAACTCTGTCAACATTAGCGGTGTATCCGTGACTGGATACAAGTCTGCTGTCCGCAGCGGTGGCGTCGCCTATAAAGAGCCAATTACAGTGATCAAGGGAGGCGCACGGATCGCTTCAAGTACAGGGGCGCCGTCCACCGAACAATCGATCATACTTGCAAGCACTTCGTCGCCAACAGCTTCTGCTTCTAAAACGATGGTGGCTGCCTCATCTAATTCCCACGCAGTTGGCGAAGGGGCAATCGTGCTAGGAAGTGCAGGCAATTCACGGGCGCAAGGACCTCGGAGCGGCATCCTTAGCTCCAGCGGCGCAGTTGCTGGACAGTCAGGAGGGGCGTTTGGCTCGATGGTACTTGCGAGTAATTTAGTAGCCAATCCAAATGGCTATTCTGTAGTCGGCGGGTATGGGGCTTCAGGCAACCCAAGCAGCGCCAATATCAAGTGGGAGCTTAATAGCCGTACTGGTACAGTCCGAGCTGCGGGCACGCTATCAAGTGCGCAACCGTTTACTGCCTATGCTCAGTACTTCGAAAGCATAGATGGAAACCCCATTGTCACGGGCCTGCTTGTCACTCTTGACGGAGACAAAATCCGCGTGGCTGAGGAAGGAGACGATATTCTTGGCGCTATTTCTGAAACAGCAGGGGTGGTTCTTGGAGAATCGGCACTTTATTGGCAAGGCAGATACTTAACTAACGAATTTGGCGGTATTGTCTATGAGCCGCAAACAATCCGCACGTATGATGTCGATGAAGACGGCAATACGCTTCCTACGTATACAGAAGAGGTTGTCGAACTGCCGCTAGAAAACCCTCAATATGACCCAAGCCTGCCTTACACTCCACGCAGTAAGCGCAAAGAGTGGAATATCGTCGGGCTAACTGGCCAAATTCACGTCTGTGTCTCTGACTCCGTCCAGCCAGGAGATTATGTAAAAGCCAACGGTGGAATAGGCGTGCCAGGAGAAAATGGATCGATAAAAGTCATGCGCCTTACAAAAGCGTACGATGAGGACAAGGGATATGGTGTCGCTTTGTGTTTTATCAAGTAACCATTGTATAGGAGAGCAGCAGCATTTTTGCTGCTCTCTAAATTATTTTATATTGATGGTTATTTTTTTATTAAAAAGTATTGACCATCTTACCAATGCATGGTATATTAGTTCTTGTCAGTTGATGAGAGCAACATAGCTTATCAAGAAATGGGCCGGTGTGGCGGAATTGGCAGACGCGCACGACTCAAAATCGTGTTCCTTCGGGAGTGTCGGTTCGACCCCGACCACCGGTATTAGGTGCCAAACCTAAGTAATAGCAAAGTCTATTACACGAAAGCTTTCTACTTTGTAGGGAGCTTTTTTCATGTTTTGTTTCCACTATATTGTTTGTAAGCTTCCCGGGCCTTTTCCTCGCAATCGACCACATGCCAGACAAACGGCATTGCCGGGTTTGATACCAACTTTGCTCGGATCATTTCCCCTACAGCAAAGTTCCTTTGGTCGAAAGTTCCGCCAGATTGTCGAGGATAACGAGAGCCATCGGGAGCTCCTTTGGCTTCGATCCAAGCACCGATCCCATCATCGCTACTCCAAATACGGTTAACACGATCAGGACGAGCACCATTCCCAGCCACATCGTTTATTTGTGCCAGCATTTTCATGATCCTCTCCTCCTCGTAAGATAGTTGATTATCAACCGCAATTTTCATTAGTGAAAGGCTTGCATATTATATGGCTACACCACAAGGTCACTTAATTTAATTGTTATAAACCACGCTTCCCGTTCATTTGATTACAAAATTGATTACTCAAATACCAGCATCGGTAATTAGGATTGACATATCGCAAAATATCGATATAATAAAAGGCATGGATCCAATTGAAGTGTTCAAGGCGTTGTCTAACGAGTCGAGGTTACAGATTTTACAGTGGCTTAAGGAGCCGGAAAAACATTTTGTGCCCCATGAAGGAGTGGATATGAGGGAAATCGGGGTGTGTGTCAGTCAAGTGACGGATAAGTTGAACATGACACAATCGACAGCGTCGCAGTATTTGTCCATTCTACAGCGGGCCGGACTGATTCGAACTGAGCGGATCGGCAAATACACGTACTACAAACGAGACGAAGAGAAGATCAGCGAGTTGGCTGCATATTTGAATCAGAAACTCTAATCAGAACTGAATACCTCAAACGTATTCAGTTCTTTTTCGGCCCTACATATCGACATATCGCGATATATAAATTAATTAAAAGGATCCTCGTATCAACAAAAAAAGGAGAAGTGAATGCATTGTCTAACACGTGGAGAGTCTATTTATTGGCTTTAGTTACTTTTTTGGTGGGTACATCCGAGTACGTTATTTCCGGCATCTTAGATAAGATCTCGGATACAATGGGTATTTCTGTTACTTCTGCGGGGCAGTTAGTTACGATTTTTTCCTTTGTATACGCCATTGGTACCCCGATCCTTATGGCGTTGACTGCTAAGGTGGAAAGACAAAAACTGCTGGTTTGGGCGCTAGGTATCTTCGTAGTTGGGAATGTACTGTCATTCGTTTTGCCTGGCTATGCATCGTTTCTCGCAGCTCGCGTCATTATGGCTCTAGGCGCAGGAATGGTCGTGGTAACCGCTTTGGACATCGCCGCGAAAATTGCCACCCCAGGCAAACAAGCCAGCGCGATTGCTACAGTAGTGATGGGCTTTACGGCTTCCTTGATTATCGGCGTGCCGCTTGGACGTATCGTTGCAGCACAATTCGGATGGAAAGCTGTTTTTGGTATATTGGCACTGGCCGGTCTGGTGGCTATGTTCGTTCTGTACGCCATCGTTCCCCGAGTTCAAGGGGATAAACCGATTCCGTTGTCCAAGCAACTTGCTTTCTTGAAAAACGGAAACGTAGCGCTAGGGCTTGCGATTACCTTTTTCTGGCTCGGCGGATACTCGATCGCCTACACCTACATTTCACCGTATCTACTTGATGTTGCCGGATTGAAAGAAGGGATGCTGAGTGGAGTGCTGTTGGCGTTCGGCATCGCTAGCCTGCTCGGATCCAAATTTGGCGGTTTCAGTACGGATAAATGGGGGGTATTCCCGACACTGTCAGGGGGAATGCTCTTGCACGTCATAGCGCTGCTTCTCCTCTCTTTAACCGTTACCTATACGCAAGCATGGCTGCCGATTGTCATCCTCTTGATTTTGTGGTCGTTTGCGGCATGGTCTTCCGGTCCAACGCAACAAGTCAATCTAGTTCGGATTGAACCGAATTATTCTGGAATCATGCTAAGTCTGAACCAATCCATGATGCAGTTGTCCATGGCTGCGGGCGCTGCAATCGGAGGCGTCATGATCAACCGTGTGTCTCTATCATCCATTACATGGGTCGGGATGGTTGGAGTCGCTATTGCGATCGTGGTGGTGACGTTTTTGAGGGGGCGAATAAGTGCCGGCAGTCAAGGTACCGGAGAGTATCTGGATGAAGTCTAAAAAAGGCATTCATTAAATGAATGGGAGTTGCGTCTGATTGCAAACGACTATTAAGCATTCATGGAGCCGACCTATTATATAAGGGAGCCCTCGGTAGACATGCAATGAGACCCCGTCTATGATCACTAATTTAGAGCCTGAGGGCTCTTTTTTTAAGACTTAAATTCGGAGGTGGGAGTGCTAGTTAAAAGGAAATAAGAAAAAGTCGGAAACAACCAAAAATACATTAACGGCGATTCGTGACAGAACGTTGTTACTGATAGGGGTCGTTGTTATATGTATGAATCTAGGCGAGAGAGTTCTTAGCATTTATTCGATGACTTTTTGGGTATCAGACTTCAGAAATAAAACTTTAATACTATAAATGTCGAGGCATCGTATTCCAATAAATTTTCAGGTATGTTAAAATTGTTTCTGTTATTGTAATCTAGTAATCTTATAGGGGGAAGCTACATAATGGCAAAGGAAAAAGTTAAAAAGCCATTTTATAAAAAATGGTGGGTTTGGGTAATTGCGATTATTATCATTGGGGCTGCTGTCAATGGCATTAATGATGAAAACGTGGACTCAAACCAAGCTGAAAGTAAGCCGGCTGTTACCGAATCAGCTAAGGGAACGTCAGAAGAGAAAGAAGATAAGGAAGAAAAAGAAGAGAAAGAAGAGGAATCAGAAAATGAAGAGGCGAAAGCAGAGGATGACGTTCCAGCGGAATATAATTCTGCTTTAAATAAAGCAGAATCGTATGCAAAAACGATGAGCATGTCCAAAACTGCTATTTATGACCAATTAACTGCAGAAAACGGTGAAAAGTTTTCCGCAGAAGCTGCTGAGTATGCAATGGATACTCTTGAATTTGACTGGAAAGCAAATGCTTTAAAAAAGGCTGAATCGTACGCAGAAACGATGAGCATGTCAAAACAAGGAATTTATGACCAGCTGATTTCTGAAAACGGTGAGAAATTTACTGCCGACGAAGCACAGTACGCAATTGACAATTTAAAGGCCGATTTTAATAAAAATGCGTTGGAAAAAGCAAAAATTTATCAAGACACAATGGATATGTCACCAGACGCGATAAAAGACCAATTGACTTCTGAACACGGTGAAAAATTTACACAAGAAGAAGCCGATTATGCTATTGAAAATTTAGATAAATAAAACATATAACAGACTCTCAACCAAAGTTGGGGGTCTGTTTGTTTAGAGTTGCAAATTCGCATTTTCCTGACGATACTATCGGATGCTATGGAATGTCAACACAAAACTGGACAATTTCTTAAAGGTGTCATGCTTTGTAATCGACGGGTGATTGATAATCGAGTGAACTAAGGATGCGTATATGGTTAAATCAGTGAACATCATCAAATAAAGCAAGGTCAAGTTTGTGTTGGTTATGGAAAACCCTTCTCGTTACAAACTCGATTTTAATGCTTTAAAGGTGGCTTTCACCACTGCGTTATCAAACGGTGTGCCTTTGTTGCTGAGTGAACGTTCATTCCAAAGGTCGCTAGTTTTTTTAACGATCGGTCGTTAAATTATTGACAATACAATAGGCTAATCTTATAATGGCCTTAGTTCAAATGAAGGGAGCCTGAGGGATATTAAGAAAAGAGAAATTACATCTAGTTATATTATCCAAGCAGCCTATGAGCTCTTTGCAGAGCATGGGATAGAGAGAACGAGTTTAGGTATGATTTCAAAAAGAGTAGGAATAACGAAATCGTCCATATACTACCACTTCGCCACAAAAGAAGAGTTGATTAGCCGAACATTTGAGTATATTTTTAGGGATCATTATTTTGCTGCTTATTTTGATACGGAGTCCATTCATAAAGACAATTTTATGGAGACGATCATTAGAGGCGGATTAAAAATGCTGCCAAGTGATGATGAAGAGCATCGTTCAACATTGAGAGTACTTAGTGAGTTTACGATGCTAGCTGAGCGTGATGAGCAATTTAAAACTCCCTTGTTTAAAGTTCAACAAGATTTTGTAGACGGTTTTTTCCATCTCTTATCAAAGGGCGCTGAATGGAGTCTTGTCGAACCTGCCAAAATCGAAGTTAACTCTAAAATTCTTGCCCTGCTTATTGATAATTTGTCCAGATGTAAGATGATGAAGATGGATTTGGACTATCCAATCATTTGGGAAGAGGCTGTTTATAGAATGATTGGGAAGATAGATAACAGCTAACAGGGAGTGATCCATTTGAAACATATTATTATTACAGGTACATCAAGAGGAATCGGTGAATCTTTGGCTATTCAATTAATGGATAGGAACCACCATCTAATATGTATATCCAGAACGACGAATCAACGGGTTATCGATCAAGCAAAGGAAATGGAGTGCGGAATAGACTATTTTAATTATGATTTAACCCATATTCAAGATATCGACCAACTGTTCGAAGACATCTTCAGACAAATTGATTTGTATTCCAACGATGAAGCCATCTATCTCATCAATAATGCTGCCATGTTGACACCTGTGAGCCCAATTGAACGGATAAAAACTGAGAGAATAATAGAGAACATCCATTTAAATCTATTAGCACCGATGATCATAACCGCAAACTATCTTAAACGTACCAAGGATATGAATGTGGACAAAAGAATTCTAAATATATCCTCAGCATCTGCTAAATATTTATTACCCTCACAAAGCTGTTACAGCACTGCAAAAGCTGGTTTAGACTCTTTTACAAAGAGTATAGACATTGAACAGAAGCTCGTTACATATCCTGCAAAAGTAGCTGCTGTATATCCAGGCATGATCGATACCCATTTACAATCGGAAATCAGATCCGTAAGTAAGGACCTTTTCCCATATGTTAATGAGTTCACTCAACTTTCTGAGGAAGGGAAACTACAAACGCCTGAATACACTGCTCACAAATTAATAGAGATTCTATTAAGTGAAGATTTTGGAAAGACTGTTGTGATCGAATCGATTGCTCAATAAGTTCCATTTAAGGGTTTACCCAGGCTGGAATTAGATCGGATGCAGATGCTGCTTTTAGGAGAAAGGGGGATCAGGGCTTTTCCATTCCGCGTTCATTAAACTAAGGGAAACGTTAATTGAATATAAACATTAAAACCTCCTAAAGGACTAGATGTAATAGCTCTATTAGGGGATTTCATGTTGAAGACGATGTGATAGATGAAGGGGAGAATAGACGTCGAGCAGCGAGAGTGCTGCTCTTTTTTGCGCGGGCGGTGGTCCAAATCGCGTTGTCCATGCTCGGCTTCATACAATGCATTGGGCCGACGACCATGCTGTTATTGAGCGTATTCGTGTTCAAGGAATCGGTCTTTCCGGTTCTGCTTATCCCTAATTTTGAGAGACTGGTTTTTGTGCCTAACCACTTTGTGGATGGAACAAGAACTACCTTTATTCGCCTTTCAGGATATCCTCATACTTTTGCTTGATTTTGTTCCATTCCGGAGTCAGCGGACCACTTATTTCAAACAATTCTTGAAGCTTGTCTTTAACGGACTTATGAATTGTCTGGCTACTTAGTTTATGAAGATCCAATGCGACCAGAAGCACCTTCGCCCAATCGAGTGTGCAAGCATCGAATGTGTCCGTTATTGGGGGAAAGAACTTGTCCAGCATTTTTTGCGCCGTCCGATAATCCTCTTTGGAATACGTCAAATCATAGAGGGCTTCGAAATGCTTGGCATATTTAGCGCTTTCGAGTGATCGCCAAAACACCGAGTCCGGCCGTTCGCCATAGGGTGTTCCGATATATAGCGTATTGCCGCTAAGATCGGTTAAGATAAATCTTTGGTCGTGCGTTAAATCTTTCAATTTAGAAATGCGAGGATAACCGGAGCGGGGGACTTTGCCGATGTTTTTCTTCAGGTTTGAGGTAAATTCCTCATAGATCCGTTCGACCTCATCTACTTTGATGTAACACATCGTTGCATTTTCGGTCGGTACCGTTTTTTTACTTCCATAAAAATGGATTTCCAGTTCGCCATATCCCATCGAAAGGTACGGATTGGGACGTGTAGACATTTGCAGTGTCGTAAAGCCCAACGCTTCGTAAAATGCGGCTTGTTCCTTAATGGATTGGCAAGGCATGATTGGAATGATTCGATTCACGGCAGTTCATCTCCCCTTTAGAATATCCATTTACTCATTCTGCAATCTCATCATACTACATTCATGCAAATGGTAATGTTCACTCCTTATTGTACGTATACCGTGCTTATTAATTTGTTGCCAATCGGTCATATACTTGAATGTATGAGACGTTACGGCTGTAAAGGAACCTAGGCGTTTTGTGTTCAGTATTGATGGGTGTGTATGAAAGAGACGTTGGGAAATTTAAGGGTAGTTAAGATGAGACAATGGTATGCCTTGGCTAAAAGACGACCGGAGCGTTTCGTTATAAGTTGTAAACTAAACGAAGTAGTTGTTTATTTCGTATTTCTACAACTTATACAATTATTCTTGAACGCATAAATAATGTTTGCCTATAATGGCGTCAAAGATGGGCGGTTTACATAATAGTGTGGCTTTAAACTGTCAAAATGAACAGAGTGAATCGGCGTAGTGCCTAACGGTATTAGGAACGGGCTTTTTCTATGTAATGGGGTTGTTTTGATACCGCCATGGTTTGTAAGGTCGTCTTTAGGTTAATAACTGTTTTATTTGTGCAACTTGTTTTACTACTTCAAGTGTGCCATCCATTATATAATCCGCATGTTTGCTGACGATCTCTTCATGTGAAATAAATATCGGTCTTGCTTCTTCTAAATAACATTTGGCCCATTTTAAAATGTCATTGCCAGAAGAATTAGGAAAATCTCTAAGTAGATACCTTGCAAAGGTGATATCCAAGGGGGTTTTTATATAAATGACTTTATCTATGAACATACCCATTTGTTTATTTTCATAACCGATTGGATAATCTAGAAAAATATAATCATATTTATCTTGTATTTCCTTCAAGTCGTTCATCATCATAACTAATCTATAAGCATTAAAATAATCAGCTGGTTTGTTTAGAATTTCTTTCACATCTGGAGCATTTTCCAATTCATAATGATCAAAGTAAATAGCACAAGCGCTCGGAAATTCCTTTACTAACTGATTAACTAAAGTAGTCTTTCCTCCAGCAGTTACCCCACTAATAGCAATAACTTTAGCACTCATTTATTCAACTCCTATTCTGTAAGTCTAGAGAATGTTAGGTTTAAGGCAATATGAGCTATATCTAATTAGGTACCAGCATATCCCTAAGGCTCGTTTTCTGTCCATCATTCACCTCCCTCCCAACGGTTGATCTAATGATCAATATAGTTAAAACAAAGATTAGTTTATTTCTTGTGTCCACCTATATAGCACCTAATGTCATTTTCTAGGCTTCCTATTTCTTTCTAGCCCACCATGTTAAACCCTGCATCTCATCTAACAATGGATATACCTCACAAATATTTGTTGCTTTTAAAAGCTTGCGCCTACAGTTACTGTAGGTATTACAATGGGGATGGAAGGAGGCAGTCAAATGGATGAAACGTATTCAATTGGTGAATTTGCGAAACTGACGGGCATCCCAGTGAGAACGCTCCATTATTATGAGGAGTTGGGACTTCTAAAACCCACTAGACAAGAAAACGGGCATAGGGTATATAAGATCGAGGACATGGTAGAATTACAGAAAATAGTGAGTTTGAAGTCGCTTGGCTTCAGCCTATCTCAAATAGGTGAACTGCTGAAACTTCCCAAATACGATCAATCTCTGGTTGAGATGTTGAGATTGCAACAGCAGGCATTGGAAGTAAAGCTTGTTAAGATAAAACAATCTCTTGACCTGGTAGGCCGCATGATTGCAATCGTTCAGAATGAGGGTCAATTGGAGCACCCGCTATTGTTCAGTCTGATTCGCAATATGACTCAGGAAGACATGCAACGGGAGTGGGTGGCGAACCATCTATCCGAGTATACAGCAGAAACGCTGTTTGATCGATCAGCGGAGGCGATAAAGAAAATGGATGCGGAAACGGTGCGCTTCTCTCGTGATGTCAAACGATTATCGAAAGGTCCGAGCGATTCGCAGGAAGCCGAGACCGTGATCGGTACATACGTGAACTGGGCGATGACTTACATTGATGAGAAGGCAATCGACAATTTCAAAAAATTGGATGAAGAGCAGTACACCAAACTTGATCAGTTAGTGGAGATGCCATTCAATGAAAGGGAGACGGCTTGGCTGGATAAGGCATTGGCACATTATTTTTCTAAATATATGTTGACTGAACAAGGCGAGCTAATGGTAAAAGTGGCGAATGCTCATAAGGCGGTTATTACCACGGAATCATAAAAGTTTTGTGGAGAGTGATCATTAAGTCATAATTAAACCGAGGTGGGGAATAGTGGAAAATAAAGCGATGAAGCAGCAATTTACGGCATTATTCGAAGAAGTCAAACAGCACGGCAGTTTCAATGGCGTCGTTCTTGTAGCTGTTGATGGGAAAGCAGTGTTATGTGAAGCGATGGGAATAGCAGAATACAAAAACGGTGGCGCACGCGATTTAACAATGGACTCCATGTTTGAACTCGCTTCTGTATCCAAACCGATTACCGCTTTAGGTATTATCCGTTTGCAGCAGCTAGGGCAATTGCACTGGGATGATCCCTTATCTAACTGGATTCCCGAGCTGCCGTATCCAGGGATCACAATACGGCATCTATTAAACCATACATCGGGCTTGCCTGATTACATGGAGTTATTTGCAAACGTGTGGGATCCTACCCGTTATGCTCGCAATGAGGATGTGTTGCGTATGCTGATTGAGCATCGGCCTGACCCGTTATTCGCTCCTAATGAGAGTTGGATGTACAGCAACACGGGCTATATTGTGCTGGCTATCCTGATTGAACGGATTAGTGGCCAGCGTTATGGCGACTTTTTGGACGAGCAGATCTTTCAACTGCTTGGGATGACGCGAACGCAAGTGTATAATCGGCGGGTGGATCCAAGTGCTGTGCCTGATGATTATGCTTGGGGATACGTCTATCGGATTGGACATGGCGGTTACGTCCTGCCTGATGAAGTGCCTGAACTGAATTACGTCCAATATTTAGATGGCTTGCAAGGGGATGGGATGGTTAACAGTACAGTTGGCGATTTGTTGCGACTGGATCGAGCCTTGTATGATGACAAGTTCATTAGTCCAATGCTGCGTCAACTGATGTTTTCGCCAGTGACGATGAATAATGGCGAGACATTTCCCTATGGGATGGGATGGTTGAACGAGTATGACGATCGGCTGGGAAGCATCGTCCACCATTCCGGAGGATGGCCGGGATACTCCACATGGTTCAAACGCTATATCGATCGTGATATCACACTAATCATGTTGCAAAATGGAGAGCGCGATCATGCTTACACGCAACAGTTGGTGAAGAGCATCGAACAGATTATGGCTGGAGAAGCTTACGATGTACCAAGGCCTTTTGAGACTAAGAAAATCATTTCGCTTGAACCGAAGAAAATTGAAGCGCAGCTTGGGAAGTACAGATTTGCCAACGATACGGAAAATTCCTTTGGTGTTGAAGTATATGTGGAGCAGGATAGGCTCTATATGAAGTTGGATAATGGGATGGTATTATCGCTCTTGCCATTGACATCAACACGTTATTATGAAGAACAAACGTCTTCGGAGCTTGAGTTTCTTATCAGTGAAGACGGCAAGGGTATGCGTCTGATCTGGTATACAGGGGATGAGCCAGAAGTGGCTGAACGGGTTGGCTGTTGACACCCTACGCTTTGTAAAAGAAATGACCATCAATGCTGCTGCCGATTCCGAGCAATGATGGTCCGTTTTGATGATTTTAATTCCCATTCCTGAAGCAAGTGCTTCATGTTAATTTGTGGGAGCCTGAAATAAACATAGAAACCCGTGTAAAGACTTGCATAAACAAGGCTCTTCGCGGGTTTTTGGTTCCTCTTCTTTGAATTGACTTCTGCTAGCTTCCAAATCGCATATACAACTTAAATTGTGTTCCTTTGAGGAGTGTCGTTTTTAACTCAAGGCTGATATAAAAAGTTTTGTAAGATCTTTTTACATACGCACTATGAAGTAAGTATGTAGCGTGTATTTCAAATAAACGAAAACTGTTTTTTTCTTCAAAATAGAGTCTGGAAGATAAAAATATCAGCAAATATATGGAAAAGTACAACTTTATCAACCACATTCGCTAAGGAATAGATTAGTAGCGAGTTTGGATACTATCAAAATACATTTTTTGATAACAGAATAAATTTGCTATAAAGGTTACTATTATATCTGTTATAATATTCTTAGCAAGAATGCAAAATATTACAACAGAAAGAAGTGAGTGTTTGGGAAAGTATAAAAATATAGTTTCAATAATCGGTCGCGATAATAAGTTAAGTCGATGTACGGATGCTGAAAATAGAATCTTCAACGAAGAAGAACTTATTAATAGTTGGAAAGAGTCGTACCACGAGAGAGTTTCTCGAAATGAAGATGAGATTGGTTTACGTTTGCCCCAATTTGGAGCATTGTCTGCAATTCGTGCACATTGGGCGACATCAAATTCTCCAGCAACGATTGTCTTACCTACTGGAACAGGGAAGTCTGAAACAATGTATGCTACGATTATTTCTGAAAGAATTACTTCAACGCTTATCATTGTACCGTCTAATCTATTAAGGGAACAAATTTTTGAAGGAGCGAGGCATTTTGGTATACTTCCAAAATTAGAAATGATATCAGATAAAGCTATTTATCCAACGACTTTTCTTTATAAGTCAAAAGTAAAAGAAGAGGATGAAAATATTCTGATTGATGCCCTTGAGGAGGCTAATATAATTGTATCAACTCCCGTGATGATTAAAAATATGCCTTCTTCAGTTTGGAATAAACTGCTTGAAACGGTAGAGGTTATAATATTTGACGAAGCTCATCATCTTGCGGCTCCCGATTGGAGAACGGTGAGAGAAAGATTTATAGGAAAAAAATTCTACAATTTACTGCTACTCCATTTAGAAATGATGGTAAAAAGATTGACGGTAAAATAATTTTTAATTATGGTTTGGCACTGGCTCAAAAAGCCGGGTATTTCAAACCGATCGATTTTTATCCAATACAAGAATTTGACGAGCGAAAGTCTGACGAAGAAATTGCCAAAATTGCTATTAAGCAATTAGAAGAAGATTTTTTGGAAAATGAATATGAGCACGTACTTCTAGCGAGAGCAAGTACTCGAAAACGAGCTGATGAGTTGTATGAAAAAATTTATTCTCAGTATAAAGTGTATAATCCAGTAGTGATTCACGGTGGAATTCCCCCTGCGATGAGGAATAAATACTTGCAGCAAGTAAAAGATGGTAAATCAAAAATTGTGGTATGTGTAGATATGTTTGGCGAAGGCATAGATATTCCAACGTTGAAAATTGCAGCAATTCATGACAAATATAAGTCGCTTCCGATTACACTTCAATTCATCGGACGATTTGCTCGAACAAGTGGCAATAAGTTGGGAAATGCAAAGCTTATCACGAATGTGGCAATGGATGATTTGAAAGAAGCGATTGATGAGTTATACCATCAAGATGCGGATTGGAATCAACTTCTTAATATCCATTCAAATCAAGCTATCAATAAGGAAGTTGAGCTTGGTGAATTCATTGGTAAGTTTGAAAAAGGTCATGTGAAGGAGATAGATTTATCCCAATTAAAGATGAAAGTAAGCACCAGGATGTTCCAACACCCTTCAAAAAAAATATCTGTTAATGGCTGGAAACAAGTATTGGATCCAGATAGAACTACATCATTAATAAATGAAGAAGATTTTGTTTATGTTTTCATTGAGGAAATAGAAACAAAGGTTGTCTGGTCAGATCAAAAGGATATAGTTCAATATGATTATGATTTCTTTGTGTTGTTCTTTGATAAGGATAATGGAATAGTTCATATAAATGAAACTGATGCTGGAAAAGGAAATCGGCTTGTGGATAGTATGTTTCCGGAAGCATCAGCAATTAAGGGAGATTCAATTTATCGAAGCTTAGACGGAATTAATCGATTGATGATTGGAACGCTGGGATTAAAGCAAAAACCTAGTGGGAGGATTAGCTTTAGAATGTTTGCTGGTGCTGATATTAAGGCTGGAATTAGTGAGGCAGTTGCATCGGGTTCGACTAAGTCTAATCTATTCGGTTACGGCTATCAAGACGGAGAACGAATTAGTATTGGTTGTTCATATAAAGGAAAAGTTTGGATGCGCTGGGTAGAGCGGATAAACTTTTGGACAGACTGGTGTCAGAAAATAGGGAATAAGGTATTAGATGATACTATTAATACCAATAATATATTAAATAATTCTCTTGCTTTAGAAGTTATTAAGGAATTTCCAGAAGGTGTCCCTTACAAAATATCGATGCCAGAAACAATTGAAGTTTCTAATTCTTCGGCTAAACAGTTGTATATTTCTAAAGAACAAAAGGTATTTCCGTTCTTTCAAACAGAGTTAAAGAATCCTGGTTTAGTTAATGAAAATCTTCGCTTTGAACTTTGGATAAACGAACGGAAATTTATCTTTGAGCAGATTATTAATAAAACTTCATATAGTTTCAATCAAATCGAAGGTGAAGAACTAATAGTGAGATCAGGTAATAGAACTGTTAAAATGACTGATTATCTGTATGAATACTCACCGGAAGTTTCTTTCATACAAAGCGATGGAACTATTGTAGTAGTCCAAGAAAATTTAAAAACAGTTATCAAACCTAAAAGTGACATTGAATTGCCACTAGACTCTTTTTTTGCTATAGATTGGGATGGATTTGGAGTCGATATTAAATCTGAATCTCAGGGAAGAGGAAGAAAGACTGATTCTATTCAATACGCTACGATAAATAATATTGTAGATCAAACATCAGATATTATTTTTGATGATGATGGATCGGGAGAAATCGCAGATGTCGTTTCTGTCAAAATTGATAAGGAACATTCAAAAGTCATATTTCATCTGTATCACTGTAAATACTCACACGGAGAACTTCCCGGTGCTCGTGTTAAAGACTTATATGAAGTATGTGGTCAAGCTGAAAAATCAATAATGTGGAATGATAATGTCTTAGAGATTGTTCGACGAATGATTGCGCGAGAAAATAAAAGACAAAAAGACTATGGTGTAACTCGGTTTGAAAAGGGAGACCTACAAACTCTTCATATGTTAAAGAAGATGGTGAAATCTGGTTTTAAAACAGAATTTGAAATATCAATTGTTCAGCCAGGAGTCTCGATAATGAAAATTACAGATTCAATGAAACAAATTATTCTGGCGACTGATACCTACCTAAAAGATACTTATGGCTTACGTCTTACATGTTATTTTAGTGAGTAGATAAATTGGTTGTTTTAATTACTGTGGAAAAAAACAATATCACTCGCCTGGCAGCCCCCCCCCCCACTACTCCACCTCCCTATTTTTCCCCGGCTTTGCGGCATACAGTTTCCGGTACGTCTCTGGCGTCATCCCTTCTTTCTGCCGGAACGTGGCGACGAAGTGGCTCGCATCGCGAAAGCCGACCGCTTCTCCGATCCGGCGTACGGTCCAGTCAGGACGGGAAGGAAGCCATTCTTTTGCTTTGCGGAGCCTTAATTGGATCAAATAAGCGTATGCCGTCTGGCCGAATAGATCGCGAAAGCGTTCGTTCAGCTGCCGTTTCCCGATGCCGAGCTGGGCCGCCATTTCCGCCAATCCGATTTCTGGATTGGCGTATTCTTGTTCGAGCCAGTGAAGCAAGTCTTGGACTCGATCTAGCTGTTTGGAGATAGGCGGCCGTTTATCGGTGCGGGCTTCTGTTCGAAGCAATGTCAGGAAGCGGTATAAGTCCGCGGAGTAGCGCCATCCCGACGGATCGCCGCCAGATTCGGCAAAGGCAAGCAAACTTTTCATTTGGTGGGTGATTGGATCGTGGCCAGCCCCCCACTGAAAGTGTTCAATGATGCTCCAGCCAAGTGATTGGACAATGTTCCCAGCCGTGCTCCCGTGAAACGTGATGTAACCGGTTTGCCAACTGTCGCTTCTTGGCTTGTAGTGGTGGGGGGTGCCTGGCGCGAGGAGAATGCCTGATCGTTCTGGCATGTTCCAGGTGCGCCCGTTCATCGACAGTTCGCCTTCTCCTGCCAGCGTTTGAAGCCAATGGTAACACGGGTACCCGTGTGGCCTTGTCATCGGTTCTTGGTCATATTGAATGCCGATTGTCTCTAGCTGCAAGGGCAACAGCTCCGATGGGGTGGCAGGGACGGCTCGACGCATCTTACATACCTCCATATTCTTATATCCATGTACATCAATTTTATATTGGATCTAGCGATTACAACACATATGATTAAACTATTAAATGCAGTTTTATCATATATGGCGAGGTGTGGCAAGATGATTAATGCGAAAAAACCGAAGATTTGGTACGGCGGTGATTACAATCCAGACCAATGGGAACCATCGATCTGGGATGAAGATTTACGCATGTTCAAACTGGCGGGGATCGACGTGGTGACGCTCAATGTGTTCGCTTGGGCAAAAAACCAACCGGACGAGAATACATACGACTTCGGCTGGCTTGATACGATGATGGATAAGCTCCATGAAGACGGGATTGGCGTCTGCCTTGCGACGAGTACGGCCGCCCATCCAGCTTGGATGGCGCGCAAGTACCCTGATGTGCTCCAAGTTGACTTTTACGGGCGCAAACGAAAGTTTGGCGGACGTCATAATTCCTGTCCGAACAGCCCGACTTACCGTAAGTATGCAGTTCGCATGGCGGAAAAGCTTGCCGAGCGTTATAAAGATCATCCGGCTTTGCTTATTTGGCATATTAACAACGAGTATGGCGGGGCAGGCAATTGTTACTGCGATAATTGTGAAACCGCTTTCCGGGAATGGGCGAAGGCGCGTTACGGTTCCCTTGATGAAGTGAATCGAGCCTGGAATACCGGATTTTGGGGGCACACGTTCCATAGTTGGGAAGACATCGTTTTGCCTAGCGGACTGAGCGAGGAGTGGACAGGTGCGAACGGGCGGACGGAGACGAATTTCCAAGGAATCTCCCTCGACTATATGCGCTTCCATTCCGACAGTTTGCTCGAATGTTACAAGCTGGAATACGAAACAGTCAAAAAGCATACGCCGTCCATTCCTGTCACGACGAATCTGATGGGCGCCTTTAAAAAACTGGACTACCATAAATGGGCAAAGCATATGGATGTCGTATCATGGGACAATTACCCACGGTTCGATACGCCTCACAGTTACACGGGGATGATGCACGACTTGATGCGCGGTTTGAAGCACGGACAGCCGTTCATGCTGATGGAACAGACGCCGAGCCAGCAAAATTGGCAGCCGTACAACTCGCTTAAACGTCCTGGTGTCATGAGGCTATGGAGTTACCAAGCAGCGGCGCGGGGCGCCGATACGATTCTGTTTTTCCAGCTTCGCCGGTCAATCGGCGCTTGCGAAAAATATCATGGTGCCGTAATTGAGCATGTCGGCCATGAGCATACCCGTGTTTTTCGAGAATGTGCCGCGCTCGGGCAGGAACTTGGCAAGCTTGGCGATACGCTTCTAGATGCTAACGTTCAGGCGAAAGTCGCATTGCTGTTTGATTGGGAGAACTGGTGGGCGGTCGAAATGTCCAGCGGCCCGTCGATTGATCTTCGCTACGTGGACGAAGTGCATAAATATTATGATGCCCTTTACCGTTTAGGCATCTCGGTGGACGTTGTCGGCGTGGATGCCGATTTGAGTAAGTATGATCTTGTCATTGCCCCAGTGATGTATATGGTGAAAGCAGGTATAGCTGACAAGCTAGAAAAATATGTACATGGCGGCGGCTCACTTATCACAACCTTCTTCAGTGGCATCGTCGACGAGAATGATCTTGTTAAAACAGGCGGGTATCCTGGCGAACTTCGGAAACTGCTTGGCATATGGGCGGAGGAAATTGACGCCTTGCTTCCGAGTCAACGTAACCGGATTGTCGTCTCAGAGCCAGCTTCTGGATTAAAATCGGAATACGAGTGCGGCATTCTTTGCGACTTGATCCATTCAGAAGGAGCCGAGGTCAAAGCGGTGTACGGCGACGATTTTTACAGGGGCATGCCGGTTCTGACTGTGAACAAATTTGGGGCAGGCCAAGCCTGGTATGTGGCGACTAGCCCGGAAACGTCGTTCCTGCAAGATTGGTTGTCTCAGCTATGCTCTTCCATTGGCATTCACCCTCTCATTAACGAGATGCCGGTAGGAGTGGAAACGACGCTTCGTTCAAAGGACGATCAATCGTATCTTTTCGTACTCAATCATAACGAGAACCCTGTCAACATCAAGCTTGGCGAACGTGCTGGCGTTGAGCTGCTGAGCGGCCGCACGCTCGGTGGCGAACAAGAGGAGCTTGCAGGCCGTGATGTATGGATTATTAAACAGAATCAATCGTTTCTAGGGGTATGAACGGATGGTTCATTTGCGTTGAATGAACATGAAACAAACAAATCGAGCACATCAAGGGTGGCCAATATCATTGTTGGCCATCCGTATGAATGCATAATGGCGAAGTAGGTGTGTATTAGTAGCTTCTTTGAGAGATTGTTAAATTACTGAGAGTAATAGAAAACACATGGCAGGATGGCCGTGCGCAAACGACGAGGTATGCGAGCATTTGTTTATTCTAGGGCGTACTCTAGCCGAAGCGGTAACGCGAAAGGGGTTAGGTGAAGATGCATGCATTTGAAAACCTAAAACAGCAGTTTTTGCGGCCAGCAGATGAATTCACGCCGATCCCGTTTTGGTTTTGGAACGACAAGCTGTCAAGGGGTGAGATCGTTCAGCAAATTCAAGATTTCCATGCGAAGGAGGTTAGCGGTTTCGTTCTTCATCCGCGGATGGGCTTGCCTCGGGAAATGCCATATTTGTCGGATCCCTTTATGGAGATGATTGAGGTCGCCTTATCGGAAGCCGAGAAGTTGGGCATGAAAGTCATTTTGTACGATGAGGGCATGTACCCTTCTGGTTCCGCCTGTGGGATGGTCGTTAAAGAAAATGGCGCCTATGCTAGCAGGGGGTTGGAGCTTAGGGAGTACCCGTGTCAAAATCAATTTGTGCGGCTTCCCATTTCCTTGCAGCAAGGTGAATCGCTCGTTTCTATCCAAGCCGTTCGTAAGCTGTCGGAGAGCCAGATCGAGGCGGACAGTGCAGTCGTTCTTTTTTGTGAGGGCAGTGTAGTTGAATTTGCTCCACCGAAACAAGGCGACTGGTCGGTGTTGGTCTTTGTCGATACGCCATCACGGGGGACGATACGCGGTGTTCATCCTGGACAGGACGACGGAGAGCCTGATGCGCCATTGGCCGCAGATTTGTTGAACCGAGATGCAGTGCAATCGTTTATGAGATTCACGCATGAACGCTATTACGAAAAGTTTAGCGACTATTTCGGTACAACGATTATCGCCATGTTCACGGACGAACCGGATTTGCTTGGCCGAGGGCATGTACCTGGCTTAAAGCCATGGACGAGATCGTTTTTAAGTGACTATGTGGCAGATGGTGGCGACGAGCGGGATTTGCCGGCCCTTTGGTTGGATGCTGGGGAAGAGACCGGTGCCATTCGTAACCGTTTTGCTGGAGCGATTCGACGCCGTTTAAACCAGACTTATTACAAGCCGTTAGCCGATTGGTGCGAGGAGCATGGCATTGGGCTGACTGGACATCCTGCTGGAAGCGACGATATTGGACTGCTTTCTCATTTTCATATTCCTGGTCAAGACATCGTGTGGCGTTATATCGCCCCTGAGGAGAACAAAGCGTTGACAGGCGTTCATAGCACAATGGGCAAATGCTCGTCTGATTCGGCTCGCCACCGCAATAAACGGCGGAATGCAAACGAATGTTTCGGCGTTTGCGGCGTTGAAGGCGGCTGGTCCCTTAGTGCCGACGACATGAAGTGGTACTTGGATTGGTTGTTCGTTCGCGGTGTCAATCTCATTATCCCCCATGCTTTTTATTATTCCATTCGAGGGGAACGGAGAAACGAGAGGCCGCCAGATGTCGGACCGAATAATGGTTGGTGGCCGGAATACGCCAAGTTCTCCCGCTATATGAAGCGGCTGTCCTGGCTAATGACTGATTCCTTAAACAGTGCCAAAGTGGCTGTTCTTGTCGGCGATTCTTTCTTGCCGTGGCGTATCGTTAAGCCGCTGTACGAGTCTCAAATCGAATTTAACTACTTAGAAGAACAATTGTTGAACGATTGCTGCGAAATTAGCAATGGAACGATTCAAATTGCCGGGTATTGCTATGAGGCGATATTGATCGAGCGTGGCTATCAGCTGGCCCGTTCTAGTTGGCAACGCCTCAAGAAGTTTGTTGAGGAAGGAGGCTGCATAATCGAGCTCACTGCAAAGGGTGTTAACTCTCCAGACATTGGACAATGGCAGGTGGGACAAGAAACGGAGGTTCCGGCGTTGCTAACTGGAATGATCGGGAGCGATTATGAAATAAAGCCTGCTGCTTCCACTATACGGATCAGTCGAATCAAAAAGCAGGGTCGGTTATTTTATGTCATCGTGAACGAAGGGGAAACAGCATTTCAAGGAAAGTTGCGTATGGATCTAGGTGGGCTTATCGAATACTGGCGTCCTTGGACAGGAGCGTGTGACGCCGCAATCGGTGAACAGGCGGCGGATTATCTAGCCATACCTATATCCGTAGAGCGGAGAGAATGCTTAATCATTGCCGTAGATCCGAGTCGGCCTCAGCAACAGGGCAGAAAGCAGCCTGTAAGAAAACAAAAGGCAATATTAGATTTATCTCAAGGCTGGCGCGTGATCGGGGGGCCGTGGAAGGGGGAATTAGCCGGGCTATCTACATGGACGAACTGGGAAGGCTTGTCAAATTTCTCGGGAACGGTTGTTTACGAGACTACATTCGAGATCGAAGAGCCGTCCCAAATTCCTTTATGGCGACTAGATTTAGGCGACGTGTACGAAATCGCGCGATTGTCAGTGAACGGAAAAGAAGCTGGCGTTCAATTCTGGAAGCCTTACGTGTTCGAAATTGGCCAGTACTTGCGGCCAGGCACAAATGTTTTGCATGTATCCGTTACGAACAGCTTGGCTAACCGTTACGACAGGAAATCGTTGCTGTCTGGACTGGTGGGGCCTATAAGGCTGTATGGTTTCAGGGTAGATGGAATGGAAAGAAAGGATCGATCCGATTAAGGCAAGAGCGCGAGCAGTTCGGTTGCCGGTATAAAAACGTTAAAACTAGAATGGGAGCAGAGATCAAGTTGATCGCTGCTCCCATTTTGTCTTAGTCGGCCATGTTTTACAATTGCTCCAATATTCAAGGGATTTCACTAAGGATGGGGAAGTAATTTTGTCTGTCCGTTATAGGTAAATGTACTTATAATTGATCTATAATCGATTATGAATCACGACTACTAGTAGAGTGGTGAAATCATGCTAAGCGCAAGGGAATTTTATTTAACAAATAAGCTGTTGAATACGAAAGCTCCGATTAGAATCAAAGATTTGTCAATCGAGTTTGGGGTGAGCACAAGAGCGATTAAGTATGACCTTGAAAATGTTCGCAAATGGTTTAAGTTGCAGGGGAGAACGGTGAATTCCCAGACAAGCAAGGGGATTTGGCTTCAATGCAGTGATCGGGAGCGCGCTGAATTAAGACGGATTTTGGCACAATTCAAACGATCGCAAATTTACCCAGATCAAACGATGCGTGTCAGAAGGATTATTCTGTCCCTATTATGGACGAATGAGTATAAAACCGCTGCTCAGTTATCGGAGATGCTAGCAGTCAGCAGAAACACAATTTTAAGCGATTTGAACCATGTAGACGAGTTTTTAAAATCATGGAATATTGAGTTGGAGCGAAAGCAAAGAACAGGGTATCGCCTTCATGGCAATGAACTTCAGCTGCGGCTGATGCTTGAGCATATTATTTACAACAGCTTAGATGATTATCAAATCTATAAGCTAACGACTCGAATTACGAAAAAAGAGCGGCAAATTGAGATTGGCACGATATTGGAAGAGCCATTAAAACCTATTTATGAAATGGCTGAAAGTCATATGAGCGCGTTCTATTCGCCATCCTTGGCGTCTTTGTTGCGGCTCTCTGATTTGTTGAGATTCCTACTGCGGCTCACGTTTTCGGTGAAAAGATTAACGATGGGGCGTACGATTCATAGCTATCGGATGTTGGAGCGTTCTCATGATCAAGATGATCTCTCCTTGTTTCTGGTGACCGTTATGGAGAAAGTCTACACTGATATGCAGTTGCCGTTGCTCGAGGAAGAATACGCGTATGTATCAGGAAATATAGAAAAAGCATCTGGACAAATGGACATCGTCGACATTACCGAGAAGATGATCGAGTATGTAGGCGAGCAAGAAGGAATCAACTATAAAAAGGATCCTAAACTTTATAGCAATCTGCTTTCTCATTTGTCACTGAGGCTTCAAAATGGCTCATTTTATTTAAATGAAATGAACCCAATGGAGGACGAAGTGAAAAGAAACCATGCGTCTCTTTTCCAAAGTGTCAAGGAAGCTTGCCGCAAGTATGTGAAACAACACACATTGGTAGCCCAAGATTCTTTTATCTCTTTTATTGTTTTGCACTTCCTCGTTTCTTATGAAAATACATTTAAACCGAAAAAGAAAGTAAAGGTTTTATATGTATGTTCAACAGGAAGAGGGGTTGCCCGGTTAATCAAAAATCGGGTAGAAAAAGAAATTCCTGCCGTCGATATTGTCTGTTATTGTTCCTTGCTTGAAGTGGAAGAGATTTGTCAGGCTGAAGAGGTGGATTTGATTATCAGCGTTTTTCCTGTTGAAGCCGCCGTTCCTGTTGTCGTTGTCGAGCCGCTGCCTGCAAAAAGAGATATCGAAGAAATTCGCAAACAAGTACGAGCGATGATCGGTTCAGACGACGAGCAGACGAACGAGCTGTTGGAGAACAATGAGTTTACGATCAGTGAAGATAGTGAGAACCTCAGCCAGGAAATTATTTTAAAAGGCTTTGAAGCTGCTCACGCATTATTGGAAGCCTTTCCAATTAAATCAGAAGAACGATGGAAAAATGCGTTTATGATGCACGTCTTTTTAATGGTTCACCGCTATTACTTTGATAAGCAATATGACCAGTACCTCTATGCAAATAATCAAATGCTAGACAGCGACGAGGAAATGTTCCATAGCGTGCAGCAAATTTTACAGGATAAAGATTTACATGTTCATGAAGCTGAGGTTATTACTCTTTTACAGTACTTGAAAAAATGGAAGTGATTATATGATTCAAGGCATTATTATCCAGAACGGCTTCGTGATTGACCCGGAAACTTTAACGATTAGCAAAAAAGAGATTGGCATCGTCAATGGTGTTTTTACTGCAGTAGAAGATGTGATACAGGCAGGTGGAGAGGTTCAGTATATCGATGCAACCAATCATTATGTTGCACCAGGTTTTATCGACTTGCATGCCCATGTGTTTGAAGATTATACCGAGCTGGGCATTGAGCCCGATTTAGTAGGGATCGATCAGGGAGTCACAACAATCGTGGATGCTGGCAGTGCGGGGTATGAGAACTATCCACTTTTTAAGGAAACCGTGATCGAGAAAAGCAAGACAGAAATATTGGCCTTTTTAAACCTGTCACGAAAGGGCTTATGTAATGGCCTATCTGAGCTTGCCAAATTAGATGAGTTAATGACGCTAAAAGAAGCAAACGAAATTTTCCAACAAGAGCAGAGCCTTGTAGGCATAAAAGCGCGTATGAGCGGTTCTGTTGTGAAAAACAGTGGAATCAAGCCATTAGTCCATGCCAGACAGTTGGCAGACCGGCTTGGCAAGCCAATTATGGTCCATATCGGGAATCCACCGCCGCCTTTACAGGAGATTTTTCCCCTTCTTAAACAGGGGGATATTGTCACGCATGCTTTTCATGGAAAGAAGCATGGAATTTTAACTGAGTCAGGAGACATGATTCCGGAAGCAAGAAGTGCGATTGAAAGAGGCGTCCGCTTCGATGTGGGGCATGGCACTTCGAGCTTTAGCTATAAAACAATGAAACGATTTAAGGACAACTATGATCTTCCATTTACGATAAGCACAGATATTTATAAAAACAACTATGCAACTCCAGTAGGCAGCCTGATGGTGACGATGACCAAGCTTCTTGCACTAGGGTACCGATTGACAGATGTGGTTGCAGCTGTAACAAAAAGAGCAGCCGACACGCTTCACTTAACAGAGCAAGGAACATTTCGCCTTGGGACCATAGCAGATGTGACGATATTCGGCCTTAAAGAAGAAGGGATGTCTACACTTATTGATTCAGAAGGTGAACAACTGAGCTATCATCAAGTGCTTACCCCGTATATAACCGTTAAGACTGGAAAGGTGGCATACACGAAGGAAAATGGAAGGGAAAGTGCAAGAATTATACCGCAAGAGTGAAAACTACGAACTGTGCGTGGAAGTGATGCAATTTACAGAAAACCTATTAAGGCAAGAGCATATTCAGACGACAGACGCGCAGAAGCTATCGTTATTGTCCCATCTTTCAGCGATGGTCTACCGTTCCACGCATAAGGAACGGATCGAGCCTATCGATAAACATCTATTTCAGGAAGTATCCAAGCAATCAATCGAAATGGCAGAAAAAGTGTGCAACAGATTGACGGATTTGCATGAGGATGAGAAATACTTGCTTTCTATCCATTTTGAAACAGCTAAAATGAAGGATTAATCATTGGAGGGGGAATGTAAAATGAGTCAAGTTGTTGTGGTTATCGGGGATCGCTTAGGTAAAGGACATAATGTAGCAAAAGGCGTTGAAGCTGCTGGTGGGAAGGCGATTGTCATTTCCGGTGTTGGCGCGGACATGCGTCTTGGTGATGTTATGGATACAGAGAATGCTGATATCGGTATTTCATTCTGTGGAAGCGGTGGAGCAGGTGCCATCACTGCACAAACAAAATACGGCTACCCAGCACATTATGGCATGCGTTCTGTTGATGAAGGCATCACAGCCATTAATGAAGGAAAAAAAGTACTCGGTTTTGGTTTTATGGATACAGAAGAGCTTGGCAAGAGAATTACGGAAGCCTATTTAAAGAAAGTGCAAGGGTAACATGATGGAGAAGATGGTCCAGCACACCGTTCTAGTAAGCGGCAAAGGAAAGTCAAAGGAGCTTGCCATTAACACCGCGCTCGGGAAAATCCAGAGAAAAGTGATGGATGAGTATAAAGCGATGATTATCCGCATTGAACCTGTAAGCATCCATGTCAATGAAGCGATTGAGCATACGTACACGGAGCGCTTTTTGCTCTTTTTCTTCCCGAGAAAAAGAAGCGAGTATACGGTCAAGCTAGAAGTGGATGTAAAGATTACACTGCTGAAAGTAGAAGAGATTCCTTTTAAAAAAATCGAGTCGCCTGATGGGATTGTAAATCATATTTTCCGCAATAGGCAAGTAGCGGATAAATAGCGGAGGAGAAACATATGGAGATGATAGAGGTAGCAATAAAATCAATCATTATTGGTGCTTTTGTCGGTGTCGGTGTCGGTGCTGGGGCTGCCCGGATGTTCCATGCACCAAAAGCACAAGGAATGGGAGCATTCCGGACACTTGGGGAGCTAAATGCTTGTGCGGGAGATGCGGCATCCCACTTTTCATTCGGATTAGGCTTCTTCTTTAATGCGTGGGCGTCCTCTGTCGGGGCAGGTGCCTTCACACAGGATGTGGACCACCGTATTATTCCTAACTGGGCGGCAGCGGTATTAATGCGCAAAGGCAAGCGCCCAGAAGATACGCTACATAATCCGAAAAAAATGGCGATTTCAGGCGGCATTATTGGGATTATCGTCGTTGCCTTTTTGAACTTGACAGCTTCTGCGATTCCCGAATCATTGCAAGCGATTGCCGTCCACGTCCTTGTGCCGGCAGCAAATTTGTTAATCGATCCGATTATGCCCGTCATTTTCTGGTTGGCCGCATTAGACGCTGGCAAGCGCTCTGGTTTCTGGGGCACAATTTTCGGTGGTGCTGCCCACTTGATTATGGGGAATGCCGTGCCAGGTGTGGTGCTTGGGATATTAATCGGCAAGGGAGTCGATGATAGCGGTTGGACGAAGGTAACGAAGACATTGCTTATTTCTGTTATCGTTCTCTTTATTTTAAGCGCATTTTTCCGTGGCTTCGATATTCAGTTATTGGAGAGCATGAACATGGCTCCACCAGAATGGCTTTTAGACTTTCATAAACTGTTAGGATTAGAGGTGAAGTAAGGTGACAACGCAATCAGAGTCTCTCGCTGAAAAAGATATGTATAAAACGTTTTGGTATGCGGACTGGTCCTTTCCCATTTTTGTCGCCCTTCTTTCGTCAGGCATTTTTGCCGGAACGCATATGTACTATGTGTATAAAATTGGCGCATTCAATGATGTAGCAATTGTCGCTATGTTGGAAGCCGGGATTCAAGGAGCAGGCTACGGGGCAGCAGCCGCTTTTGGAGCGAGCTTTTTATTCGCCCGTGTGTTGGAAGGGGCGCTCGTAGGGATATTAGATATTGGCGGATCCCTGCAAACCGGTCTTGGCATAGGCGTGCCGGCAATCCTGCTAGCGTCGGGTATTACAGCCCCGATTGAAAATTTTATCCTTTCCTTGCTAACAGGCGCTTTGTTAGGGGCACTCGTTGGCTATGCCATCTTGGCAATTCGCAAATTAACAGTTGGGCAATCCAATTCCACGTTTGGTGCTGATATTATGATGGGCGCTGGAAATACATCGGGCCGCTTTCTCGGACCGTTAATCGTTCTTTCTGCAGCAAGTGCCTCGATCCCAATCGGAATTGGTTCAACCATTGGTGCGGCGATTTTCTATATATGGAAAAAGCCAGTAGCAGGCGGAGCGATTTTAGGCGCCATGATTTTTGGCGCAATATTTCCAATCTCTTTAGAATAGGATGAGTGAGCGATGAGTTTTTTTTCACAGTTGGGTCTTCGTAAAGTCATTAACGCCAGTGGGAAAATGACGGCTCTAGGTGCGTCTGCAGTCAGTGATGAAGTCGCAGATGCGCTAAAGCGTGCCGCGCAAGATTATGTCGATATCGATGAAATGATGGAATTCGCCGGCAGTGTGATCGCAGAATATACAGGCGCGGAAGACGGCTGCCCTACATGCGGGGCAGCCGCAGGAATTGCCATCTCGACAGCGTCTGTGATAACCGGAAAAAATCTAACTTTAATCGAAAAAATGCCAGACTCTGAAGGACTTAGCAATGAAATAATTATTCAAAAAGGCCAGCAGATTCATTTTGGTGCAAGCATTGCACAAATGGTTCGAATCGGCGGCGGGAAACCTGTCGAGGTCGGCAATGCGAATAAAGTAGAGGCAGATCATATCGAACAGGCAATCACAGAGAAAACAGCCGCACTTCTCTACATAAAATCCCATCATGCTGTTCAAAAAGGCATGCAGTCGCTTGAAACAATGATGAAAATTGCGAAGGAACACCAGTTACCATTCATTGTTGATGCTGCGGCAGAAGAAGATTTTCAAGCATATATCCGAATGGGCGCAGATATCGTTATTTACAGCGGGGGAAAAGCATTGGAAGGTCCCACTTCTGGTTTGATTTGCGGGAAAAAGAAATGGATGGAAGCGTGCCGCATGCAATATAAAGGAGTTGGCCGGCCAATGAAAGTAGGGAAAGAAGGAGTTGCCGGACTTATCGCTGCTTTAAAACAATATCCGCTTAAGGAAGACAATGGCGATGAACAAATTGAACGTATGACAAAGCTGGCCGATGCTTTGGCGGATGTGAAAGGATTGCATTGTTCGATCAAACAAGACGAGGCCGGAAGAGCGATTTATCGTGCGCAAATTCAAGTTGATCCTAGCAAAGCAGGCATGACAGCAGCAGAGCTTCTTCATCGCCTTGAATCAGGCAACCCAGCCATCTTTTTACGGCATCATTATGTAAATGTGGGGATTTTATCGGTTGATCCCCGTCCTTTACTGAAAGGACAAGAAGACATCATTGCAAGTGAAATCAAACGGATAGTGAAAGAGGGGCAGTCCTCATGAACGAAAAAGTCATTTTCAACGTATTGGCCAAAGATGTAGAAAACGCAAAAGAGTTAGTGCAAGTAGCAGGAGACCGTGTGCTCATAGGCGTAATGGTCAAACATTTTCCATCAGCCAAAGAAGCAATTGAACAGGTGGCATTGTATAAAAACAACGATATTCCTGTCTCAGTAGGACTAGGAGCTGGCGACCCTGCAATGTGGAAAATGGTTGCTGATGTTTCCGCCAAGACGGTGCCAAACCATATCAATCAAGTCTTTCCAGCAGCCGGCTATACACGTGGGCGGATGAGCGAGCTAAAGGCGTCGACTACACTCGTCAACGCACTGATTGAACCAACTGGGACAGCTGGTGAAGTCTATATTTCCACTGGGCCACGCAGTGCTGATTTCAAAGAAAAAGTTTCCTGTGAACTGGCTGCGGCCATGCTTGCTGAAATTGGCGTAGACTCTGTCAAGTTTTATCCGATCGATGGCGAAAAACGTCTCGATGAAGTCGCAGCAATGGTCAAAGCGGCTGTCAATGCCGGTTTAACAATCTTTGAGCCAACAGGAGGAATTGATGTGGACAATGTCGAGCGCATCGTCCAAGTCTGTCTCGACAACGGGGCGGAAACGGTGATTCCTCATTTGTATACATCACTGATTGACCAAAAGACCGGCAAAACAGAAGTGGAGAAAATCAAGCAGTTAATTAGTATGGAATGGAAGTAAAAGGATGAAAAAGAAAGGCGCATATGCAGTCATTTTTGATATGGACGGTGTGATTGTCGACAGTGAGCCTGTTTATCGCTTGTGGAATCAAGAGTTATATCGGCAATTAAAGATTTCTGTTCCTGAGGAAATCAAATTGCAATTGATTGGTGGCAGCATAAAACGGAAATGGCAATTGATTAAAGAGCATTGTGGGCTTTCCCAAACGGTAGAAGAACTAATTCAATACCAGTACGAATCCTTTCAAGGAAAAGAATGCTGCTTCAAGGACATTCAATTTCCCGCTGTCCGGCCTTTAATCGAAAGCCTTAAAAGCAATGGGGTCCGTATAGCATTGGCATCTTCGTCCGACAGAGAGAGAATCAACCGAGTAGTAACCGATTGTGGATTGGCGCATCTATTCGATGTGGTTGTAAGCGGAGAGGAATTTGCGGATAGTAAGCCGGACCCAGAGATTTTCCTGCAGACGGCGAAAAGGCTCGGCCAAGCTCCAGCACAATGTATTGTCATTGAAGATTCAACGAATGGCTTACTAGCAGCAACCCGGGCAGGGATGAAAAAAGTTGGCGTAAAGCATCCATCTATCCCGATGGATTTATCGCTGGCAGATATCACAATCGATTCATTGGAACAGTTAAGCCCTACCATATTAGGAGAGATGGTGTAAACATACTTGAAGGAGAAAAGCGAGGAAGGAGCTTTTCTCCTTGTTTGGTATAGTGGAATCAAGGTATTCTGTAAGACAAGAAAACCTTGACGTCCAGGATCGCTTCCTTTAATATACTAAATGTAAAGCTTTACATATTTTTTTCTTGTTGTGTGTGAGGCTTTACATTATTTATTTTTGTAAAATGTAAAGCTTTACATTCAAATTGATTGAATTCAAATCTGAAACGAGGGGAAATCATGAATGACAGACAAAAAGCTCAAGAGATTCTTGATGCGTTAGGTGGAAAGGAAAATATAGCTGCTGCTTCCCACTGTGCAACACGGCTACGATTGGTTTTGAACGATGAAGGCATTGTTCATCAGAAAAAGCTTGAGGATATGGATATTGTAAAAGGGACATTCTCTACAGGTGGTCAATATCAAATTATCTTAGGGAGTGGCACTGTAAATAAAATTTATCAGGAGCTTGCAGCTTTAACAAATATGGAAGACATGTCAACTGTCGATGTGAAAGATGCGGCGAATCAAAAATTAAATCCGATTCAACGATTTGTAAAGATGCTGTCTGACATTTTTGTCCCAATTATTCCGGCGATTGTCGCTGGTGGTTTGTTAATGGGGCTTAATAACGTCTTAACAGCTTCAGGACTGTTTTTTGATGACTTGTCATTGATCGAAGCATATCCGAACATGGCCGATCTGGCAGCGCTGATTAATACATTTGCCAATGCGCCATTCGTTTATTTGCCTGTTCTCATAGGATTTTCGGCCGCAAAAAGGTTCGGAGGAAATTCGTTTTTAGGTGCTGCCTTAGGGATGCTCATGGTTCATCCCGATTTATTAAATGGGAATGACTATGCTGTAGCAAAGCTAGAAGGCACTGTGCCTGTTTGGAATATCCTTGGCTTTAACATTGAGATGGTAGGCTATCAAAGTACCGTATTACCAGTATTAGTTGCCTCCTATATTTTGGCTCAACTGGAGAAATTTTTGCGAAAGATAGTCCCTACCGTTTTAGATAATTTGCTAACGCCATTATTAAGTCTATTTATAACTGGTATTTTAACGTTTACATTCGTTGGACCACTGACTCGTTCTGCTGGTTATTTCTTAACAGACGGCATTGTTTTCCTATATGAAACAGCTGGACCTATTGGCGGGGCGATTCTAGGTTTCTTATATGCACCTTTTGTCATTACTGGAATGCATCATAGCTTTATTGCAATTGAAACACAACTGCTGGCAGATATGGCGAAAACCGGTGGGTCATTTATCTTCCCAACAGCAGCAATGGCAAACATTGCCCAAGGAGCAGCCGCACTTGCTGTCCTATTTATAACGAAAAGTCAGAAGCTAAAAGGAGTGGCTTCCGCTTCAGGTATTTCAGCATTACTTGGGATCACGGAGCCTGCCATGTTTGGTGTCAATTTAAAACTTCGCTACCCATTTTTTGCTGCACTCGTTGGAGCCGCAGTTGCTAACGCCTATATCACACTGAACAATGTTTTAGCTGTCGCTTTAGGTGCTGCAGGATTGCCGGGGATTATTTCGATTCGCCCAGATTCATTAATCCATTATGTGATCGGCATGGTAATTGCGTTTGTCGTGACATTTAGCTTAACCGTATTGCTCTCAAAGCGTTTTAAAGACAAAGCATAGGGAGTGGTGAAACCGCTCCTCTCTTTACTCGAGGAAGGTGATCAAATGGAGTGGACGAGAGAAAGACGTTATCGAAAGATTGAAGAGGCAACAAAAGAAGAGATCATGCTATTAAAAGAGAAAGTATCCGCTAGTCCTTGGAGGCAGTCTTTTCATATTCAACCAAAAACAGGTTTATTAAATGATCCAAATGGCTTCTCCTATTATAATGGTGAATACCATTTATTTTATCAGTGGTTTCCACTAGGGCCAGTTCATGGGCTTAAATATTGGTATCATACAAAATCCACCGACCTTGTTCATTGGGAGAATGTTGGGATTGGGATAGAGCCTACAGCTTATTTTGATTCGCATGGCGCCTTTTCTGGAACAGCTTTAGAACATGAGGGGTTGCTTTATCTTTTCTATACAGGGAATACACGCGATGCCGATTGGGTTCGACGTCCTTATCAATGTATGGCGACGATGGATAAAACGTATAAGATCAGCAAATTTCCAGCGCCGGTTATTGATCATGTGCCAGAGGGCTATACGGATCATTTTCGCGATCCAATGCTGTTCAAAAAACAAGGCCAATTTTATGCGTTAATCGGTGCTCAACGGGAAGACAAAACAGGAAGCTTGGTCATTTATAAGTCGATTGACCTTCAGTCATGGAATTTTCACGGTGAATTGAAAACGAAACTCCATACATTTGGTTTTATGTGGGAATGTCCAGGTTATTTGGAAATGAACGGAAAAGGAATATTGATCTTCTCTCCACAAGGCTTAAAGCCACAAGGAAATCATTTTCAAAATCTTTATCAAGCTGGCTATTTAATAGGAGAGCCGCTTGATTTCGAAGAGAAACAATTTCACCATGGCAAGTTTCAGGAACTGGATCGTGGCTTTGATTTCTATGCACCTCAAGTAATGAAAGATCCAAGTGGAAGGAACTTGTGTGTCGGTTGGATGGGGCTCCCAGAGATCGAATACCCAACAGATAAACATGGCTGGGCCCATTGTTTAACAATCCCGCGGGAGCTCATCCTAAAAGGGAATCAATTGCTACAAAAACCTGTACCCGAATTAAAAAAACGAAGAAAAGAAAAAGTCGAAAAAACGTTTAAGCTGGTGAACGAAACACAGACATTCCCAGATTTCAAAGGGGATATCTATGAATTACTTTGCGAGTTTGATGCAGGTAGCGCACAAGTGGTAGGCATTAACATTAGAGAGAACGGAACTGAGAAAACGGTAATTAAATACGATAAAGCCAAGCAGATGATCGTTTTAGATCGGACGAGTGCTGGCCAACCATTTGCACAGGAATACGGTACGGTGCGAAAATGCTCCTTTCAAGGAGAATTCGTGAAGTTCCATATTTTTGTTGATCAATCTTCGGTAGAAGTCTTCATTAATGACGGAGAGGAAGTGTTTACGGCAAGAATATTTCCAGATAAAGCAAGCACGGGAATTCGTTTTTTTTCAGAGGGGGAAGCTAGCGTAAGCGCTCGTAAATGGGATTTCTAACATCGCTTTAAAAAGTAAGTTATAATACTTCCATAGAATGTATTCTGGGAGAACGTTAAAATGAGAAAAAATATTAATATTACTGAAGTTGCAAAGGAGGCAGGGGTTTCCATTGCGACGGTTTCAAGAGTGATCAACAACCCCGAAAAAGTAAAACCAAGCACCCGTGAAAAGATCGAAAAAATTATTGAAGAGACTGGTTACCGGCCAAATATTCTTGCTCGAGAATTAGCTGAAAAAAGAACACGTCTTGTTGGAATCATTGCCCACAGTATTATTGGGGAAGGGATCCCGAATAGCATTTATGGGATTAGCGAACAACTAGAAGCGAGAAATTTTAACATTATGATCGCTTGTACGAATGGCGACTTTGAAAGTGAGAAAAAGAACTTTCATATCTTTCAATCCAAGCGAGTAGAAGGGATTTTATTTTTTACGAGAAAGTTTAAACAAGAACACGAAGAATTGATCAGTCGTTTACCATTCCCTGTTATTGTCTTACTGCAAGAAACGGAGAAAGAAAAAATTCCATATGTCGCTTTCGATAATTTCCAGTTTGCAAAAGAAGCTACAGAGAAGTTAATAGCCTTTGGTCACCAACACGTTGCTTTTATTGGTGGACCAAAGGATTCCACTAATAGCCAAGAACGACTAAGAGGATTTTTAAATGCACTAGAAACGAAAGGGTTGCCTATTGGGGAAAAACAAATCTACAACGGCGATTACAGCATTGAATCAGGCTATGAAATCACTAAGCAATTAATGATGAAAAATAAAGAGGTGACAGCAATCGTGGCGGTTAACGACGGGATGGCGATTGGCGCGATTAACTGCTTGATTGCAAACCATATCCAAGTTCCCGGTCAAGTCTCAGTGTTAGGGTTAGACGATACAACACTTGCGAAAGCATCCAGACCTGCCTTGACAGGAGTACACTATTCCTATAAAGAACTCGGGAAAAAAGGGGCTATGATGCTGCTGAGGCAAATTGAAGAGCAAACGTATCGGTTTGAGAAAGAGATCATTCCATATGAGATAAAAATACGTGGTAGTGTAGCACAAGTAGAAAGGAAAGAGTAGGCGCAACCATGGCCATGAAAAGAGGAGAGACTTCCCGTTTTATGGTGGGGCGAATTAAAATTTAAGAATGGCTGATGTAGGTAAGACAACGTAGGCCTCTATAAGAAAGCAGCGAAAGAAGCACGCGGACTAGCACCGCTTAACCTAACCGAGATGGTCTATTACGCGTACAAGCAGCTAGTCCAAAACAATAGAAGAGCGGACGATTGCTCAATTTTAAACAAAGACGAGGAAATTGGGATAAACGGTCCGCGAAAGTAAAGTGGATACGAAGGGCAAGGCGCTTTGTTGTTTTTCTACTAGCAGTTGTACATCCCGCAAGGATTAAACGTTCCAAGCTTGGTCCTGCGGGATGCTGTCTGATCAATTAAACAAGCTTGCTTACACTTTCTTACATAGGTGAATCGGGTTTACCTTGTTCATCAATTTTTACTAGCTTTCGCGGCTTTTGTTCTTTTTTACCGTACCAGAGCAATACATCGGCGAATAAATCTAAAATACGGATGAAATTTTCCTTGTCTTCCTCTGAAATTTTGTCTGCGTATTGAAAGATTTCCTCAAAGCAGAGCTTGTACACAAATCGCGTATATTGTTCGTACACTTCGCGTCCTTTGGCAGAAGGCTTAACATAAATATCTTTACGATTTCCGCTTAAGTGATACTTTTCCAGTAAACCTTTTTCTGTTAGGTGTTTAACATTCTTTGAGAACGTGCTACGGCTGACTCCAAGGCGCGCAGCCATTTCGGACATTTTCTCATCCTTCTCCTCAGCCTCTAGAATATACTCCAAAGTTTGAATCTGCGCTGCGGAAAACGTTATATCTGTGCCATAGCTTCGCTGCTGCTTATAAGTATTAGAATAGGCGTTGCCATACTTAATGATCTTCTCAATAAGGGCTCGATGCTTCCCCATCCATTCTAGTTTCATTAATAAATCCCTTCCATAGTTAAATCGTGTTCCTTTAGAAAGGATCATAACATATTCTGATTACGTATTTCACAGACCTTTACAATTAGATGCGTTTTTCTAGCCACGCAATGGCTTCTGCAATGACTTCGTCGCGGCTCGGCTCGTTGAAGATTTCATGCATCAAATGAGCATAAATTTTTAAAGATTTATCAGCGGATGCGATATCTCCATAAAAATCACGGGAATCCTGCTCGCTGACAAGGCCGTCATTCGCACCATGCATGACAAAGACCGGATCAACGAAATTTTCAGCATACTGCTTTAGCCACGCTACACCCTCACCTAAACGATTAAACAGATCCACGGAAATTTGCTTTTCTACAAGCGGGTCATTCGCATAGGCCGCTACAACTTCAGGGTCGCTGCACACTCCGCTGCCAAGTTCATTCGGAAGATAAGTGCCCGCGGGAAGAGCAAGCGGGAGTTCCCCTGCAACTTGGGTATTATAGCGGGTAAGTGCTCCCGACAACACGATTCCTTTTACTTTGCCCGGGTATTTAGTGCCAAATGCTGCTGACGCAAAGCCACCCATACTATGTCCAATCACAAACACGGGCTTATTGGCGCTTTCCTGCAATGCTTGATCAACCATTACATTAACGTCATCAATAATTTGGTGAAAGTTGCTATAAAATGTGCGTTTGCCTTCTGATCTGGCATGGCCGCGATGATCAAAACGGTATACATTGAAGCCGCGCTCATTTAAGTTTTCCGTCAAATAGTCGTAGCGTCCGGCGTGCTCACATAAGCCATGAACAATGACGACGGCAGCCCTCGCATTGTCTACCAAATTTTTTACAAAGTAAAGCTTTGTACCATCAAAGGATGGGATAGTCGTTTCAATAGAATTCATAAGTCATGTCCTCCTTTTGTATCCGGTTAAAATAAAATTGTTTCTTGTAGAAATTATTTTATCATCAACAGCATAGTTTGTATATAAGAAAATGAAGCGGTTACAAAAAGCGTTTTCCGCGCAGTAAGAAATGATCGCATCGGCTAATGCAGTTGCTTAGAACGGATACTTACTGAACTACTAATCCTTGTAACGGGGCAGGTTGAATTTATTCTTGCTATAATAAAACAAGTGCAGAAATGATGATTGTAATTGATAAAAACAGATTGGCAGCTCCCTCAAAACTTCGAACTACGACTAATCCATATATTGTTAACGCAAATGAAGCAATAAAAGCTATAATTACTAGTGTATACACGACTCCTGTTTGCGAAGTAATCCATTCCATACTATTATGTTTATAATTACTACTTCAATATAAGGAGCACTATAATGAGTGAACAAAAAAAGAAGATCATCTCAGCAGCTAGAAATTTATTTCAAACAAAAGGTTTTTCAGAAACCTCAATGAATCAAATTATAGAAGCTGCACAATCAAGTAAAGGGAATTTGTATCACCATTTCAAAAACAAAGAAAATCTGTTTGTATATATTCTTGAAGAAGATGCTAATCAATGGCTGAAAGATTGGAAAATAGAAGCTGAAAAAAAACAACATAATTCAAACCATATTTTATATACACTCTCAGAATTTGTAGCCAAGTCAAGCGTTAACCTTTATTACCATAAAGCAACCGAAGAGTTTTATCTTAGTGCGTTCAAATCAGACGAGGTCATGAAAAAGATTAAAGAGATAGATAAACTATACCTTGATTTTTTTGTGGATATTATTAAGGAATGCCAAACGTCTAAACAAATCAACCAAAATGAAGACCCGAGCGTATTAGGCTATTTTCTTATGAGTCTATTATTTATAAGTAGTGATTATAAACATTATTATGATGATTTTGAGGAAAATGAGAATAATTTTCATAAGAAAGCCATAGATATTTTCTTAAATGGGGTAAGAAGGTAGCATAAATTTCGCTTCCTTCGAATCCCTGTTGCTAAATATATTTTTTTATATTACAATAGACCGAACGGTCTGTCTGTTATTGAAAGGAGAGTAAATGTCATGAATCATAAACATGTAGCGATTATTGGAAGTGGTGTTGCAGGGGTAGCTACCGCATTATTTTTAAAAAAGGCAGGCATTGAAAGTACTATTTATGAAAGTAGATCAGCCGAAATAGAAACGGGTGCAGGTTTTTTACTGTCTCCAAATGGAGTGAAAGTTTTAGGTGAAATAGGGTGTAAGGATGAGGTCATGGAGGTTTCATTAGGTATAGGCATTGTTGCAGGAACATCCATACTAGCAAAAGTACAGATTGATCGTAAGGGATACCTAGCACTTTTATCTCTGTTCCTTTGCTTGTATTTTTTATTCTTTTTAGCCAAGCAACTAATCTGTATTTACTCACTGTCCTACTCTTCTTTATTGGTGGTGGATATGCACTTACGTATATTCCAGTGTTTTCAGGTGTTCAAGAAAAGACACCACAGCACATCATGGGCAGGGTTACTAGCCTAGTTTATCTTGCCATGAATGGGTTTGACCCTATTGCGTATGCTGTTTTAAGTGCTTTAATAGCTACCGCTTACCCAATTCAATGGATTCTGTTCTCCTTTGGATTAGCTGGATTGTTTGCCAGTATCATTTTATATACGCGAGCTAAAGAATTTATTCAATATAGAACCATGAACAAGAATTAACCTGATGAATTCTAAATAGAGTCCCACCTAATTGCAGTAAAAGCTCGTTCTAAGTAAATAGAACATATTCGTAGGCCGATAAACTCACTAATTAAACTGCCTTACGGAAAAAAGGAACCCACCATTTGGTGAATGCTCTCCGTTCGCTACAACGGAGATGCTATTCACTTAAATGGTGGTTCTAGGCATTTAGGGATGATGACATTTACGTAATACGTAGTTTTTTCCTTGATCGTTTGTTTAAATCAATCGTTGATAGTGGCGAAATGCTCCAACAACAAGCAGACATGAAGCTGCAAAGAGAAGAAGCAGGTAGCTTCCATGTTGTAGGACAAGGCTCCAATCAGGCTGTGCGCCAAGCACTTCCCGTCCTGCTTCAACCGCCCAATTTAGCGGGTTGAAACGGGCGATGACCTCAACCCAATGTGGCACTAATTGCAAAGGCATAAACAAGCCTGACAAAAACAATAAAGGCATCGTCGCAAAGCTGACGGCAGCGGTTAAGCTAGATTCGTTGCGGACGATCAGCCCAAGTGAGATGGATAAAGCGCCCATCGCAAGCCCTAGCAGCACGGCAATCAGGATGAGCTGGACAATGCCTAACAATCCTCCACTAAAGCTGGCGCCTAGTATCGCGGCGACACCAATCATAAGCGCAGCCTGAAAGGATAAGGTTAATGCATCTTGCAGTAAGGAGCCGAGCAGCAAAGCGAGACGGCTTATCGGTGAAATCAACATCCGGTCAAGCACTCCATCTTTGTAGTCGCTCAGGACGCCCATGCCGCTGTAGGCTCCAGCCATCATCGTGCTCATCATCACAATCCCTGGCCCAAGATAATCGATATAAGAGCTGGCAGCAAAACCAGGAATACTCCCTATGCTGGAAAAGACATGGCCAAACAAAATCATCCACAACATTGGCTGTACCACGGTTATGATCAATACAAAAGGGGAGCGGAGCAAGCCTCTCAAATAACGCATGAACACCCATGCCGTATCCGTAAACAGCTTCATGAAGTCTCGTCCTTCCTTAATGTTTTTCCTGTATACAACAGGTAGGCATCCCCAATATCCGGTCTTGATACCTTAATAGAATCTACTGGTATATGTTGTTCTTCCAGTAGTCTGATAACATTGGGGAGCTTCTCAGCTCCGTTCTCTGTAACGACATGCAATGTCGATTCATCTTGCTTTTCCGGCTGTTGAACAGAATAAGCTGCAGCGAGCACTTGCGCAGCTACTTGAGCTTCTCGGCATTCGATTGTAATTGTGTCCCCGCCGACCTTGTTTTTCATCTCATCTGGTGTGCCCTCAGCAACGATTCTGCCTTCATTCATAAATGCGATCCGGTCAGCTAGCTCGTCGGCTTCTTCCATATAATGAGTCGTCAGCAAAACCGTCATGCCAGCATCGCTTTGCAACTGTTTGATCATTTGCCACAGCTCCGCGCGAGATTCGGGGTCAAGTCCGGTAGTCGGTTCATCAAGAAAAAGCAGCTTCGGGCGATGAATAATCCCCATTGCGAGATCCAGCTTTCTTTTCATTCCACCAGAGTAATGTTTGCTCAGTCGATCGGCGGCCTCTTGCAAATGAAAGACAGTAAGCAGCTCATTTACTCTTTCTTTGAGCGCCTTCTTAGGCAGGCCGTAAATTCTGCCTTGCAGCATTAAGTTTTCCCTTCCTGTTGCTGTCGGGTCGACGCCTGAGTTTTGGGCGACACATCCAATCATTTGTTTATTGATTTTGGGAGAGCCAAAATAGTGGATTTCCCCTTGATCAGCCGATGCCAAGGTGGTCAGGATGCGAAACGTTGTTGATTTGCCGGAACCATTCGGTCCTAGCAAGGCATAAATGCTTCCTTCTGCTATTGTTAATGACAAATCTTGAACCGCTTTTATTTTTTTTCCGTACGTTTTTCTAACCTTTTTTAACTGAATCGCTGCATTCATCCGTTCGATTCACCTGCTTTCCTTTCTTTTTCCTTGATTGCTTCTGAAATAAAATCCACCACCTCCTTAGTCATCGGATAAAACATAACACCGTTACTTTCCTCTTTTATTGCGTTCCAGGCATTGCCTAAAAATTCGTCATCACGTCCAAACATTTCATAGGTTCCTTCCATCCAGCGTTCAGCAAGTTTTTGGGCGATCGGAGAGTCAGGCAGTTCGTGGAGGTTTTCACGAATTTCATAAATGAGCGCTACCCACCGATCCAATTTTTGCTGATCCATATTAACGGACAGCATTTTTTCCTGTTCCTCCCGGCTCATATATCGATCGAGCACTTTTATTGCTTCTCGTTCACCTTGCTGAAACATTTGCATAACGCCAAAAATCAGCGGCCAATTTACCTGTTTTTCAATCTGAATTGAATATAAAATTCCTTGCAATGAGCGTTGAAGGTCATCAAGCCTTTTCTTTTCTTCATCGACCATTAACAGCTGCTCGGTGAGCGCTGTTTCCCACGATGGGGGAGGTTCCCTCAGAATAAACTGAATTTTTTCTAAGGAGAATCCTAAATACTTTAACGCTAAAATTTGCTCCAAGCGCATCACTTCTTGATCGCCATACAAACGGTGGCCGCCTTCTGTGGCGCCAGCAGGTTTCAGCAAGTCGATCTCGTCGTAATAGTCAAGTGTTCTAACTGTAACGCCTGTTTTCTTGGACAGCTGGCCGATTGTGTACATCACTAGCCTCCTTCAAATCTAAGTAATTGAATTTATTATAAAACAGCACGTAACGTGGCGTTCAATCCCTAATTTTTATTTTGAATGACATACAGGATTTAATTTTTGTTAAAGAACATAAGTAGAGCGTTAACTAAATTGCCGCTTGGTCCGGTCGAAAGAAGTATGGGGGGCGAGTTTTTTTGTAGAAGAGGCTAAGTAGGCACTACGTACAGTGACTATCTTTGAAGATAAACGCTCATGTCATCAGTGGCGAGAGTGGACTGCCGGTGACATGAGCGTTCACAGTTTTCGGGAGGTACTCTTTTTATACACGTCAAAGCGTGAAATAGTAAAACTTACTCATTTAATAGTGGGATTTGCCGAAGTAAGTTCTTTAAATTAATAGCATCCCACGGCATATGCTCCGTTATTCCCAATCCAACGACATCCGTTTCTTCAGATAGCTCTTTAATCAAATTAATCAGTTGAGGGATTTGCATCGTTCCCTCCGGAGTAAGATTAAAAGGTGCTTCAGGGTTGGCGAATAACAAAGAACGGAATGCTTTTGGGTCAAGGACATCTAAATCAAGGTGAATAGCCAGGTGCTTAATGCCGCTTTCTTTAATCCACTCTTTAATGGATGCAGTACTATTTGCCAACTCCTCAGTCCCAGCCGTTCTAATACCGAGTCTTTGAATTACTTCTGTATCTGGTTCTTTAGGAGCTATACCCAGTCTTTGAAACGCTTCTGCAAACAATTCCATTTCTTGCTCTGTAGGAGCCGCTAATCCCGCGATAAAGACGTTTTCTGGTTTTAAAGGGATTTTCACATGTTTTGCGAACTCCTCATCCCCTTCTCCCAGAAGATTCCCGAGAGGTAAAGAATGGGCATTATCATACCCGACATATCTAACTAAATCACTATGAGCATCAATCCAAATTAAACCTAATTCCCCGCCGTATCGTTCGTTTAAATAGGCAAATGGGGCCTGCTCGACTAAGCAGTCGCCGCCAAACATGACAATGCGATCCGGTTTATGAGCATGAATGATATGCTGAGCAGCTTCTAACTGTGCAAGCAACTGCGTTCTACCATTCATCCCGTTCTCGTTCTCAAGGGGAGTACCATCATAAGCTTGAACGGGCACATGAATAAGAGGTTGATCATTGTTCGGAGCAAGCCAAGCAAGCAGTTCGGCTCCAAAAGAGTAGTTAGGGTTGTTTCCTCCTTGCCATTGGGGCATTAATAAGCGTACTGTTTTTTGTGTCATCGTTTTTCTCCTTTACTTCAAAGTAAGGTTAGTATAAACTGGGCACAAAATAAAAAGTAGTACGCACTATTTTGATAGGTACTACCCGAAAGGATAGTGTGAAGATGAGTATGGCTGAATACAAAGGCAAAGTGAAACATATTCAAGATACGCCTTTTGGTTACACATTGTCTGTTATTGGCGGTAAATGGAAAATGGTTATTATTTACCTTTTGGCGGAAAACGAAACGGTACGCTTCAATGAGTTGAAAAGGCAAATAGGAACAATTACTTATAAAACATTAAGTTCGCAACTGAAAGAATTGGAAGCTGATGGCATGGTGAAACGGAAAGAGTATCCGCAAATCCCTCCTAAAGTCGAGTACAGCCTCACTGAAAAAGCAGAGACATTATTACCTGTTTTGGAGGAATTATGTGAATGGGGAGTCGCTAACCAAAACAATTAAACTGGCAATTTCCTAGCAAGTTTACTAGTTAGGGGAGTGGGCAGTGGGTTGCCCGTGCCGCATATCTCGCCGCGAAATGGTTTGGTATCACTTGCAAAAAAACAGATGTTTAAAATGAACATATAAAAGAAAGCAAAATCCCTAATCGTGGCCTGTTGTACTCTTCCTAAGTGGTTTGCTTATTATTCATACGTCTTAAAGAAATCATATATTGAATACCGCTCTTCTTAGCCGCAGAGGTGGAAAGCTGTTTTCGTTTGTATTCTTCAAAGCCGAGCTTGCGATACAATTTCATGGCAGGCAAGTTGGTATCGGCTACTTCCTCAATAATGTATTGCTCAAACGGTGTCATTTTCATGATCGTATCGATTAGATGAGAAGCTGCCCCCTGGCTTCTAAATTTAAGAGCGGTGCCGACAAATTCAATTGATCCGGTGTTAGACGGAGGATCTTCAAAAGGTTTTTCAAACGCCCGTTTTAAAATGATCCCTGCTAACACCCCTTTATAAAGGCCCAGGAATTTCCTTAGCTGTTTTCTGTCCAACTGTAACGATAAGGTATGGCAGTCGGTACATGCTGCCATAGCCGCAATTTCCTGCCCAGATACAGCTACATAAAACTGGTCCATTTTGAACATATGGGCAAAAGCGTTGGCAATTACTTTTTTGTCATTGGAGAAATAATCGAGCCATTGGCTGAATCCATCGGCAAATATATGGGCCATTTGATTTCTTGCATCATGGGGCATTTGATCTGCTCTAACTGCTTCGAATGGCGGGCGAATGTTCATGCTATTTTTCTCCTTCCTTAGAAAGTCCAGCAATAATGATTTGTACAGAAGGCATTATAAATCGTTCTTTTAATGTAATTTTCATAATGGCCAGTCCCTGTATAGTTGAAAAAAAGTGCATCGCCATTTCATCCGGCGGTCCTTGCTTAAATTCATTTTTTTCCTGTCCTCTTTTGATTAAATCAGCTGTCGCCTCCAGCATTTGTTGATTCAGTCCCACGATTTCATGATGTTTCTGGCTGGCACCTCCTGAGAAGAAGGACTGTGTCATCAGAACCATCAAGTTGGCAAGGTCGTCACTTGTGGACAAATCGCTATATATTTCTTTTACAAATTGCTCAAGTTGTTTTTTAGGTGAATCCCCCGTGCGGAATGAATCAACTACTGCTTGCAGCCCGGCCATGGCGAAATCCACCAACTCATGGAAAAGGACTTCTTTGTTTTTATAATGTCGGTATAACAAGCCAATGCTGATACCCGCTACATCGGCAATTTGCTGCACATTCGTTGAGCCATAACCTTGATGAACAAACAGGTGCATGGCGGCAGATTGAATTTTATCACGAGTTGCGCTACGCATTTCTTCGAATTGTTTTTTGCTACGGGGCATAGCTGTAGTTGCCTCCTCATTTTTTATGAGTGAAATTTTACTCATTAATTATAAAACAAAAAGATGATAGAAGGCAAGCATATAAACCTCTGTTACCCGAGATTATATTGACTGTCTTGGGCGGTTAGGTCGTAAATGATAGCAGCGACAGGGAGGCTTCCAGGAATAAAATCTAGCAGCCCCTGTGAACAAAAGGGGCTGCCTTTAATGATTAGGGCTCCAGGCGTTCCAGCCCTTGCATGTATCTCTGTAAAGCTTGAGGAATCCGAATGGAACCATCTTCCTGCTGGTGATTTTCCAGCAGTGGAATCAATATTCGGGGAGAAGCGATGGCCGTGTTGTTTAAGGTGTAGCAAAATTGTGTCTTGCCGTCTCGATCTCGGTAGCGAATGTTTGAGCGGCGAGCTTGAAAATCCAGCAGGTTAGAGGCGGAATGAGTCTCTCCGTACCCGTGCCTGCTTGGCATCCAGGTTTCGATGTCCCATTGTTTATAGGTTTTTTGAGACATGTCGCCGGTGCATACAGCCATGATGCGATAAGGAAGTTCAAGGAGCGCCAGGATCTCCTCCGCATTGGCCGTAATCTCTTGAAAGAGCTGTTCCGACGTATCCAAATTAGCTTCACACAAAATGACTTGCTCGACTTTTGCAAATTGATGCAACCGGTACAAGCCATGAACGTCTTTTCCTGCTGACCCCACTTCGTTGCGGAAGCAGGTAGAGACGGCAGCAAGTCTGATCGGCTCTGCGACGTCTATCATTTCATGATCGTAATACGACACAAGGGGGACTTCAGATGTACCGACCAGCCATTTGTCCTCCTCTGCCATTTTGAACGTTTGCTCTTGGCCAAGCGGGAAGTGTGCGGTATTCAGCAAGGCCTCTGTCCGGACCATGAGCGGCACTTCAAGCAGCTTGAATCCTCTTTGGACTAACACGTCAATGGCCAACTGCTGCACTGCCCGGTGCAAGAGCGCTCCCATATCCGTCAAGTAGTAATTGCGGCTGCCGGCAGTCTTAACGCCGCGGGGGATATCAATCATCTGATGGAGCTCTCCAAGCGCTACATGATCTTTTGGTTCAAAAGCAAACGTTGTCGGTTCGCCGACCTGTTTTATCTCGACATTGTCATGATCGGATACGCCCACCGGCGTATCCGGTGACACGACATTGGGTACATAAAGCATGAGCTGTCTATAATGGCCTTCGACTTCTTTATGCTCCTCTTCAATAGTGTGTAAGCGTTGGTTGATTTCTTTCACGCGTTTTTTGTGGTGGTCCACTTTCTCACGTTCATTGTTCCGCATGAACACGCTAATTTCTTGGCTGAGCCGATTCCGATCTTGGCGCAGCTGTTCCAACTCGTGGAGCAGGGCTCGCCGTCTGTCATCGTACTTAACTAATTGAGAGATGGAGATGGGGATCCCCTTTTGGTCCGCGATTGTTTGCACTTTTGCTTGGTTTTGCCTAATCCACTTGATGTCCAACATGGCAACGCACTCCTTTTTAATGAGAATACAAAAAGCGCTCTCGTCCGATTGGGACGAGGAGCGCTTTTCTCGCGGTGCCACCCAAATTGACCGAACAGCATAACTGTCCAATCCACTTAGTTCCGCGGTAACGGGCGGGTCCGGTTAACTTAGGGGGAAAGGCTTCCCCTTGACGAAAACGCCTCCGAGTTGGATTCTCTTCATTGGCCTAATGTCGTTATTTTTTATAGTATAGCGCAGACTACTGATTGTATTCAAGGCATAATGATGAAAGTTCAGACTCTTGGCTGATTCGCTTTATCATGTTAATTGTTTTTTAAGCTTAAATAGTAGTCCCGTGTACTTTTATCAAACTTCTCAATCGCATATCTAAGCGTAATCCGAGGCATCGTGCGGGCGTGTTTATTCAAGAATGACTTTAACTTTTCCTCGTCTCTCTTTCCGGCTTCACGAATAAAACTGCCGACCGCTTTGTTGATTAACTCTTCTTTATCGTTGATGAGTATTTCGGCAATAGAAAATGTATCTTCCAAATGGCCGTTTTTAATAAAGCTAAACGTACTTACAATCGCCGTTCTCCGCTCCCAAATATTCAAGGAATGCGCCATTTCGTACAGCTTATCTTTTGGTTTATCCAGTAGATATGTTCCGACTACAGAAGGAGCGGCGCGGTCGACAAAATCCCAATTGTTGATACGGTCATGTCTTTGAATGTAAAGGTCGTACAAGGCCTGTCTATGTTCATCTGTGAGCTTCTTTTTCTTGGCCTGGAAATCCATAATGCTGACGGCGCCCATTCTTACTTCATAATAATCGTTTTCTAAGAGCTGTTCTATTTCTGTCAGGGGCATGTCCGTGAATTGCTTGGCAATTTGGAACACCGTACGCATGTTTAACCCTAAGCACGTCGTGTTTTTGTCTGACCCTTTAAAGAATTTTTTCATTTTTTCTTTGTCCGCTTCATTCTGATGGAGTTGCAACTCATCAATAAAGCTTTTAGCTGTAAGGTTGCTCATCATCCGAAACTCCTTTTAGGTTGGTGGGACAATAGGATAACATAATTATGATTTTTATACTTCTTTTTAATTGCTCCTTTTAACATAAAGGAGTACAACTTTACGTCCAGGCACGACTTTGCCGTTTGCATTTCGGTTTTGTTAGGACAGGCGACAAGCTTTTTTTGTACAATGTAAAAAGAAGCAAGGGTGCTCTGCATTCTAACAAGCGCTGGCTAAAAAATGGGTGATCCATGGTGGAAAGTACGATTATTGAATGGTAGGTGGGCATACATGTTCTTAAAACGGATTGAATTGCAGCGGGAAAAAATTTCTTCTTTTCAATCGTATCCTTTTTCTATTCCCGTTATGAAACATTTTCATAGGCTTGATTTGAAGAGCCATGTCACTTTTTTTGTCGGCGAAAATGGCTCAGGAAAATCAACATTGCTAGAAGCGATTGCCGATAAATGCGATTTTAATACGGCGGGGGGCGGACGCAACAATTATTATGAAGTGGATGCGTCAGAATCTGCGCTTGGTGATTATATTCGCCTTTCATGGTTGCCAAAAGTTTCAAATGGTTTTTTTCTTAGGGCTGAGTCTTTCTATCAGTTTGCTTCCCATATTGATGCAATCGGTACATTCGATGCATACGGGGGGCGTTCCTTGCATCATCAGTCACACGGAGAAGCATTTTTGTCCCTTTTTACCAATCGATTCAATAAAAAAGGAATTTATCTACTAGATGAGCCTGAGGCGGCTCTGTCGCCACAGCGGCAACTTTCGTTTTTAGCGATTTTACATGATTTGGTTTCGACAGGGGATAGCCAATTCATTATTGCGACTCACTCTCCGATTTTATTAGGCTATCCACATGGAACGATTTTTAGTTTTGATCAGGATGTGATCAAAGAGATTGACTATGAGCAAACGGAACACTACCAATTGACACGGCATTTTTTAGAAAATCGTGAGCTGTTTTTACGTGAGATTTTAGGAGAGTAATTGCTGACGATTGATTCCGTTTGTCTCAAGTCAAAGGAATGCGAGCTACATAAAGGGAGGCGATCATTTGCAAACGAATGTGTATTTAGTCCGCCACGCCCATTCAACGTACACAGCAGATGAGCTTGGAAGGCCACTGTCAGAAAAAGGGATGGCCGCTAGCGAGAACGTAAGAAGGCTTTTTGCAAGGAAAAAAATTGACGTTGTCCTTTCCAGTCCATATAAGCGTGCGATTCAAACTGTAGAATGTGTGGCTGAAGGAATCGGGAAAGAAGTAATCATAAAAGACGGCTTTAAGGAACGGCGTTTGTCTGAAAAGCCGATGGAGGACTTTCAAGCAGCGATTGCAAAAGTTTGGGAAGACCCTACGTTTTTTTGGGAAGGGGGAGAATCGAACGTAGCCGCTCAAAAGCGGGGCGTTCAAGCACTGCTAAACGTGTTGGAAGAATATGCAGGAAAAAACATTGTCGTAGCCACTCACGGCAATATCATGGTTTTAATGATGAATTTCTTTAACCGAAACTATGATTTTCTTTTTTGGCAAAGCCTTGAGATGCCCGATATTTATGAGCTCGTGTTTCAAGGCAAAAACCTAATAAATGTGGAGAGGATTTGGAATGGGCCAGAGGAATGATGATAGCTATAAGCGTGATTCTAAGGCAAAGTGGTTTCGTTTATACATAAGTAAGTTCGCACATTTTTCAGGTTGGTTGCCTAATTGGATTGCGGGCACGCCTGGAAGAGTTTGTAGGATGAATAAAACGTATTTTATTTGGATTGGGATCCATTTTCTTGTATGGCTGGTTGCGATAGCAAGCATGACCACTCATTTAAACGAAATTCAACTTGCGAGTCTTTGTTTATTCTTTCTCTTGCTGTTTTTGCTCCCGCTGTTTGCAGGAAAATCAATGATGCAAATGGCGTTGTTCCTTATCCAAGTACTGGCGACTACTGTTATCTTTTATCCGGACGAAAATGGGTTTTATCCCTTTTTATTATTCGTTCAGGCGTTAATCCTCGCTGAGGCTGTTTTTTACTTACCACGGTTAAAAAGTTTGATTGTCATTGGCGTTCAAATAGGCTTTATGCTATGGATAGTAACTGAAATGCGTCTTTCGATTTCAGAACTGGCTTGGATAGGCTTATTTTATCTTCTGTTGCTCCTGTCTTTGTTGTATTATCAATCGATCCATATTCGGCAAACAGTATTAATACAAAAGCATGGCGCTTTACTTGAAGAATACAGGAAAATGAAAAGGCAACTTGTGACAGAGGAGGAGCAGGCGAGGCAGGGCGAGCGGATGTTGATTGGCCACGAAATCCATGATTCTGTCGGACATAAACTGACAGCGCTGCTTATGCAATTTGAAGCATTCCGACTAACTGCTGCTGAAAAGGATAAACAAAAAATTGCGGACCTTAAAAAACTAGCTGAACAAAGCTTAGAGGAAACAAGGAAGGCAGTGAAATCCTTTAAACAAAAAGATGTAGGTGGGTTACAGGGGGTGATCCGTCTAATTCGGCAACTGGAAATGGAAAGTTTTATGAAAATCCATTTCTCTGTTAAGCACGGCGCCTTTGCTGCATCGCTGTCAGGTGAGCAATCCTTTGCGGTCTATCGTGCTGTACAAGAAGCGCTTACGAATATAATGAAACACAGCTCTACAAGGGAAGTTAGAGTACTGTTTGAATCACCTGGTGGAAGTATATTTCGCTTTGAAGTGGCGAATGAGGCGACTCCGAATCCCTATTTCCAAGAGGGCTATGGCTTAAAAGCGATGAGAGACCGATTAGAAAAAGTGGATGGTTCTATGGAAGTTATTCATGATGGCTCACAATTTGTCGTCAGAGGAAGTATACGATTAGCTGATCGGAGAGGATAGAATGATTAAGGTGCTGCTAGCAGAAGACCAAGTCATGGTACGGCAAGGGTTAAAAGCAATGATTGAAACCGATGAAGAGATCAAAGTAACTGGAGAGGCTGACCATGGGAGAAAAGCGCTTCGTTTATGTGAGACGCAAGTGTTCGATGTGGCGATTTTAGATATTCGCATGCCTGAAATGGATGGAATTGAAGCGGCCAAGATGATGCGCCTGCGTTATCCGAAAATGAAAATATTGATGCTGACAACGTTTGATGATCATCAGTACGTGGTCGAGTCCTTAAGATTAGGCGTTAATGGTTATATGCTGAAAAACGGCGACACGGAATCATTGATTCGTTCAATTAAAAGTACTATAAATGGAGGTCTTTCCCTTGAGGATCAGGTAGCTGCTAAAGTAGTGCCTACTCTTCTGCAAAATCAAGAGGAGCCGTCTATTGATCCTAGCCTAACCCCAAGAGAAAGGGCGATTTTAACATGTATAGGGGAAGGGCTAAATAACAAGGAGATAGCAGAGCGATTAGGCTTGTCAGTTGGCACAGTAAAAAATCAAACGAGCCAGATTTTTGACAAGTTGGCATTAAGGGATCGGACCCAACTGGCCATTTATGCGATTCGCCATCGGCTTGTGTGAGTGGAGAAAAAGTGACGAAAGTAACAACAGTCATTTGAACGAGTGACCGGAGTCAGTAGGGACTGCGGTTTTTTTGTTTTAAGCTACATGTAAGAAAGTAAAAAAGGGAGGCTTCTCTATGCTTGAAACGATACAGTTAAGCAAATCATTTAAAGGGAAGAAAGCAGTACAAAATGTTAGCTTGTATTTAGATCATGGCGAATCGGTTGGTTTAATAGGCCCAAATGGGGCAGGGAAATCGACTACCATTTCCATGATATCCACATTAATCAAGCCTACAGCCGGTGAAATTAGGCTAAAGGGAATGAATGTTGTAGATAAACCAGGCGAGATGAGAAAGGTATTAGGAATTGTGCCACAGGAATTAGCGTTGTACGAAGAGTTGTCGGCATATGAAAATCTTAAATTTTTTGGTTCCATCTATAAAATCAGAAACAAAGATCTAGAAGGAAGAATCCAACAAGCGTTAGAAATTGTTGGATTAGCCGATCGCCGCAAAGAATTGGTGAGAACGTTTTCTGGTGGGATGAAACGAAGAATGAATATTGCCGCAGCCTTGTTGCATCAACCACAAATCCTCATACTAGATGAGCCTACTGTCGGCATTGATCCTCAATCGAGAAATCATATTTTGGAAACGGTGCGCATGCTAAATGAAAAGAAGGGAACAACGGTTTTATACACCAGCCATTATATGGAGGAAGTGGAGCAACTTTGTGACCGGTTATACATTATGGATCATGGGGAAGTCATTGCTTCAGGTACAAAGGCTGAGCTGCTTAGCATCTTATCAACAGAAGACACAATCAAAGTGGAGCTTAGTAAAGGCGAACCCGGTTTTGTTGAACAAGTAAAAGCGCTGAATGGTATTCGCGAAGTAGAGGGCTCTCATGTGGAGTTGAAGATGATTGCAAAAAAAGGAAGCAATTTAATTAGTGAGCTCGTTCATCTTGCTGAACAGCATCGTATTCAAATCATTAATTTTCATACGGAAACGCCAAGTTTGGAGGATGTGTTTCTTCACTTAACTGGACGTAGGCTACGGGATTAAGGGAGGCCGCTATGCGAAGTTATATAAAAAAAGACTTGCTCACGTTTTGGCGTGATCGGAAAGAGCTTATTACTGTGCTGGTGCTGCCGATTCTATTAGTAGTTGTGCTCAATTTTGCTTTTTCTGGGTTGCTTGGAAAGGATGAGGATGCGATCGATTTACGTTTAGCGATCGTCAATCAGGATGATGAAACAGAAGCATCAGCACAATTAAAGGAAAAATTGCTTCATGATGCTTCATTCTCAGAACAAGAAGCACAAGACCTAGTGCACCGAACAAATGAAGTGCGCCCAGTGCAGATACTAGTTGACTATTTCGAAAGCGATGAATTAAAAGAGTGGGTGACTGTTTACGAAATAGAGGAGTCAGAGGCAGTCAAAAAAGTAGGTGAGGGGGAGATAGATGGCTTTCTTCTTATACCGGACGGCTTTACTGCTGATAGTTTGTATGCCGCGGTAACTGGAGAATCCCCGACGACAAAGCTGACGTTTAAGAGGGATAAAGAAACAGGTGACACTAGTGCATTATACAATATCATTCACGGCTTTATGGATCATTTAAATTACCACTTTGCTCTGGAAACCCTCTCCGGCGCTACTGAAGTAGAGGTGAAGCTTCCTGAAGGAGGCCTTGAACAGGAGGAAGCAGCGGAGAACTTTTCATTAACGCAATATTTCACGATTACGATGGCCATATTGTTTGCTTTATTTACCGCTATGACCGTCGCTACAAAAACAGGGCATGAAATGAGGCAACAAGTATTTAATCGCATCCTTATCGCGCATCAAAATCGATTGCTGTTTCTAGTTGGAAAAACAGTTTCAACTTTTTGCTTGGCTTGGCTGCAAATCATGCTTGTCTTTACGTTGGCCCATTTCATTCTTGGTGTATTCCCTGAGCGAACGGCGAATTTTTGGTTAGGACTCTTAGGAATCGTTACCTCGGTCTCTTTCGCAATTGCCGGCTTAGCTGCTATATTTACCACCATTTTACTGAAAATGAAGAAAGTGGAGGCTGCCAATGGCCTATTTATGCTCGTCATTATACTGTTTGGTGTTGTGGGCGGCAATTTTGTTCCAATTTACATTTTGCCTGATTGGTTGCAACAAATTGGTGAATGGACACCAAATGGTCTTGCATTAGTCATGTTTACAGAATGGATCCGGTTCGAACAAGTATCGTCGCTAGTTGGCCCAAGCGTCTTGTTGATCATATTCTTTGTACTATGTAGTATCGCTGGTTTAGCCTTTTATCCAAAAAGGGGGGAAGCGTAGTGAAACCAGTACTATGGGCGCAATTTATGAAAGATAAGCGAAACCCACTTTTGCTATTATTATTAATGGCTGGCAGCATCCTCGCTACGCTCTTATTTACTGGCGGTGTTCATTCGCCGACAACAGTCGCTATTTTTAGTGAGGAGGAGAATGCCTCAAGTATTGAGAAAAAATGGGAACAATTGTTGAATGGGGATGATGCATTCCAGTTTATCATCGTTGATCCTGAGCAAGCCCGGGAGGACATACGAGCTGGTCAACTCGATGTGGCCGTAAAGCTAATGGAAACAGATTATAAACTCATTGCCGCTGGCAAACTACCTAGTGTCGCTATTGTTCAACAGCATGTTGATAAAGTCTTTCAACGGGAGGCATACGGTACGGCGATATCGGCTGAGGACGGAAGTAGCCGTGAGGAGTTTGAGCGGTATTTGAAGGATGCCCCTTTTCAGGTAGACGTACAAGGCATTGACCGCGAGGAAACGATAGAGTATAACATGACGACGCAGCTATTGTTTGCTTTTACTTTTCTAGTCTCCATGTTTATTGCCGGTTTTAAAGTCAACAATGTGATGTACGATAAAATTTCTGGCGTATGGAATCGAATGATTCTGTCGCCGATAAGCAAAACCAGCATGTACAGCAGTTATCTTTTATATAGTTTCTTAATAACCATGTTTCAAATTTGCGTCGTGCTGATTGTGTTTAAGTATGGCTTAAATTATGAGGTAGGAGACCAACTATGGCTTGTCATTTTAATCGCAGCATTTTTTACTTTTAGTATGATTAGCGTGGCGATGCTTATTACCGGTTTTGTAAAAACGCCGGAGCAATTTTTGGCGATTTACCCTTCGCTTATTCCCATTATGCCGCTAATTAGTGGGGCATATATGATGCCTGGGACGATTACAAACCCTGTGTTGCTGTTTATTGCCGATTTATTTCCGCTGACACATGCGATGGACGCCATTATGGCTGTCATCTTTTATAATGCTGGTTTGCAGGATGTGGGCATGTCATTGTTGGTTATGGTGTTGATTGGAATTATCGCAATGGGACTAGGAATTAATCTAATGGAACGAAGAAGCCAGTAAGTATAACTATGAAGCTTAAAGCAAACAACGCTCTCGTCTAAAAAGAAAGGAAGGAGAGCGTTGTTTACCGATCATAGGGAGAGAATACCATTGGTCACGTTCAAAAGCCTAGTGAGTTATTTAGGAAATGCCTGTTTTTCGTAATGCTTATAAAGGGAATGAAACTTGCCATTGTAATTTTTATGCCATGGTTTCTTTTTTCCGCAAAAGTGGAGTATGACTGTTTGCCGCAGTACGGCGTCAATGTCAAAGCGGCCACCACTTTTTAGTTTGTAGTAGCGGTAATAACGAGCATCATAATTATAAAGACGTTCATCGACATTTTTGATCTGAGGAGAATAGAGTGCGTTTAATACATCTTGATCAGGAAGGACGAGACGATTCCTGTATTTTTCGACATAGGCAAAAATGTCGTTTATGTCCATGGTTTCCCGTTGCTTGGCTAAGTTCATAAGGAGGACGCCGGAATTGTAGTATGCTTCCATTTCATACGCATTTAGTCTAAACTTATTGATTTCTTGGATGTTAATAAAGCTATGCTGTGCCGCTGCATACAAACAGGAATCGATATTGGTTTCATACAGAGGGCGAATCGGGTTTAACACCAAAATATCGGGATCCAAGTATAAAATGCGGTCAAGCTCCGTCGGAAGAAATCGATAGGCCAACAAACGGTAATACATTTCAGAGGAATAATGTTTGACGACAGGCGCATTGGCAAATAGCGTTTTGTCCGTTTCTACAATGATCAATGAATGCCCTTGTTGGCACACAAATTGCTCCAGCTGTTGAAGCTGGTTTTCTGGAATGGACGAATGGATTAAGTAAATGGCAAAGTCTTCGTTTGCATTATTCATAAATAACGATGTCAACATGACTTGTAAAGCCTTTAAGTAATGGGCGTTAAGGGTCACCAAAATATTCATGGCACATGATCCTTTATAAAAGTATTAAAACTGGTTTTATTATCGCAAACGGAACGTCAAGAGGCAAGTATCCGAGTGTACTTCAGGAACCGTGTTGATAATAAGCTATGCTTCATTTATGTTATGCTATAGACAGGGGAAAGGGAGTGGCAAATGGACAATGGATTATTATGTGAAACAACGTATTTTCTCCTTTAAAGATCAGTTCACGGTTTTTGACGGCAATGAGAAACCGCTATACAAAGTGGACGGCAAATTGTTTTCCTTTGCTAACCAATTGGCGATCACAACCGTAGATGGGAAGCCAGTCTTGCAAATTAAAGAGAAATTGTTTTCGTTTTTGCCTCATTACACGATTTCGAATGAAGAAAAAGAACTGTGCCACGTAACAAAGAAACTTACTTTTTTTCGTGCCAAGTATGAAATTAAACCCCTTGATTGGACGATAGAGGGCAGTTTGTTGGACCATCATTATCGTGTGGTCGGGGATGGCAAAGAAATTATGAACGTCGAGAAACAATGGTTGAGCTGGGGAGATACATACCATTTAACGATTCATGATCAACGCCATGAGACAATAGGCATTGCCTTAATGATTGTCCTTGATATGGTGCACCATCAAGGGAAAAACCATTCAAACCAGTAACACGAAAAAAGCGCCGGAAAAATCCAGGCGCTTTTGGTGTTTATTGCATACAGCCTTTAATTGTTAAGAGCTGTGCGCAAAGTTTCAATGTTGTTCTCCATAATCGAGAAATAATCCGCGTCAGCTTGTTCATCCTCTTGTGTAAGGGCTTCAAGGGGATGAATCGTCAGTGCTTCTGCGCCAAGATGGTCTTGCACCACTTTAGCAACGGAAGGCGTAATATTCGGCTCAAAGACTACGTAATGTAAACCAAGTTCTTTTGCTGTTTCTACTGTTTCAACAAGTTGGGTTTGCGATGGTTCATCTGTCGAGGAAATGCCTGCTATCCCGATTTGTTTAATGCCATAACGTTCTTCCCAATAGCCGTAACCAGCATGAGAAACAATGAATGTATCGACTGAAGCATCGTTAACCATTTCTTGCATCTGTGTATCAAGCTCTTCGAACTGCGCCTTCAATGTTTCAAAGTTGTCATTAAAATAGGCTTCTTGTTCAGGCTTTAGCTCAACGAGCATGTCTTTAATCGCTTCTGCCATCTCAATTGAACGAATTGGGTCAAGCCAGACGTGGGGATCTTGGTCTCCATGATGATGGCCATCGTGTGAGCCGCCTTCCTCCTCATGATCGTCAATTTGAATCGTTACCGGCTCGCTTTCGGCAATGACATGGTGGTCGTCGTCAAATTGTCTAGCGATGATTTGGATGCCGTCTTCTTCCGCTGTACCAGTATAAACATCGGAATGGTTATCAGGTATGACTTCCCAAGCATCTGGATCAGTAGCATCTCCACCTGCTGCAAGGGTATACCAATGCCAATGGTCACTGTTTTCAGGAGATTGTGCTGTTAATTCAACTGTGTCGCCAGAGTGGTAATGGTCGGCAAGCCCGTCAATTGTGGCTGTAGCGATATCCCCTGCTTCTCCTTCATTGTCATGGTGGTCATGGTCATGTCCATCTTCCCCTTCATGGTTGTGGTGATCATGCTCATCCTCAGCTTCATGATTATGGTCGTCATGATCATGCCCATCATCATGTTCGTTCCCGTGATCATGCCCATGGTCGTGGTCGTGTGAATTAGCAATTAGATCTGTGGCAGCAGAAGCCTCTAATGTAACAACATCGTGGTCTTCAACGGCAGAAGTAATCTTATCGGCAAAAGCTTCTAGACTTGCACCGTTGTAAATGAAAGCATCGGCTTCAGCGACGTCGATCATCGTTTGTGGCGTCGGCTCATATGTATGGGCGTCAGCGCCTACAGGAACGATGTTTTCGACCTCTACAAATTCACCACCAATTTTTTTCGTCCAATCTTCATAAGGAAAAATCGTTGTGTACACAGTGATTGTATCTTCTTCAGAAGGACCAGACTGGCTTTCGTCTGCCGGCTGGCAAGCGCCTAACGCAAGCAAGGATGCGCTGGCTACCATCAAATATTTTCTCATCAGTCTCTCCTTTTTTAAGCGTAATGTTTACGATTTATAAGAGCAAATTTGATTATATCGTAATAATTCTTATGTGTGAAGGGTTTATTTTTAAGTTTATGTTATAAGTTACTGACTTTTCCTTGAAAAATCGACTGTCTCCATTTAATGTAAGAGAACGGGCGAGGTGGTGACCGAATGATTAAAGCAATTGCCCATCGCGGCTATTCGCGCAAATACCCAGAAAACACGCTGTCTGCGTTCGAAGCGGCAATCCGTTTAGGGTTTTATTGGATTGAAATGGACGTCAGGCTTACGAAAGATGGCGTACCGCTGATTATCCACGATCCAAAAGTCGACCGGGTGACAAATGGCAAGGGGTATGTAAAAGATTACTCTCTTGCTGCGTTAAAAGAGTTAACGGTCTATCAAAAAGAACGACTTTCTACATTAAAAGAAGTGTTTGCTGCTTTTGCGGGCCGCTGCAAAATGGCGATTGAGCTAAAGAAAGACAAAAACGGCGACAATGGCATTGAGCAAGCTGTATACCAATTGATTAAAGACTATAACTTGGAGCAGGATGTTTATATCAATTCATTTAACCATGCCTCCATTGGAAGGATGCGGGAACTTTCTCCAGCGCTTGAGCTTGGCCTTATTCAAACGAAGCCAACGAAAGCATTGTTTCCATATATGAAGACAATTAACGCTTCCTCTCTGGCTATTCACATCCGCCATTTCAGTAGAAAATTCGCGGAGCAGTGCAGTCGTGAAGGCGTGCAATTGATCGTTTATAACGTCGACAGTGTCCGTTTGATTAAAAAAATGAGCAACTTCCCTAATGTCCGTTGCACCGTAAATGAACTGGAACGGTTCAAGAAGTGGTATAAGCCAGCAGACGGTTGATTGGTTTAAGCTAGGCGATCGACAACAGTGAATCGTTAAAGGGAGGTAGACAGCAATGAAGGGGAAAAATGTCTATTTGCGTGAGTTTAAAATCGATGATTGGCATGACGTACATGCGTATGCTTCGCTGGAACGAGTCTGCCGGTACCAGACATGGGGCCCTAATAACGAAAAAGATTCACAAAACTATGTTAAACAAGCGATTGTCGATGCTCGCAAATGTCCTCGGACGAGGTTTGCATTTGCAATTGCTTTAAAAAATAGGGAGCGCGTGGTCGGAGCCGCCGAGCTAGTTATCGACATTGCTAACCGCAGCGCCGCGATTGGCTACATTGTCCATCCTGATTATTGGGGACAAGGCGTAGCAACCGAGGCAGCTACATGTCTGATAGACGATGGATTCAACCGGCTTAAACTCCATCGCATTTGGGCTACATGCGATTCTCGTAACATTGCTTCTGCTAAAGTATTAAAGAAGATTGGGATGCAGCAGGAAGGGCATTTGCGCGATCACCTGCGGCTGAGTGATGGTTGGCGTGACTCGCTTGTCTTTGGCATATTAGAAGATGAAGGAAGCCGACAGTAGTGGCAAATGTTTAAACGGTGCTTTTAGATAACGCTTTGGCTTGCTGTGGCAATATGGTACAGTTAACATATAAAAAAACGAATGAATAGAAAGAAGGCTGTTTAATGGATAAAGAAACGGTTGTGTTGGTACGCAAAAAAAGTCCATTGCCATTAAAAATAGGGAAAGTGGCCCTAGGCTTTATAGGCATTGCCGGTGTCGTTGCCGGAATAGCGATTGCTTCTTTAGAAGCGAAAAGCATGGTGCAGGCCTTTCTTATTTTGGCAGTTTCGATTATTTGTGTGGGCTTATCGTTGCTGCGCGTGCAAACGGTTACGTGTCCTCATTGTCATTCGGAAACGACAATCCATACGTTGACAGTCGATTTTGAATGTAGGAGCTGCTTGAAGCCGACTGCAATAAAATGGGAAAAGTAATTCTGGCCAATTTGCCACAAACCTCTTTTTATTTTCGATCAGATTCTTTATAATAGGCAAGGGAAACTAAATAAACGAACAAAGCATCAGCTCGTATAATAGCGGTAATATGGTCCGCGAGTCTCTACCAGGCTGCCGATAACGGCCTGACTACGAGTGGTCTTTTTCAGTTGCTATTTTCAAAGCCGAAAGATCACTCTATTTTTATAGTGATCTTTCGGCTTTTTATTTTGAAAGGAGAAAGCAATGGAATTACTAAAAGAAGCGATCCGTAAACGGGGAAGTGTACTGTCGAGTGGTGTGCTTAAAGTTGACCAATTTTTAAACCACCAAGTCGATACCAACTTGATGAGCGCAATTGGCGAGGAATTTGCCCGCCTATTTGCTGACGAACAAGTAACGAAAGTCGTGACCATCGAGTCGTCTGGTATCGCTCCAAGCTTTATGTGTGCCCATTCTCTTCAAGTGCCACTGATTTTTGCTAGAAAGAAGAAATCAGTGACGATGGACAAAGAAAACGTCTATTCGAGTCGCGTGTACTCCTTTACAAAAAAGGAATATTCGGAGGTGACCGTTTCAAAGGATTGGCTTTGCGCTGGTGACCGTGTGTTAATCATTGATGATTTCCTTGCAAACGGACAAGCCGCTACAGGACTCACTCAAATCGTCGAAGAAGCAGGCGCCACTGTAGCCGGGATTGGCATAGTGATTGAAAAGTCTTTCCAAGACGGAAGGGCGCTGCTTGAAGGAAAGGGCTATCGGATTGAATCGCTGGCACGCATTTCTTCACTAGAAGGCAACAAGGTTCAGTTTGTAGAAGAATCTGCACATTTTGCTTACAACAAATCTTAAAAAGGGCGGAATATATAATTTATGAATGGCCATTATCCTTTATTTAAAAAACAAGACATTGATGCATTTTTTGCTCTTTTTCAAAACAATCTCGCAAACTTTGTTGTCATTACTGTTACTTTACTGGGAATGGGATTTCCAGAGTCTCTTGTCTTTGGCCGCATTATTCCTGGCGTGGCTGTCGCTGTTATTGCCGGAAACCTCTATTATGCACACATGGCCAAACGGCTAGCGATAAAAGAAAAACGTACAAATGTAACGGCGTTATCCTATGGCGTATCTACGCCTGTCATGTTTGTGTTTCTATTCGGTGTTACCGCTCCCGCTTTGGCGATGACAAACGACCACGAACTGGCCTGGAAAATAGCTGTAGCTGCTGCTTTTTTATCAGGCCTTGTTGAAGCGCTCGTTGCTTTTTTTGGCAATTGGGTCAGAAAGCACACGCCGCGTCCGGCGTTATTAGGCGCATTAGCAGGGGTGGCGTTTACGTTTGTTGCCGGGGAGATGTTGTTTTCTGTTTTTGATGTGCCTGTCATTGGCCTTGTTGCCTTGTCGATCATTTTGCTTGGCTTTGTGGCAAAAGTCGGGATGCCTTTTCGCATTCCTACGTCCCTTTTTGCGATTATAATTGGCGTCATACTGGCGTTTGCACTAGGCTACCAATCTAGTTCAGACGTTACAAACGCGTTTGCAAATGTTGGTTTCTATCCGTTTTTGCCAACGTTGGCAGCGTTCGAAGGCATGTCCGCTTTATTTGGCGTGATGATTGGTTTGCTCGGCATACTCATTCCGATTACAATTTACAATGCGATTGAAACGATGAACAATGTTGATGCAATGGCGGCAGCGGGCGACTCGTATGATGTTCGTGAATGCCAGGCAGTAGATGGAATTGGCGCGATGCTCGGCGCTTGTTTCGGGGGCATGTTCCCGACAACTGTGTATATTGCAACAGTAGGCGCTAAGGAAATGGAAGCCGGTCGGGGTTACAGCATCTTAAATGCAGTGATGTTTTTATTTGCAGCAGCAACTGGCCTCATCGCTGCTTTTTCGGCACTTATTCCGATGGCGGCGATTGCGCCGATTCTTGTCTTTGTCGGCATGTCGATGATATCGAGTACGTTTGCCAACAACGAGAAAAAGTACTATCCAGCGGTTGCTTTAGCCATGCTTCCTTATATCGCCAACTACATGATGACACGTTTTAACAATAGCGCAGGGGAAGTGGTGGCAGGCATTTCTGAAGGGATTGTCCCTCTAGGCCAAGGAGCAATGTTTACAGCTATAATTATTGGCGCTATTACCGTGTGCCTCATTGATCGAACGTTCCACAAAGCGGCGCTTTTTGCCGGGATCGGCGCTGTCCTTGCTTTCTTTGGCTTTACACATGCTCCTTCGCTCGCTCTTAATGCGGCTTTCGACTACACGATTGGCTATGCCTTAATTGCTTTGTTCTTTGTCTACATCGGTTTCCGTGAACAAAAGCAAGAAGCCTCGCTAGCGAGAGAACAAGCAACGAAAGCGGCCTAAAAGTAAAACGTTCAAGCATTGAGACATCCATCCACTGTATGATGAATGAATCGCTATAAACAAAAAAGTCGGGAGTGCTCCCGACTTTTTTGTGCTAGTTGCTTACTTTTTTCCAAACATCCCATTGTCCCGATTCACTCGGATTTTCGCCTTGCGTCCACCATTTCGCTTCGTATAGTCGGCCCTCATAGAACACGCGGTCGCCAGCGACATAAATAGTGGTAGCATTCCACTCTTGTGGTCCTTCAGGTACTTCCTCGGAATCAGTCACTTTTTTCCAAACATCCCACTGTCCCGATTCACTCGGATTCTCACCTTGCGTCCACCATTTTGCTTCGTATAGCTGGCCTTCATAGTAAACACGATCGCCGGCAGTGTAGATTTCATCTGCTTGCCATTCTTGCGGTCCATCAGGATCCTCATAGCAATCAGTTGCTTTTTTCCAGACGTCCCACCTTCCTGAATCAGCAGGATTTTCCCCTTGTGTCCACCATTTGGCTTCATAAAAATCGCCTTCATGCTCGACGCGGTCGCCAGCTGTATAAATGGCGGTTTTCTCCCACGCTTTATAATCGCATGCTGGTAGCTCAGGTTCTGGTTCAACTGGTTCTTCGATAAAAGCGTATGTTGATGGGTTTCTCATGCCTGGCGTTCCAAAATAAGTTTCTAGCGAACCTATTATCCGTACTTGTTTGCCAATGTTTTCAGGATTGTTGACTAAGTTTAGCCCATTTCGGACAGGGGTGCCGTTCACAAGCTGAACAGGCAACATCTTCGCCCTGTCTGTCTCATCTGGTGAGTCTGCCAATAACAAGTTAGAAGGGGCGTGGCTGCCTTCGCCGATAATAGGTCGGTTGTTATTGATCGACCCGACAATGTAGCCCTTGACTGCCTTTGTGCCTGAGTTGTTGGCGATTGCTTCTGCGATAGTCAGTGTGCCAGTAGGGTCTTCCGGCTCTTTGCCTTCAATGGCAATGCGGCTTCCTTCTGTATAATCGATTGGCTCTGTTTGCGTTGATGCATAATCAACTACAGCTTGCCAAACAGGGCCGTAGCTGTCATCAACGGCCGTGCCGAGGTTGTAAAAGGTTGAGGCATGCATATAGTCGTTATAAGCGACGGTATACGTTCCATCAGGATCAAGTGGTTCGCCGTTTTCAAGTAGTATAGTCACGTCGCTAAAGCCGCTGTTCTCGTCTGGAATGAGCGTGTAAGTCAAGCCAGAACCTTGCAAATCAACGCCTCGATGGTAACGTGATTGCTCGAGTAAAACTTCTTTTAAGCGGGAACCTGTCGTTTCGACAACAACAATGGTGTTGCCATAACGGTCGAGAGCTTCAATTTGTTTGTCTGTAATCGAGCCTGGAGGAATTTCTCCAGTGATGGAAGAACCGTTTAAAAGCGCAAAGTCGCTGCCTGTTTTAGCGCGAATTGAATCGGCGTATAAGTTGCCAAGGCCAACATCTTGTTTGTTTTTGTTTTCAGAATAAAGGCCTGTGTTCGTCGAGCCGATGATCTCCCCTGGATTTGGCGCAGTTGGATCCACTTTTAAAGCAATCCGCCCCTCGCTTTCGTAGTCAAGCGCGTGGCCTGCAGCCGTACGTTCCAAAGCATATTGTTCCATTGCCGTCGTCATTAGGCCGACTGTTTCTTGTAAGATTTCGCCTTCAAAATGGTATCCTGATCCGCCAGTGCCAATATAGTCAGCAACTGCCACTTTATAAGTGGAGTCTGCCTCAAGTGGCTGGCCATCAATTGATACGTTCACGTCAATAAAGTTGCCTGTCATTCCTGTTATAATTTCGTAGTGTAGACCTGATGTTTGCAAATCAATTTGGTTGCGATCATCACGGGCGTATGAATAGGCGATGACGTTTTCGATCGCTTCGCCTGTCATTTCAATCACCATAATCTCATTGGCAAAAGGCTCAATTTTATAGATGTCGTTTAATGTCACTTCGCCTGGGGCAATGCTGTCGCGAATGCCGCCATTATTCGTTAAGGCAATATCTGCATCGGCAAAAGCGCGCATGGCATCTGTCCAAAAATTGCCGAGAGGAACATCGCGATCATAGCGCCCGTCACGGGATAGCCCGGTGTTTGAATAGCCGATTACTTTGCCGAGAAGCTCATCCATCTCTTCGTTGTACTTATCAATAACTGCTTGGACGTCTTCATCCGTTTCTGTTAAGGAGGATACCGCTGTAAGCTGGCCTGAAACTTCCGTTACCTCATCAGTCGTTTCATTGTAGGTAAACTCCAGTTCACCTATATGTTGCAAATTGGAACCCGTTTGGACAATTGGCGTGCCGTTTACAATGGCAGGAGCGTTTAATGTCGTATGAGAATGGCCGCCTATAATAGCATCAAAATACTCGACCTCATTCGCAAGGCGGCGGTCTTGGTCGTAGCCGATATGAGTCAGAGCAATAATGACATCAGCTTGACTTTCCAACTCGTCTTTATAAGCAAGCGCTGTTCCTATATAATCATTATCAAAATCCATACCAACTACATTTGCTGGTGCTGTTGCTGGCGGCGCCTGCGTTAAGCTAAATAATGCAACGGAGATGCCATCCGCATCTAATAACACATAAGGTTTCGTATTTTCGACATCCGTCGCCCCTGTATCAAGGTTGGCGGCAAGCCAAGGAAAGTTTGCCTGTTCCATGTTCGTTTTTAAATGGTCTTGCCCGTAATCGAACTCATGGTTGCCAATTGTAAATGCATCTAAGCCAACAAGGTTAAATATGTCGATCATTGGCTTTCCGTAATTTAAATCGACGACAGGGTTGCCGCTCGCAAAATCACCGGCATCGACATACAGAAAATGGTCGGACATTTGCCGCTTGTTCTGTATGTAAGCTGCCACTTTCCCATACTCGTCAAAGCTAGCATGGATATCATTAGTGTGAATAATATGAAGCGTTTTTTCACCTGTTTCTCCAGAAACGGATTGTGGAACGGTTAAACAGAAGAATAGAGCAAAAACTAGCAGAATCATGTGTCGCATTGATTTTCGTATCGGCATATTGTTCCTCCTTAAAGATGATCAGCACCAAATGGGCATACTAAATCATAGCAGAAAAAACCGTTTAATAGTGTTTTATAATGTAATAGATTGTAAAAGTTACGCTAAAATAAGAGGGGCGTACTAGGTATGGAAGTAGAGAAGCGGGATTGAAATCATAATATTCTGTCTATTGAACAAAATAGATCACCTGCCTAAGGGCAAGCACCTATCGGTAAGCAAACTTCTATCAGCCTTTTTGGCTGTAATCCTCATTGTCAATGAGCATCTCTATTACGACGACAAACGCAGCAAGGGCTGCTTGCGACATCAGTTTAATGTGGATGGTAGACATATAGTGGTCAAGCAAAAAAACAACAGGAAGTGTGAATGTATATCTTATGCAAAATTCTAGTATTTTCTGAAGCGGTCTGCTTCCGACAGCAGGAAGAAGCAACGTATTGAACACTTTAGCAAACAATTCAATAAAAATGCCGATCAACAAAAAAAGCAAGACAAACAAAGCTAAAGCCTGAACAGAGTCATAGCGAATGCCAAGCAGTTGGAACAAACCGGCCATCCCTAAATAATATATACCAAAGATGAATGCGAGAACCGCTGCTGAGATGACAATGATAAAAAACACAGTCACGCATACAGTAAGCAGCGAAGAACCCTTATGCATCAAACCCCTCCTTATAACAAAAGCGCAAGGCGCCCGGTCCGAAGCGACTCGAGCTGATGGCGCCTGGAGCTAGACGATAACAAAAGCGTAAGGCGCCCGGTAATCAGCGACAAGCGCTGGAGGATCAGAAGATGAAGTAGCATTTTACTTCAGCGGCTGGTCCGAAGCGTCTCGAGCTGATGGCGCCTAGCTAGACGATAACAAAAGCGCAAGGCGCTTAAACGAGAATTGAACAGCCAAAGCGGAGACTTTGGCTGTTCAGCCATTAGGCCGTTGCTGTTTCTTTTAGCACAGTCACAATTTCTGCTGAGCGGGCGGAAATCGTTGATGGGCTAACACCGTACTTTTTAGCAAGTGCTTTTTGTGTAGCGGAAATAGGCGCAATCGTTTGAAGGGCGTATTCCATCGCAGCAGCGTACGCTTCTGGCTTGCGGATTGCCGGGTTGTGTTCCTGGCAAAACTGGCTCCATTTCTCTAAGGCAAGCATTTCAATTTCCGGCGGGCACTGATCAAGGCGGAGGCCATTGAGCAATGCTTCGGCTGTTTCCTTTTGTTTTTCTGTATGCCAGCGGAACTGATCAGGAGCAACTGTTGGAGCCTGTTCGCTATTTAAAAGGGCTGACAACAGCTGTGGCCACTTTTGCAAAAAGGCGTCTTCTGTTTCGTTTGCAAACGCAGCGACTTTTTGTTTAATAGCAGCCGTTTTTTCAGGCAAATGGCTAATAACAGGACCAATAAAGGACATATGCGGATCAGATTTTGCCGGAAAACCGATGACAGTGGAGCCTGGTTGTGCGGTCTCGTCATGCTCAGTTGGCAATGTATGGTCGATCTTTCGTCCCGTTAACAAGTCGACGCTTCTGTACACACGCTCATCCGTTTGCTGTTTAATTTCAAGAACAGCTGGGCGCGTGTGTTTCCAAGTTTCTAACAGGAAAGCAGTTTTTGGGCGTTTAAGCTTTCTCTTTTTCCCTTCGTAAAAAACATCAAAAATCGTTGTCCCGTCCTCTTGAATGGGCTTAGTGAAAATCAACCAAACAAGCAACATGCTTGAAAGTGTTTCAGTCACTGTTTTATCAGCCTCAGGATAAACGGAATGGTAGCTTTGCACCCAATTTGTTAACTGTTTTTGGTAGCGGGTAAATGCCATGTAAAGCAATTCTGTTTCAAGCTGGTTTAGTTCGTCTTGCACGACCATTGCCTGGTTAGATGAGCGATTCATACAGCATTTTTTATATTTTTTTCCGCTCCCGCATGGGCACAGATCGTTTCGTTTAGGCATCGATGTTCCTCCTTATCAATCAACTCTCCTATTTTAACAGATTCCTCAAAGAAAAAAAGGTGTTTGCCTGTTTTGGAAAAAAGGCAATGACTGAAAATGTTGGAACATAGCAATATTGAAATAGCGCCGGACACTCTAGACGACGGTCTTAAACGATCGTCATTGTTTGCTAAGTCATCCCAAACTTCTTGCAATAAAAAAGGAACGATTTTTGTTTTGACAACTATGAAAACTCATGCTACAGTATGAACAACACATTTTCATAAAAACACTCTTATAACGAGAAGCGGAGGGACTGGCCCAATGAAGCTTCAGCAACCATTCATTGCGATGAAAAGGTGCTAAATCCAGCAAAGGGAACTTTGGCAGATAAGGGGATTCATTTCGTGAAAACAACACCCTTTCCAGTCCCGGAACGGGTGTTTTTCAATTTTATAGATGCAAACAGGTGCGGCTTTTGCCGCTTAAAAGGGGAAGCTGGTGAAAATCCAGGACGGTCCCGCCACTGTGACACGAGATGCAACATCCATTCGTGAAGTCAGATTGCCTACCTGTTTGTACTGCTTGACTCTACGTGGATATAGAGAGGAGTGGATAACAAAGCCAATAGAACGTTTGTGCCTAGGCACGAGTTAACATTGGCTAACTTTCCAATTCCCTTTTAACTGCGTAAAGGGAATTTTTTGTATGTGCATGATAAAAACATGAAGGGGTGGAGAATTTTGAGCAAAGTGAGAAGTTCATCATTAGGGTATCCGCGGATTGGCGGCCAGCGAGAATGGAAAAAAAATCTTGAGGCGTTTTGGGCAGGAAAGCGCTCAAAAGCTGCTTTTTTGCAGGAACAGAAATCGTTAAGGCTATCTTATTTGCAAAAACAGCAACAGCTCGGCCTTGATCTCATTCCAGTAGGCGATTTTAGTAATTATGACCATGTGCTAGACACGGCTGTTGCTTTTGGCATTGTGCCGGAAAGATTTACGTATGATGGCGGAAAAGTGGAAGAGGAAACGTATTTTGCAATTGCCCGGGGAAGCGATGATGCTGTCGCAGCCGAAATGACAAAGTGGTTCAACACCAACTACCACTATATTGTCCCAGAGTTAACAGCTAGCAGAGAACCAGCTCTTGTCGATAACCGCTGGCTGCGTTTGTACAAAGAGGCGAAAAGTGAGCTTGGCATTAACGGCAAACCGGTAATTCTTGGCCCAGTCAGTTTTGTGAAACTAGCAAAACAATATGGAAATAAATCCTTCTCCGAGCATGTGAAGACACTTGTGCCTTTGTACGGACAAGTACTGGCTGAATTGGCACAAGCAGGCGCGCCATTGATTCAAGTAGATGAACCGATTTTGGCTGGCGATGTGACCGAAGCAGAGTGGGCTGTCGTTGAGGAAACGTATCAGTCATTAGCGAAACTAGCGCCAAACGCCAAGCTTTTGCTGCAAACCTATTTTGAGAGCGTCGATGACTATAACCGCTTTATACAGCTGCCAGTTGCGGGGCTAGGATTTGACTTTGTAGCTGGAAAAGAAGAAACATTGCAAAATCTTCGTCTAAACGGATTTCCAAACGATAAGCTGTTAGCACTTGGCGTCATTGACGGACGTAATATTTGGCGGACGGACCTTACAGCTGTATATGCCGAACTAGAGGAACTGTTACAAGGAGTCGAACGGGAAAGGCTCATCCTCCAGCCGTCATCTAGCCTATTGCATGTGCCAGTAACAGTGCAATCAGAAGAGAACATTGCAGATGAACTAAAAGAAGCGATTGCATTTGCGGATGAAAAAATAAGCGAAATCGTTTCATTGGCGAAAGTGGTCAACGGTCAAGAGCCGGCTACGTTATTAGAAGCGAGCAAACACGCGTTAGCGCGATTAAATGCTTCACAGGCCCGAAACAATCAATCGGTCCAACAAGAAGTAGCGCAAATCAGCAACGAGGACCCATCCCGTGGCCTAGATGCTCCTGCACGGGCCAAGTTGCAAGCGGCCAAACTGAAACTGCCGCTATTGCCGACGACGACGATTGGCAGTTTTCCACAAACAAAAGAGATCCGTAAAAAACGGTTAGACTGGCGCAAAGGAAAATTGGACAGTGCTGGCTATGAAACATTCATTAACGCCGAGATAGACCGCTGGATCGCTATCCAAGAACAGCTCGGGCTCGACGTCCTTGTCCATGGCGAGTTTGAACGGACAGACATGGTTGAATTCTTTGGCGAAAAGCTTGGCGGCTTCCAGTTTACTACGTATGGCTGGGTTCAATCTTATGGGTCCCGTTGTGTCAAGCCGCCGATTATTTACGGAGATGTTTACTTTAAACAACCAATGACCGTAAAAGAAACGGTTTATGCCCAATCCAACACAGACAAACCTGTTAAGGGGATGCTAACTGGCCCAGTCACGATTTACAATTGGTCGTTTCCAAGGGCTGATATTACCGAAGGCGAGGCGGTTAATCAAATTGCTCTCGCTTTGCGCAAAGAAGTCCTTGCCCTTGAAAAACATGGGATTGGCGTCATTCAAGTAGATGAACCTGCTTTGCGGGAAGGATTGCCGCTTAAGCGCGCGAAATGGCAAAGCTATCTTGACCAATCGGTAACGGCCTTCCAGTTGACGGTCAACCAAGTAAAGCCAGAAACGCAAATCCATACGCATATGTGTTATTCTGATTTCCAAGATATTATCGAAGCGATTGACGGGCTTGACGCAGATGTCATTTCAATCGAAATGTCCCGGAGCCATGGCGAACTAATTTCATCATTCGAAGATTACACGTATAACAAAGGCATTGGCCTCGGTGTGTATGACATTCACAGCCCCCGCGTCCCAGCTAAAGAAGAAATTGCCCGTAACATTGAGCGTGCGTTGAATGTCTTACATCCAAAGCAATTTTGGGTCAACCCGGACTGCGGTTTAAAAACACGGCAAGAACCAGAAACAGTGGCTGCATTAAAAGTGATGGTGGAGGCAGCGAAGGAAGCGCGGCAAACACTTGCGACGAAGACGAGTTAATTTTTGGGAACTTTGTTCCCAGACTGATAGAAGCATGGGGCAGACGCCCCATGCTTCTTATGCATGTGTGCCCGGCATGCGCATGGGCTATAGGGTTGAAGTCCCGAACAGTGAAGGTCACTGTAACTGTTAGCCAACGACAAGGGTGTCTGGGGCGACTCAGAATCTGAAGGAAGTCCGAGGCAAACCTCCGCTCCGAGGAACACGAATCTCATCAGGCGCTTATTCTTGGATGAGGCTGCACGACAAGTCGAAGTCCTAGTGACCAAAGGGGATAGGCGTAAATGAGGCGGAGACATGGAGGGGAAGGACATGCGCTTACCCGGGGAGATCTAGTGATCGTGCGGAACACGTTCCGTAACCACTTGTGTGAACAGGTGCTGAGACATTAGAAGTCAGCAGAAGTCATAGTACATGTCTGATCTAGACAGACATGGAAGGACGGAATCAGGAAAGGAATAAGAGGACTTGGCGAACGTTGTACGTGTTGAAGCAGAAACATCTACGGAACCTACTCTCCCGCAAGAAGCGGTGAATCCCGCAGGGGGCTGGAGAGAGGGCGGAGCGTACAGCCACACAAGAAGACCCCTCTTATACGAAGGAGTAGAAATACATGTTGGATCAGATTCTATCAAGAGACAATCTCCTCCAAGCGCTCAAGCGCGTGGAGTCCAATAAAGGAAGTCCTGGTGTCGATGGGATGACGACAAAATCCGTCCGATCTTATCTCATGGAAAACTGGGACTCCTTGAGAAGGGCAATCATGGAAGGAACCTACTCTCCTCAGCCAGTAAGACGGGTCGAAATCCCGAAACCGTCTGGAGGCGTAAGGGCATTAGGCATTCCAACGGTGATTGACCGTCTGATCCAACAAGCCATCGCTCAAGTGTTGTCAAAGAAGATGGACCCAAGCTTTTCCGAAAATAGCTACGGGTTTCGTCCAGGAAAACGGGGACATGACGCGGTCAAAAAGGCGAAGACGTATATCCAAGAAGGGTACGGATGGGTCGTGGACATTGACCTCTCGAAGTTCTTCGATCGCGTCCATCATGACCGCTTAATGAGACGTCTGAGCCAGATCATTCAAGATCGACAAGTGTTGCGTCTGATTAGACGCTACCTTCAAGCAGGGATTATGGAAAACGGACTGGTTCAGCCGAGTACAGAAGGACGCCGCAAGGCGGACCGCTCAGTCCGCTTCTTTCCAACATTGTGTTAGATGAGTGGGATCAGGAACTAGAGAAACGAGGCTACCGATTCGTTCGTTACGCGGATGACTGCCAGATTTACGTCAAGTCACGACGGGCGGCAAAACAAACGCTAACAAAGATGACGACGTTCCTAGAGGATCGTCTCCGTCTTCAAGTGAATCGGGAAAAGAGCGCATGGGGGCGCCCGTGGGAGCGGAGCTTCCTGGGGTTCACCTTCACGCGCAACCGACAAGACCCAAAGATACGAATCGCACCCGCAAGCCTTAAACGATGTAAAGATCGCATTCGCGAACTCACCTCACGTCGCCACTCGATTGAGATGGAAGAACGAATTCGCAGACTGAATCAGTTTCTTATAGGATGGATAGGCTACTTTCAGTTAGTCGAAACGCCATCTTTCCTACAGAAATTAGACGCATGGGTGAAGAGACGCCTCCGAATGATCCGCTGGAAAGAATGGAAGAAACCGAAAACGAGACAGCGGAAGCTCGTCTCTCTGGGCGCCAGGATAGGAAAAGCGTGGGAATGGGCCAATACGCGAAAAGCCTATTGGCGAATCGCGAAAAGTCCGATCTTACACAAAACCCTCGACTCTGCATATTGGAAGAGTCAAGGGCTCAAGAGCTTAATGGAACGTTATGATACACTTCGTCAAACTTAACTGAAACCGCCGTATACGGAACCGTACGTGCGGTGGTGTGAGAGGTCGGGGGTTAGTCGCCCCCTCCTACTCTATTTAAATCAGTGGGTTTTTGCTTGTTTTTAGGCTTTGCCACACTGCGGGCCCCCTCGATGCCGAGGAATACGCACATGACAAATAGGATGAAGGAAGCAACAACGAGTAAGTAATCACCGGCAAGAAAATTGGAATGCATCATAACGAGAAGCGCTGATGTGGTGACAATAAACATAAACACCATAGGGATAATCACAAACAATGCTTTCGATTTTGTTTTCACTAGCCATAAGGTAATGGCAAGGAGCGCCAATGCCCCGAGCATTTGGTTGGCGGCGCCAAATAGCGGCCATACGCTTTGCCATGTACCGGAAAGGGCCAGTATCGTTGCTCCTATTAGGCCGAGAATGGTGGCCGTATGCTTGTTATGAAGCAACCGTACGTTGATGCTTTCGCCTAGTTCCGTAACGGCGTAACGCATGAGCCGCGTGGCCGAATCAAGTGTTGTCATTAAGAATGCCGATGCGGCGAGTGCAGTAAACGTAACACCAGCTGCCACAGGCAATCCCCACGTGTTCATAAAGTGGCCGATGCCGACGGAAAACACACTAATCGGATCATTCAGTTCGGCCATAAGCGCATTAAATTGGTCAAGTGTTAAATAAGCAACGGAACCAATCGCGATGATGGCGACAAATGCCTCGATCAGCATCGAACCATAAGCAACAAAGCGGCCATTTTTTTCGTTATTCAGCTGTTTGGACGTCGTTCCTGAGGAAACAAGTGAATGGAAGCCAGAAATGGCCCCACAGGCAATCGTAATAAACAAAATTGGAAACAAAAAGCCGAGCGTGTCATTATAAAATCCGGTAAAGGCAGGCATTTGAATAGTAGGCCTAGCGATCAACAAGCCTAAAAAAGCGCCACCAATTAGAAAATAAAGCAAAAATGAATTTAAGTAATCACGAGGTTGCAGCAAAAACCAAACAGGCAACACGGACGCCAAATAGGCATATACGATTAAAATGAGCGACCAAGCAGTAGCACTAAGGGTGATTGGAAAGTTTAGGCCAACCCATATTGATAGCGCCATAGCGATGACGCCAAACAACGTCGCGAGTGCTAAATGGATACGCACTTGGTTGACAAGAACGCCGAAACCCATCGCGACGGCAATAAACAAAAGGGAAGCAGTGGCCGCGCCTGGAAACGACACAAACGTATTTGCAACTAGAATGATAAAGACGCCAATGATCAAAATTAACGTCGCTATCGAAAAAGCTAAGAACATTAACTGCCCACGCTTTCCCATATGCTCTTTAATGACTTCGCCGATCGACTTAGCTTTATGGCGAATGGAAGCTTGCAAAGATGCATAATCATGGGTGCCACCTACAAAAATGCTGCCTATCATAATCCACAGAACGGCAGGCAGCCAGCCGAACACAATCGCGGCAATTGGCCCAGTAATCGGACCGCCGCCTGCAATTGTCGTGAAATGGTGGCCAAGCAGTACAGGTGTTTTCGTCGGAATGTATTCCTTCCCATCATAAAACGTATGTGCAGGCGTTTTCCGCTCTCCGTCAATTTTTAAACGACGCTCCAGGAATTTTCCATAAGTAAAATAGGCGACAATTAACAAGGCACCGCAAATAAGCATAAGTGTTACAAAATTCATAAGACCACCTCACGTTTAATAGATTTGCAAAAATGGTTCAATAAAGGGCTTTCCTTTTTTGTGCGCATAAAGCTGGCTTCCGTCCTGAAGCAAAATCCCCGCATAGCGTTCTGCCCAGCCATGCAAGCCCCATTTGATGAATGATAAGCTACGGCAACGGCGTGCCGCTTGGCACAGCTCAGGCGAAGGCGCTGTGGCTGTTAGTAGCAGTCCGATGTAAATCGACGACATATGCTGAGATGAATGGTTCGCGTTTGTTTGAATATAAGCATCGAGTTCTTGTACAAACGTAGAAAAGGTGTCTATTGTTGCTTCTTCCGGCTCATAAAAGAAAAAGTGCTGGTTGTTTTCAACGCTCCAGACAGTTGCTTTTTTAGAAAGGATGTAACGTTCATCGCGCCGCTGATAGTGGGCGCTGAAGCGCAGGGGGAGCTGGCCAAGGTGGTCGTCTTCATACACATCAAACTGGTGCTTTAAAGCGTTTTGCAGTTGGCGTAAAGGCAATTCGATTGGCATGATGCACCTCATTCAAAATTGGTAGCGTTTACATATGTGTGTTTAGTATACCTTTATTAAATCGACAATTCAATTCTTTCTGAAAAAATATCAGTTCTGTATTCACCGGATCAAGCCTCCTTTGAAGTTTACATATAGAGGGAAAGGGAACAGAATAAAAAAGCCTAAAAGGAGTCGATAAGATGAAACTTTTTATAAATGGCGAATGGGTCAGTGAAGGGTTGGATGTGTTTGACGTTGTTAATCCGGCTACTGGCGATGTTGTCGGCTCGGTGCCGAAAGGAGGAGCGAAGGAGGCAAAAATCGCAGCCGATAGCGCTTACGAGGCATTGCCGGCATGGGCAGCGCGTTCAGCTTATGAACGAAGCGCAATATTAGAGGGGTGGCACGATCTTATTGCTGAACAGAAAGAGGAACTAGCGCAATTAATGACAATGGAACAAGGCAAACAAATTAATGAAGCGCGAGGGGAAATCACCTATGCCAATTCATTTATAAAGTGGTATGCAGAAGAAGGCAAACGCATATACGGGGAAACCATTCCGGCTTCATCCCCTGATAAACGTTTATTTGTGGTAAAACAGCCTGTCGGTGTCGTCGCTGCGATTACACCGTGGAACTTCCCGGCCGCCATGATTACGCGGAAAGTGGCACCGGCGTTGGCAGCAGGCTGCACAGTGCTGATCAAGCCAGCATCGCAAACGCCACTAACTGCATTGAAGCTAGCAGAGCTTGCTGAAAAAGCAGGGTTGCCAACAGGCGTGCTCCACGTTGTTGTTGGTTCAACAAGTGACATCTCAAAAGCGTGGCAGGAAGACGAGCGTGTCCGCAAGTTGACGTTTACCGGCTCTACGGAAATTGGCCGCACTCTTATGAGTGAAGCGGGGCAAACCGTTAAGAAAATTTCTTTGGAGCTTGGCGGACATGCACCGGTCCTTGTGTTTGAAGACGCGGACATCGATCACGCTGTCCAAGAAACAATCGCCTCCAAATTCCGTAATGGCGGGCAGACGTGCGTATGCGCCAATCGGATTTACGTGCATGAATCCATTGCTCAAGCATTCATAACGAAAATGAAACAAGCAGTCGAGCAGTTGAAAGTGGGGAATGGGTTGAACGAGGAGACAGACATCGGCCCACTGATTGACGAAGATGCAGTTGATAAAGTCCTTACCCATATTCGAGATGCAAAAGACAAAGGGGCAAAAGTACTAACAGGAGGAAGCAGCAGAGACGGGCTGTTTATTGAACCAACTGTCATAGCAGGAGTAACCGACGACATGGCATGCATGTCAGAAGAAACGTTCGGCCCCCTTGCACCGATATCTACTTTTAAGACAGAAGAAGAAGTCGTCAAACGGGCAAACGATACGATTTACGGGCTTGCCGCCTACTTATTTACCACTAATCTAAGCCGCGGGATTCGAGTTGCAGAAAAGCTGGACTACGGTGTTGTCGGGTTAAACGACGGCGGCCCATCGGTTGCCCAGGCGCCGTTTGGTGGTTTCAAGCAAAGCGGAGTTGGCCGTGAGGGAGGACGTGAAGGGTTAGAAGAATTTCTTGAAAGCAAGTACGTCTCTTTAAAAATGTGAAGTTAAGCTGCGCTAAGAGCGCAGCTTGAGGTTGTCGACAAAGTCGATAACCGCCCTCAGACTGATAGAAAACGCTTGTCAGACGAGGAGTGCAGGCGAGGGAAGATGCGAATAGAACGTGGGTTCATGAGCATATGACCGAGGCAAACGACGAAGTATGCGAGCGTTTGTCTACAGTCTGAAGCTGCGCTAAGAGCGCAGCTTTTTAATAATCTATTAAATTGTATCGAATAATAGTATGGTAGAATAATAGCGTGGAAAAGTTACTTAAGCATGGAAGCTGTTATGGTTTGCGGCTTATTTATCGCAATAAGGATTCAAGCATTAGTAGAACCACTGAAACTATTGAAGATTTTGATATCATAGCAAATCTATTAAAAAAGGGCAAAATTACAGGAGTAATTTTCAAAAAATAGTCTTGGGGGGATTGGGATTGAGTAGCCGTACAATTTCATCAAATAAACAAGCAAGCCGAGGCACTGACTTTAATGCGGTTGTTGTCGGTGCAGGGTTTTCGGGTTTGTATATACTTCATCGTTTACGTGAAACTGGTTTATCCGTCCGGGTTTATGAAGCTGGTGACGATATCGGGGGCACGTGGTACTGGAATCGTTATCCCGGAGCCCGTTGCGACATTGAAAGCATCTATTATAACTACACGTTTTCCGAAGAACTGCTTCATGAGTGGACATGGTCATCAAGGTATGCAGATCAGCCGGAAATCTTACGTTATCTCAACTATGTCGCGGATAAGTTCGATCTGCGCTGTGATATCCAATTAGGGACGAAGATTATCGCAGCCAATTATGATGATCAAACCCATAGATGGAATATCCAAACTAGCAATGGCACGCAGGTGTCGGCAAAATACTTCATCACAGCGGTAGGCTGTCTATCTGTACCAAACATGCCGAAATTCAAGGGCCTAGACACTTTCCAAGGCGAGATGTACCATACCGGACGTTGGCCGCATGAGAAGGTAAGCTTTGCAGGTAAGCGGGTCGGCGTGATTGGGACAAGTTCGACAGGCACCCAATGTATCCCGATTATTGCCCAAGAGGCGGAGCATCTTACCGTTTTTCAACGCACACCGCAGTACATCTCTCCAGCCAAAAATTATTCCTACGATACGGAGTTCATACGGGAAACCGTAGAAAACTACCAGGAAATTAAGGAACGGATGCGTGACTCTATGCACGGTGTACCTTTCCACGCTCGTGATCAGTCGGCGCTGCAAGATTCGCCAGAAGTACGCCAGCTTGTATATGAGGCAGCGTGGGAGGATGGCAGGCTTTTATCGATGTTGTACAGCTATAACGATTTGCTTGTTAATGCAAAAGCGAATGAAACAATCAAGATACGTCAAATTGTACGGGATCCTGAAGTAGCAAAGAAACTAATGCCGTCGTTCTATTACGCAACGAAACGACCGGTTATAGACAACCATTACTTTGAAACCTTTAACCGTGACAATGTCTCTTTAGTTGATGTCAGGTCAGCCCCAATTGAAGAGATTACCTCAACGGGGATTCGGACAGTGGAAGCAATGTATGAATTGGACATGATTGTATGTGCAACTGGATTTGATGCCATGACAGGGCCCTTATTCAAAATGGATATCCGCGGTAAGTCTGGAATCTCGTTAAAGGAAAAATGGGAAGAGGGAGCAAGATTAAGGACATACCTTGGAATCGCAGTCGCTGATTTTCCTAATCTTTTTATGATTACAGGCCCTCAGAGTCCTTCTGTGATAGGCAATATGTTGGTTTCCATTGAGCAGCACGTTGAATGGATTTCCGATTGTATTGAATATCTTCGCAGTAACGGTATTGAAGCCTTGGAAGCAACGGTGGAAGCGGAAGAAGGTTGGAGCAAGCATTGTCAGGAAATTGCTGATTCTACGTTGGTAACAAAGACGGACTCCTGGTACATGGGGCGAACATCGTAGGTAAGCCAAGGGGGTTCTTGGCTTATCTGGGAGGAGTCGGCAATTACCGTCAAATATGTGATCGTGTTGCAGCCAAAGACTATGAGGGATTTTCAATGATTCCTACTTATAACGAAGAAAAAATGTTAAATTAAAGGTCGTCTTCTGACGGTCTTTTTTTCAATTCTAATCAAACCCGCCATTTGTCGTTGCAATAATCAAGACTAGAGCGAATTTAGATAGTATGAACAAATCCTTGTTTAGATAGTATATCACTATTTTAGAAGGTATAATCGCAACAGTTGCCGTCTTTCCGAAAACGCTCTTTAAATATAGTTACCTAGTGGAGCTACTGGAGTGCCCTTTTAAATGTCAGATTCGGGAAAGTGTAATTAATTAGGGTGAAACGAAACAAGTTACTCATCATTTTGAGGTTAACATAGAATATCTTTGGACAAAATACACTTTATGTTTATACATTGCATTGAAAAGAACAGAAGTAGCGTCCAGAATTTAGAAATGGCTTACATATATTGCTGTTTCGCCCGTCTTCTCAGGGCAAAATATACAAAAGGTCAAAATTTGCCCTTAATCACGTAAAATAATACCGCTGATTGTAAGCGCCATCTTGATATGCTTAGAAGCAGGAAGCTACTTATTAATTGAAAGGAAGAGACAGATGGGGTCTGAAAAGGAATATAAAAAAATTGCTCAGGATGTAATTAAAGGGCTTGGTGGAAAAGAAAATATTATATCGATGGCACACTGTGCCACACGTCTTAGACTGATTGTCAAGGATCGGGAAATCATTGATGATGACTTTATTGAGAACGTGGACAAGGCTAAAGGGGTCTTTTTTACTTCCGGGCAATATCAAATCATTTTTGGAACCGGTACCGTCAATAGGGTATATGAAGCGATGATTGGAGAGGACGTCTCTTCTACTTCCAAAGCGGAATTGAAAGAGAAAGCTTCTGAGCAAGATGATCATTTCTTTAAACGAATGATCCGGGTGTTCGGGGACGTATTCGTACCGATTATCCCGGCATTGGTCGCTACTGGATTATTCATGGGTGTCAGAGGCCTTATTACGCAGCCTGCCATCCTCGCATGGTTTGGACTTACTCCAGACAGCATTTCCGACAATTTTTTAGTGTTCACGCAAATTTTGACAGACACTGCTTTTGGTTTCTTGCCTGTGCTCGTATGTTGGTCAACCTTCCGGGTATTTGGCGGATCACCGCTGCTTGGGATTGTGCTCGGCTTGATGCTCGTCAGCCCTTCCCTGCCAACGTCCTGGGATGTCGCCCAGAATGTCCAGGAACCGCTAATGTTCCTTGGATTTATTAAAGTAGCCGGTTATCAGGGATCGGTGTTGCCTGCGTTTATTATCGGTATAGTTGGTGCGTTGCTAGAGAAAAGAATCCGCAAACTCGTTCCCGCTGCGTTAGATTTAATTTTGACGCCATTTTTAACATTGCTGATCGCCCTAATGCTAGGACTGTTTGTGCTCGGTCCGGTGTTCCATGAAGTAGAGATTTTAATCTTGTCAGCAGTTACATGGATTCTGCAGTTGCCATTCGGAATTGGCGGCTTCATCTATGGTGGCATTAATCAATTTATCGTTGTGACTGGTCTCCATCATGCCTTAAACTTGATCGAAATTCAAATGCTAAGTGACACTGGCTGGAATATGGTCAATGCGATCAGCTCTGGTTCAATTGCTGCACAAGCGGGAGCCGCGCTAGCTGTTGGCTTGAAGGCGAAAAGCCTCAAAACGAAGTCAATTGCTTATCCTTCTTCTCTGTCTGCGCTGCTAGGCATTACGGAGCCGGCTATTTTCGGTGTGAACATCCGTTACGGCAAGCCGTTTCTGATGGGCTTGATTGGTGGCGCCGTCGCTGGATTCTTTGCCCGGATCCTCGATGTCCAGGCAACAGGCATGTCGATTACAGTCATTCCAGGTATGCTGCTGTACTTAAATGCGCAAATCATCCCGTACATTGCGGTCTGCGTCATTGGATTTGGGGTAGCGTTCGCCCTTACATGGATGGTTGGCTTTAAAGAGAAAACAAATCTGAAATAAACAAATTAGGGGGAGAACCATGCAAAATAAACAGCTGCTTGAGAAATTGGGCAGTCTTACTATTGAAGAGAAAATCGGCCAGCTTGTTCAGCTGACTGGTGATTTTTTTGAAGGAGATCTAGATACGGTTGTCACAGGACCGCTTAAAAAACTGGGGCTGCACCAAAATTATAATGTGTATAACACCGGTTCGATCCTCAACGTGACCGATCCTGATAAAATTATTCGGCTGCAAACCGATTATCTCGAAAAATCGAATCATAAAATCCCATTGCTGTTCATGGCGGATATCATCTACGGCTATCGGACGATCTTTCCGATTCCCCTCGCCCAAGCGTGCAGCTGGAACTTTGAGTGTATTGAGCACGCGGCATCGATTGCTGCCCGGGAATGTTATGAGGAAGGTGTACACGTAACATTCTCCCCTATGGTCGATATCGTCAGAGATCCTCGCTGGGGCCGGGTAATGGAGTCGTCCGGTGAGGACACGCTGTTGGCCAAGAAGTATGCAGAAAGCATGGTGCACGGCATTCAGGGCCGACAAGGGGAAAGCAGCATTCCTGCCGACAAAATTGCTGCTTGTGTCAAACACTTTGCCGCCTATGGCGCACCTGTAGCCGGACGGGAGTATAACGCCGTAGATATGTCGGAGCATATGCTTAGGGAATATTATTTGCCTGGCTATCAGGCTGCAATCGATGCAGGAGTCAAGCTCGTCATGACTGCCTTTAATACGCTGAACGGCATTCCCGCCACAGGCAACGAATGGCTGAACCGGGATCTGCTCAGGCAGGAAATGAAGTTTGACGGAGTCCTGATCTCAGACTATGCAGCTGTGGAAGAACTGATCATGCATGGTTATGCGGAAGATGAAGCAGCAGCCGCCAAGCTCGCTTTGGTGGCCGGTGTTGATATCGATATGAAGACAGCCGTTTACGCCAATCAGTTGGAGAACGTAATAAACGGTAATGAGGAATTGCAGCAGCTTCTCGATGACGCTGTGTACCGCGTCTTAAAGCTGAAGAACGACTTAGGACTGTTTGAGGACCCATTCCGCGGTTTAAAGGACAGCCGTCAGTTGCCGGCAACGTGCATCTTGTCAGACGAACATAAGACGGCCGCCCGGTCTTTGGCAGAGCAATCCATCGTTCTGTTAAAGAATGAGCAAGAACTGCTGCCGTTGTCGAAACAGGCAAAGATCGCTTTAATTGGTCCGTACGCAGAGGAAACTTCCACCCTCGGTATGTGGGCGATTAAGGGGGATGAAAGGGATACGGTGAATTTGAAAACAGGAATGCTCAAGCATGTGGATCCTGAGCAAATTTCCGTATGCAAGGGTTCACACCTCCTGCCTGATGAGGAAAGGGATGCGCTTGGCAAGTATGTAGACAAACTGCCTGTTGAAACGGTTGACGAGGATGTTTTGCTCCAGGAAGCAATTCGTAAGGCTAGCGAAGCAGATGTTGTGATTCTCGCGTTGGGAGAGAGCATCTACCAAAGCGGAGAAGGCGGTTCGCGCACGAATCCTACATTGCCAGAGCCGCAACTGAAGTTGCTCCACGAAGTCAGTCAACTGAACAAAAAACTTGTTGTGATTGTGTACAGCGGCCGGCCGTTAATTTTAACCGAAGTAGCCGCCCAAGCTGATGCCCTCATCCAGGCCTGGTACCCGGGAACAATGGGCGGGGAAGCGCTGGCCAATATCCTATACGGAACAGCCAATCCGTCAGGGAAGCTGGCGATGACATTTCCCCGCAGTGTTGGCCAAATTCCGGTTTATTACAACGAGCTTAAAACAGGAAGGCCAGACTTGCCTGAAAATGGTTTTTACCGTTTTGCCTCACGGTATATTGATGAAGCGAATGAACCGCTATATCCGTTCGGGTACGGAAAATCCTACACAACGTTTGACTACAGCCTACTGTCCGTCAGCCGCCAGGAAATGAGCGCCGATGAGTCAGTCGACATCGAGGTATCCGTTACCAACACCGGAAAGTATGATGGGAAGGAAACGGTCCAGCTGTACATCCGCGACCAATTCGCCAGTGTAGCCAGACCAATAAAAATGTTGGCCGATTTCAAGCAGATTTTTTTGCGGAGCGGCGAAACGGGGACTGTCCAGTTTTCGATTTCGGAAGACATGCTTAAATTTTATGGAACGAGTATGAAGTACGAGAGCGAGCCAGGGGATTTTGAGGTTTATATCGGCACGAGCTCACAGGAAACGCCGCTGACGTTTACCTTCGCTCTACGGGCGGGGGAACATGATGAGTAAAAGTGACGCTTATAACTTGAAATACCATATTACGCCGACACACGGCCTATTAAATGACCCAAACGGGCTTGCCCATTTCCAAGGTCAGTATCATGTTTTTTATCAGTGGAATCCCTATGGCACCGAACATAAAAACAAAAGCTGGGGCCATGTCGTTTCCGATAACCTAGTGAACTGGCACAGGAAAGAGATGGCATTGGAACCTTCGGAATGGTACGACAAGGACGGCATCTATTCCGGCGGGAGCATTGTTCATGAAGGAAAGCTTTATCTCTTCTATACAGGCAATGTCATCAACAAAGATGGAACACGGGCAAGTTATCAATGCGCTGCTGTTTCTGAAGACGGGCAACAGTTCCAGAAGCTCGGCCCGTTATTCGAGCATCCTGTTGGTTATACGAGGCATGTCCGCGATCCGAAAGTCTGGAAAGACGATTCAGGCAACTGGTGGCTGATCGTAGGGGCCCAGCGAGAAGATCTTACGGGAGATGCCCTTGTCTATAAGTCCGAGGACTTGATCAGTTGGTCGTGCCAGGGATCGTTTCTCGAACAGGAGCATTCTTTCGGATATATGTGGGAATGTCCTGATGTGCTCCAGTTCCCTGAACATGATGTCTTTGTCTTTTCCCCGCAAGGCTTACTAGAGGAAGGCGACAAATATAAAAATCCGAATCAATCAGGTTATATTGTTGGGCGCATTTCAGAGTCCGGAAAATTTCTTGGCATGTTGTCTGACTTCAATGAGCTCGACCGGGGATTTGACTTTTATGCCCCGCAAACGTTCAAAGTCGACAATCGAATCTTGATGTTCGGGTGGATGAGCGCAATGACGGAGGAAACAGAGCAAGCTGTCCCGACAATTGAGGAAGGATGGGTTCATGCATTGACTCTTCCGAGGGAAATCATTCTCGCAGATGGCGTGCTATATCAGAGACCGTTACATGAACTCCAGTTATTAAGGGAGCATGAAGTGCACGAAGGAATTAGCAACAGCGGTCAATGGAGCTTGCCTTCCCTGGCAGCCGAGGTCGTTATTCGGTTTATGAAGCAACCTGACAGCTTCCAACTCATCATTAGAAACGCCGTACAGATTGACTATGATTATGAGCAAAACAGTTTGACTGTCTGGAGAACGAACTGGTTGACGAACGAGAAGGAATACCGTAGAGTTGTGCTCCGCCAGCCGCTTGCAGAATTGCACATGTTCATTGAAAGCTCCAGCATAGAGCTATTTGTGAATCACGGTGAGGAAGTGTTCTCTTTGCGGTACTTTCTAGAGGATACGAACGAGCGTAGCGTGCGGTTTGAGTCAGACTGCAGCGAAGCTGTCTTAAGCATGTACCGCTTGCGAGAAAGTATAGACGAGGAGTGACTTATCACTTTCAATTGCAACGCCACGATGTATACTCAGTGACTATATGGTAATTATTTCAAATAACTAGGGCCTGCTGGAAGTATAAAGATAAATGAGGCAGAAGCGAACGGTTCTAATATACCCATCATTAAGGGCTTGCCTTGTATTCTGACTCATATACAGGCAGGTAAGAGAAGGCAGTGGTCCCACCGTGGACGGAGCTGCCTTCTTTTTTGCGTTTATGCATTTGACGGATTGACGCTTGTTTGCGTATTTTACTATCGGTATACTATAGGTAAAAGGGACTGGTTCTAGTTCCAAGGGAACAAGCAGGTTCATGTTCACGGTTTGGTGACGGGGTGGCAAAATGAAAAAGATGTATGAACATATCGAAATAGATCGTAAAAAGCTGATTAACCTCTTTATTTTCCAGGCGAGGACGACAGAAAGAGTCATTCCGATGCATTTTCACAGCAACATGGAACTGATTTACTGCATTAATGGAAGCTTGCGGGTCTGGCATGAAGGAAAAGTAACCACTCTAATGGATAAGGATATGCTGTTCATAAACAGCAATGTCCCCCACTCCACTCAAAGCCTTACGGAGAACCGCGTACTTGTGCTGTATTTTCCGGAATCTTTTTTTGCCAACGAACAAGTTCTTATCCAGTTGAACACTTTGGAAGAACAGCTGGATGAGCAGGTCCTGTCCAATCTAAGAACGCTGCTTATGGAAATATACAACCTCCATTATTCAACGGGCACGTATGACTATATTCTGGCCCAAAGCCGGATTATTGAGTTGAAATACTGGCTGGTGCGCCATTTCGGCCAAACAACCGAGCTTTCCCCTGCTACTAGCAGAGCCGATCGACAAAAAATCCAAACGATCCTAGACTTTATTAAAGAGCATTATACCGAAAACATCAGTTTGGCTGAAACAGCTCGCATATGCGGTTATTCTGAGGCTTATTTGTCCCGGATGTTTCATGAGTATACAGGGCAGACATTTACGGAGTACAAGCAGATCCTTTGTCTAGAGAAGGCAATCGATTTGCTCGATACTACGAACAAATCGCTTACGGAGATTTCCTATGAGACCGGCTTCCCTAACGTGAAATCGTTTAGAAAAGTATTTAAAGAAGTCATGGGGAAAACCCCTTATGAATATAAAAAATCAACTGAAATGTACTAGTGCAGTGTTGAAGGTGTAGCAGAAAAGGATCAAACCTGTGGCTCTTCTAAATTTGATTGTTCTTCTTCAATAACGCATCTGTTAGTTACTAATTAGCCACTTAGGAATTAGTTAAGAATACAGCTTTAATAGTTCTTGTGCTGGAAAACGATTTGTATTGTTCACCTCTATAAAGTATGCTAACTGCCATTTTTGTGTTTCAAGCGCTTGTTTGCTAGTGGGATGTTCCCATCTAGGGTAAACTCTAATAGCCATTTTTCCTTTTGTAGTGGGTGTTTTAAGGATATTTTGTTTTACAAGAACTTCTTTCGGAAAAACGAATTGGCCAAAATGATTGTCACTAGTAAAAGTATTGATAACCAATAAATCAGTAGCCTTTTCACATGAAAAGGCTTGATTTTTATTGGCTTGATCTTTTTCCCAAAAAACAACAAACTGTCCTATCTTGTTAGGTGTGATTTTTGCGACTCTAAATCTAACCGATTTTGAATTTAGTTGAAATATACCAGCTCCATAATCTAAGTTTTGCGCTTCTTCTTGAATAGCATTTATAATTAAGTGATTTGGCTCATAAAACATTTTATTTACATATGTTAACGCCTGATAAAATTCATTCACTGCTTTGTACTCCTTATTTTTTATACTACGTCATCCAATGTCTTCTAGAATCCGCTAATCATAAATTTTCTTGTTTTATTACGTTTTATATCTAAACATCTTGCTTCGTTAATGAAATAAAACCTAAATAACGAAACACTTTGCTCATTTCAATCCTTTGGATGAGAACGTTCGTTCTTATTGTAACAGCATTTTGGAAACGTATTAAATTCACAGAGCCGAAAATTTAAAGAAGACCTGCGGGAACGTATATGGTTACATGCCGAGAAGTAGCTTTTTATTTTCCTTGCAACCAGTTTAATATTAGTGTACTATTTAAATAGAACACTAGAACATAAGGATAGGAGTGGAGAAAATGGAGTACCCTTTAAAGGTAAAAGAGCTCAACAAATCGCTTGGGAAAAAGCCGATTATAAAAAACATGTCATTCCAATTGGAACGGGGAGCGATTTATGGCTTTTTAGGACCTAATGGATCAGGGAAGACTACCACAATCCGCATGATTGTTTCCTTGATTGCCCCTGACTCAGGAGATGTGGAAATAGAAGGGAAATCAGTGCGTACAAACCGTGAAGAGGCGTTGGCACATATCGGCGCCATTGTCGAAGATCCAGATTTGTACGGCTACTTAACAGGACGACAAAATCTCGAGCACTTTGCACGGATGAGCGCTACTCCTGTTTCAAAAGAACGGATTGATGAGGTGGTCGCGCTTGTAGAGCTAGAAGGGGCGATGCGAAAAAAAGTCAAATCTTATTCACTCGGTATGAAGCAACGGCTTGGCATTGCCGTCTCCTTGCTTCACAAGCCATCCGTCCTTATTCTTGATGAGCCGACAAACGGACTTGATCCGAAGGGAATCCGTGATTTGCGTCATTATTTGCAACGGCTCGCACGAGAAGACGGCGTCACGTTGCTTGTCTCGAGCCATCAACTAAACGAAATCGAAATGTTGTGTGACAAAGCCATTATCATTAAACATGGGGAAGTCATCGAACAAATTTCAATGCATACTGCTGTTAAAGAAAAAGCGGCGACTTTTAATATTCAAATTGAAGCAGAGCCTGTAGAGCAAGCAAAAAGCGTGCTTGCTGGCTTCGGAAAAGTAGGGGAAGTTGCAGGGAAATTGGAACTAGAAAAACAACCGTATGAGCAAATACCAAAGCTTGTTAATGCCCTCGTTGCAGCGGGAGTCAATGTTTATGGTATGTCTTACCGCAATCGTTTGGAAGACGCCTATTTTTCAATAACGGAAGGGCAAAAGGAGGATGCGTCATGATCGGTCTTATTCATAATGAGTGGCTAAAGTCGTGGTACGGGCGAAAAATGTGGCTCTTTTCGATCGTAATGGCTGTCTTCATGGTAGGGGCACTTGGCGTCGCTCTTCTCGTCCAAGCAAACACTGACATCACGATTGCTGCTGAAGATTTTTCTGAAATAAGCGTCATGTTATTTCCAACTTTTATTATGCTTTATGGGGTCGTTCTCATTGCAGGCGCCATTGCAGGCGAACATGCAAATGGAACGGTCAAACAATTGTTAATTCGCCCCACATCGCGGACGAAGATTTTGATAAGCAAATGGGCGGGCAATTTTCTCTTGGCAGGGCTTGCCTTTGGGCTTCTTGTTCTTATCACAACAGTAACAGCAATTCTTGTTTTCCAATCAGACACAACTGTGTTGGAAATCACAAAAGATACAGCTGTGACCGCCCTTTACCAATTGCCGACGCTTGTCTTTTATATGGCGCTTGCAACATTGATTGCTGTTCTAACAAAAAGCACCGCTTTGACGATCATTATTACATTTTTACCGATGTTTTTCGGCTCGATCGTACAATTTTTCATTGTAAGATACGAATGGTCGAAGTGGATTGTCCTGTCTCATATTGATTTTTACAGCAACTATCATGAATTGGGGACGATGCCGGAGCCGTTTGCAAACATGTGGGCATCACTCGGCTTTTTAGCTGCCCATATTGCCTTGATTCTCCTTGTGGCACATGTTGTTTTTCAAAAGCGAGATGTGCTTTAATAAAAAAGTCGGGTGTTTAAAGCCAGACTGATAGAAAACGCTTGTCAGCCGAGGTGAGCAACGAAGCCAAGGATGCGAGCGTTTGGCTACAGTCTGTGCCAGGCGTAACTCGCCTGGCTTTATTCATTTAGAAAAGAGGGGGGAGTGATCCGCAGCATGCAATTTGATCCGAATAAGGCTATTTACACACAGATTGCCGAATATTATTATCAGCAAATATGCAGCGGCGAGTTGGCTCCTGGAGACAAGCTGCCCTCGGTCCGGGAAACGGCACAACGATTGCAAGTAAACCCAAACACCGTTTCACGGGCGTATTTAGAAATGGACCGTGAACAAATTACGTTCTCAAAAAGGGGTCAAGGTACTTTTGTAACAACCGATTTAACCGTGATCAAACAGCTGAAGGAAACATTGGCTGATGCGCAAATGCAAGCATTAATTACATTTATGAGAAAGCTCGGTTTTTCCAATCAAGAAATTAGCGCCTCTTTAGAACGGTCATTAAAGGAGATGGGAAACCAATGAGTGCACTAGTCGTCGAATCACTGGAAAAGAAATATGGACGAAAGCGTGTTTTTACAAATTTATCAGTAGAGATGACAAAAAACCGCTTTATCGTACTTCTAGGCGCAAATGGTGCAGGCAAAACGACATTTTTAAAAGTGTGTGCAGGACTTGCGCCAGCTGGAAAGGGCCGCATCTCCCTCGATGGCGAACATAAGCGAGCGGCGCGTGTTCAATTAGCAAGTTATGTCTCAGAAGAGGGTGGTTTCGAGCCCCATAAACGGGTAGAAACGATTTTGCATGACCAAAAAACGCTTTACGTGACATTCCAACATCGCCGTGCGTTGGAAATGTGCAAAACAGCCGGATTGGAAGAAGGAGCTAAATGGGGGGCGCTTTCAAAAGGGCAGCAACACTTGCTCTCGTTAATCGTCGCCCTTGCCAAACCGAAGCCTTTTATTTTTATTGACGAATTGCTCGCTAATCTCGATACGGCAAAGAAAGAGGCGATGGTTGCTGTGTTAACGGATTTTCTTGTGGAAGAAGAGCGGATGATCATCATGGCGACCCATGCGTATGAAGATGTGGAAATGCTTGCAGATGGGGTTATTTTTTTACGCGAGGAAGGTGCGGATATCATTACCGATTTAGAGGAATGGCGCTTAACGAAAGGGCAGTCCCTTAAGGATTTGTTTGCAGAGGTGGGCAAAAAATGAAAGTACTTTGGTTCTATCTTAAACGTGATTTTCTTATGTTGCTTCCTGTGAACACGATCATTATTCTGCTCTTGTTCACTGGCGTGATTCTCCTAAAGGCACTGCAAGTACGAATTGGCGAACCTTTTGGAATACAAGCGTTGACGGCAGCAGGCGCATTGTTTTTCCTTTTCATGTTTGTATTATGTTTAGCTATCGCAGTCGAGGCCATTTGGAAAGAGTGGCGGAAGCGAACCCAATATGATTGGTACGCTATGCCTGGCTCGATCCATGTGAAGTTGGCGAGCAAATTAGTGGCTGTATTAGGATGGCAATATATTCAAATGGTACTTGCTTTTTCGCTGTTCTTGGTGATGACACTATGGACATCAAGTGTAGAAAATGCGGCTCAAATCATAAAAGGATTAGACGTGTTGCCAGTGTTTGGTTGGGAATATTTGTGGGCGCTGCTTATTAGCCCAATTAGCGGTATTTTAATCGTATTTTTATTGTTGTTTTTGTTATTGGGCATTCCCCGGGGATGGAAAAAAGTTGGTATTATTGTCGTTTATATTGGCCTTGTCTGGGTTTTTTATCCGTATATTTCCATTAAATTTGAAGCGAACAACACTGTGCCTTACGACAGCAATCTAATCGTGCTGCTTGCTCAGACAAGTCTGTTGCAAATGCTCATTGATACGTTAGTAGCAGTTTTTGTTTACGTGAGTGTATCTGTTTTTCTCACACGCAAACTAGAACTTTGAACAATTGCGAGTTTGTAGCAAAGTCGCTATGATGGTAGGAAGGCTATATAGAAAGAAGGAACAGACAAATGTATGATAAAGAACTCCAGGGGATCGTCTCGATTTTGAAAGACTTGGTCCACATTCCGAGTCCTTCAGGGTACACCGCTGAAGCGATCGCCTATATTAGGCGATTTTTGGAGGATGTCGGAGTCCAGACGCAATTGTTAAATAAAGGTGCGCTCCTTGCTACGATCGAAGGGAAAAACAATGATAAGCAGCGGATGCTCACTGCCCATGTTGATACGTTAGGGGCGATCGTGAAAGACATTAAAGAAAACGGGCGATTGGCAATTGACAAAATCGGCGGATACGCGTTTCACTCCATTGAAGGGGAATACTGCCTCATCCATAAAGCCGACCAAAGTACGGTGTCAGGAACGATTGTCATGCATCAATCTTCTGTCCATGTATACAAAGACGCAGACACTGCAAAACGGAATGAAGAAAATATTGAAGTGCGAATTGATGCCGCTGTCCATAATGAAAAAGACACGAAAGCATTAGGAATTGCCGTAGGAGATTTCATTAGTTTTGCTCCTCGTTTCGAGCAAACGCCATCCGGTTTTATTAAATCGCGTCATTTGGATGATAAAGCGAGTGTAGCCTTGCTTTTGCAGTTAATGAAACAACTTGCAGGCAGCAAGATAAAGCTTCCTTATACGACCCATTTCCTCATTTCAAACAATGAAGAAATTGGCTTCGGCGGAAACGCAGGGATTCCCGACAAGGTGATTGAATATGTTGCCGTTGATATGGGAGCCATTGGCGACGGGCAGCAAACCGATGAATTTACTGTTTCTATTTGTGCGAAAGACGGTAGCGGCCCGTACCACTATGGACTGCGAACACACCTTGTTTCGCTATGCAAACAAGAGTCGATTCCATACAAATTAGACATTTATCCTTACTATAGCTCAGATGCATCTGCTGCTATTAAGGCAGGCCATGATTTAGTCCACGGCTTAATTGGGCCAGGCATTGAAGGTTCCCATTCGATGGAACGGACACATCAGTCTTCACTGGAAGCCACATACCGCCTTCTATGTGCCTACACTTATTCGGAGATGAACCATTAAAGAGACGCATTGAGCTTGTACATAAAAAAGCTGCCCTTTGGCAGCTTTCAGACTATAGCAAAACGCTCGCATCATTTCGTTTGTGCGCCGCTTTTTTATGAGCGAACGTCTGACGTTTCTTTTGTATATGCACGAAGCATCCATGCGTGTTTTTCGATGTTTTCTTGCAAGCCAATGAGCATGTCTTGGGTTGGATCGTCGCCAAGGGAGCCGCATGTGTCGATGCCGCTTTTGAGCTCATCAGAAATTTTTTCGTAATCGCGAACTAAGTCACGAACCATTTCATCAGGAGACAGCGTTTTATCGCCCTCTTTTATCGCGGATAGTTGTAGAAACTCATCCATTGTTGCCACAGGTTGCCCTTTTAAGGCAAGCAGGCGTTCAGCTAACTCGTCCACTGTTTCTCCGGCTTCGTTGTATAACTCTTCAAATTTCTCGTGGAGTGTAAAAAAGTGCGGGCCCTTCACATACCAATGGTAGTTATGCAATTTCACATATAAAACACTCCAGGTTGCTACTTGTTTGTTCAATAGTTGTTGGATTTTTTCTTGTGCCATGGATGATTCCTCCTTATGGTAAGCCTACCGTTACTATACCCGATCGCGATTTTCTTAAACATCGGACGACGAACTTTCCATAAGTTGAATCGACGTGTTGCCGCCATGTACATGGGTAAACATGTTGCCCGCTGCTTGGAGCAAAGGCAAGCGCTTGTCCTCGTGTAAGTGGTTCGGAAAGTAAAAAACATGCAGTCCATTTGTCGTCGTTTCCGATGCTTCTGTTCGCAAAGCAAACGTATCTGGACTGGAAATTAAGCCTAATTGATCGGAAACAGTAGCCTGTTTTGGATCAACCATTAATGGTGTTGTCAGGGCATCGGCGTCATGAAAGGTAATCGGCAATTTATACTCAAGCATAAAAAAACGAGTCACGTCCACTGCTGAATGGACTGGTTTAAAAAAGTCCCCTTCTTGAAGCGAGGCAAACAAAGCCTCATGATGGAGCGTCCCTTTTTGGGGCCAGTTTTCTCGCGCAACAAAAGTGTTAAGCGGAGCATCTTGCAAATCAAAGTGGAGTAATTCTTGAAAAAACTGGAGACGTCCTTTTAACATTTGTGATGATGGGCCAATTTCGATATGATAGGTATAAAGCAAACCAATAGTCATAGCGACCTCCTCAAGTGATACATTTATTATCGTCGTATCGGTTGCTTAAATCAATAAAAGCGTTTTGCAAAAAAAAGGAGACAAGGGCATGGATTACGCCCAACTGAAAGCCGATTTGCTCGCTTACAGCGCTGAAATCGGCGTTGATAAACTACGAATTGCATCTGCTGATCCATTTCTGTCATTAAAAGACCGTTTAATCGAGCACCAAGAGAAAGGATATGCTTCAGGCTTTGAGCATCCCGTATTGGAAGAACGGGTTGATCCGCGGCTCAGTTTGCCAAGTGCACGTACGATTATCTCGATTGCCGTTGCCTATCCGACAAAAATGAAGAAAGCGCCTAAAAGCATTCCAGGGGCAAGGCGCGGTGTGTTTTCGCGCTCGTCATGGGGACAAGATTATCACACCGTCCTCAATGACCGTTTGAAAAAACTGGAGGCATTTTTGCGCGAACGGGTTGGGGAAACGGAAATGGTGCGAATGGTTGACACAGGCGCTTTATCAGACCGAGCTGTGGCAGAACGTGCCGGCATAGGCTGGTCAGCGAAAAATACGTTTACGATTACGCCTGAATTCGGAAGCTTTGTCTTCCTTGGCAACTTATTAACATCCCTACCGCTCCCGTTGGATGAACCGCTTGAAGATTTATGTGGCTCATGCACAAAATGCATTGACGCGTGTCCAACTGGCGCTCTTGTAGGTCCAGGGGAACTGAATGCACAGGCTTGTTTGTCGTACCAAACGCAAACGAAAGGATTTATGCCTGATGAGTATCGGGAAAAGATCGGGAATTATTTATACGGATGGGACACCTGCCAGCTAGTATGCCCATATAATAAAGGAATCGACAGCCATCATCATCAAGAAATGGAACCAGATCCAGAGCTGTGCAAACCATTACTAGAGCCGTTGTTGTCGATAAGCAATCGTGAATTCAAGGAGCGGTTTGGCCATATGGCAGGCTCATGGCGTGGCAAAAAGCCGATCCAACGCAATGCCATTATCGCCCTTGCTCATTATAAGGAAAAAAGCGCTTTGCCGAAGCTGCGTGAATTGCTTGCGTCCGACCCTCGGCCTGTTATCCGCGGCACGGCAGCTTGGGCGATTGGCAAAATTGGCGGGTCGGAAAAAGAGGAAAAAACGCTGCTAACAGCGAAAGAGACAGAAACGGACCAGCTTGTGCAAATTGAAATCGAAAAAGGGCTCGAACTGTTAAAAAAACAGAATGGACCCCAATAATAAAGATGGCTTTAATCTTTTCAGGGAAGAAGGGAATGGCATGAGTTCGCTTAAGCAAATGTACGTCAAAGAAATGGAGAGTCCCCTTGGATTGTTGTCCATTGTCGCATCGGAGCGAGGAGTTTGCCAAATCCACTTTGGTGAAATAAACAAAGCACAAGTTACGGCAAAGCTGTCAAAAGCGGGAATACGGCCTCAATGGATTCATTTAAATGAAAATGAAGATCTTGATATTTGTGCGCAGTTGTGCGAATACTTTAATGGTCTCCGTGTTGAGTTTGATGCCGACCTCGATTTAATCGGTACGCCGTTTCAACTAAAAGTATGGAAAGAACTACAAAACATTGGCTATGGTGAAACAAAATCGTATAAAGATATTGCCCAGGCAATAGGAGCGCCTAAAGCCGTTCGCGCAGTGGGCGGCGCCAATAATCAAAACCCCCTTCCTATATTGATCCCATGCCATAGAGTAATCGGCAGCAATGGGGCAATGGTTGGATACGGAGGCGGCTTGACGAAAAAGCAACTATTACTAGGCCTCGAAGGAGCATTAAAAATATCCTCATAAAAAAAGGCAGTGTGCTTATGCACACTGCCTTGTTTGTCTTTCCTTGAGCATCTTTTTTAACAAATACAAGTCAGATTGAGCGTGGTACCCAGAAATGCTGTAGCCTAGTTTTTCGTAGTAAGCACAGTTGGCTTTCCGTGCTTGACAACACATTGAGGAACAACCTTGGGCATTCGCATGCTGTTCCATTTCTTTCAGAAGCAAAGTACCCAGCCCTTGACCTTGGTATGCCGGGTGAACACAGAGACGGATAAAATGGCAACTGCCATTTACGATTTGAAATAAACACATTGCCGAAATTTGCCCATTTTTTATGACGAGGAGTGCCTTGTAGCTTGAAGCCATCTTTTCTCTTAGAGAGGTTGGCGTTTCTGCAAGGGCTGGCGTATCGGTCAAATCGGTGTCATATTTGCTAAAAGCAAGTTGCAATAAATGATGAAGGGCGTTGGCGTCTGCCTGTTGTGCGAACCGTATCATTTAGAAGGGCCTCCGTAATCGTTTTGTTTAATTATACGTTTTAATAAATAATTATTCAATCATTGTTTTTAAAAAACGCCATATGATTGGAAGAGAGGAGGATGGCGATGAAAAAAAAACTCGTAAAAGCAATTCATGACCGTGTAGAGAAAATGAACCAAGCGTATGTAAGGGGAAATGCGTCCATCTTTGACGAGGATGAAAAAAAAGCGATTGAACAAGAGCGGAAAGAGATGGAAAAAAGGGGGGCAGAAGTCGTCCGTTCTCAAGCAACAGGAGACATCATTTCGGTACGCACCCATGAACAAGTGACGCAAGTCGATTACGCCATTTTGCTTGAACGGTTAATTGTTCAAGATGAAGGCAGCTATATGGAAGAAAGGGTGTTTAAACGTAGGGCAACCTTTACGGAAGGGAGGCTACGTGCCGATGTCCGTCTGCTTCAAGGACCAGTGCAAGACGCACTGAATGAAGGCGCGGGGGCTCGAGACGAGCAAAGTCAAAAGCACCGTGAGTACAACCGCCGTGATGCAGTCCGATATGCGGAAAGGTGGTGGAATGATTATAACCCCGCATTTAAGCGCTTTGAAGACAATTGCACCAATTTTATTTCGCAATGCCTGTATGCTGGAGGCGCGCCAATGACCGCTAAAGGCAACACACACCACGGTTGGTGGTATGAAAACAGCCAATCGATGAGTTTAAGCTGGTCTGTTGCCCATTCTTTTCGCTGGTATTTAAGCGGCGCCCAAAAGGGACTCCGTGGCGAGGAAAAACAACGAGCAAGCCAATTGTTGCCTGGGGATGTCATTTGCTATGACTTTGATGGGTCGGGGAGGTGGGACCATACAGCGATTGTTGTAGCGAAAGATTTGCGCAATGAACCCCTTGTCAATGCACAAACAGTCAATAGCCGCATGCGTTATTGGACTTACCAAAACTCACCTGCTTATACACCAGATATCCAATATAAATTTTTCCGCATTGTCGTTGACTAAAAGGCTTTAAACTGTGGCAACTTGTATTGTATTAGGGGACGGCAAAGAAAACTAGGAAAAGGATGCGATACATGCTATAATGGCGGTATTTGAGTAAAGACCGAGGTGCTTTTCATGAGTTTACATATTGTCCTATACCAACCTGAAATTCCGGCAAATACAGGAAACATTGCCCGCACATGCGCAGGAACCAATGCGACGCTCCATTTAATACGCCCGCTCGGGTTTTCAACTGAAGATCGGATGTTGAAACGGGCTGGCTGTGATTATTGGCCTAATGTGACGATTCACTATTATGATTCGATCGAAGAACTGTTTGCAACTTATCCAGAAGGGCTTTTCTATTATATTGAGACAGTTGGCTCTAAACCTTATACGGACTTTGATTTTCGTAACACAGAGGTTGACCATTTTTTTGTCTTTGGCAAGGAAACGACAGGCTTGCCTAACCATCTGACCGAGGCAAACACTGAACGCTGTCTCCGCATTCCGCAAACCGATTTGATCCGCTCCCTTAATTTATCCAATACAGCTGCAATTGTTCTGTATGAAGCACTAAGGCAGCAAGGATTTCCAAACGTCCAATAAAACAAGCTCGCCTCGTTGCTGTGTGCGAGCTTGTTCGTGCTATTATAGAGGAAGGCTGGCGACAAATGAATTATAAAGGCGGATAGCGAAATAAATGATGGTAATTAAAAACGCGGCCCAAAACAAAAGCTGAAAACAAACAAAACCAATTAAGCCAGGAATCGTCAAAGAGTCGGCAATTCGGTAAATGGCAAACAACAAATAGCTAAAGGCAGCGGCAACAAACAGTAACAAAATGACAAAGATCATTTTTACGGCAGCCAGGGATAGGATGCTTGCCCCAAGAAAAATCCAGGCGCCTCCTTGTACCTTTTGCCAAAGCGCGCCTTCTTCATCTTTTGAAAAAAACAGCAATGACAGTGAAAACACTGTATCGGCAATCAATTTTAAAGCCGAAAATAGCATAAAAAAGGCCAGTAAAAACAGAATCGTGACCCCAAGGCGGATTTCGTTTTCCCGGATCAACTCTGTCATGCTAGAAAGAATGCCATTATTTTCAAGCCAGCCAATGGCAAAGGATTGGCCAAATAGCGATAACGCTAAACTAAAAAGCAATATGCTAATTAATGGAAGATGTCCGGTTAAATACCGATTTGTCATGGTCGTCTCCTTAACACAAAATGTTGATCATGGCGTTTTAGTCGCCTTTGCAAAAATGGTGGGCAACTTCATAGGCAAAAAGCTCATTAGCAGAAGCGGCAGGCTTTTCTTGCTTTGGTTTGCCAGAATGAGCGTTAGCGAAAGCAGGGCTGGAAAGCCAATTTTCATAGTCTTGCTTCGATGCCCATTTTGTAAAAACAATTTGTTTTCCAGTTTCTTCAATGTTTGAGAGAAACAAAAACTCTAAACAACCTGGCACTTCTGCCATGCGCTCTGCTGATTGACGAAACCGTTCAGTCAGCACTGCTTTTCTTTCTGGTGGTACATGCAATTCATTCATGACAACATACATAGTGAAAAACCCCTTTTCTTTAAGTGAAAACGTTTTAGAAAGTTTACTGGAATGCTTTTCAAGTGTGAGCAGATTCGCTATAATGAAATGGAATCAGCCGAGCCCCTGCGAGGAGGAGTAGGAAAAATGAGAACGTTTTTGATGATGAGCGTTTGTGTCGTCTTTTTAATTTCAATTTTTGCTGGAGGCTATGAGGACAACCCTCATAAACAATAGCCCGTTACGAAAAACCGGAAGACCCGATGAGGCGGTCAGCAACCTGCCATACTAGACTAAATAGGGCGCTTGTCTTTAGTCGTAAGTCGGGAACCGGTTTTTTGTATGTCATCAATCCTCTATACGTCCGTTTGCCTTCGTTCCCATTGATGGTCAGGCTACTCGCGCACGGCCGTTTCCCAAATATTCATTGCTGGTCGTCTTGGCGACAAGTCTTCTACGAAACCTTCATCCCTTCCTACCCATACCGAAGCCGTGTATTTGTCGGTTAGTCCAGAAAAGGCAAGGTCGCGGTATTGACTGCTCGTTCCTGTCTTTCCGCCGATGTAGCCACTTTGCCCCAACGTAATTCCTTTGCCTGTCCCTGAAGCAATTACATCCGCCAGCAACGTCCGCATTTTGTCATTCGTTTCCTTTGACCAGACAAGTACTTCTTCCACATCGTCCCATTGATAGAGCGTTTCCCCGTGTTCATCAACGACGCGCACGATGCCATGTGCTGGGGCAAATTTGCCGTCGTGTGCAAAAGTGGAATAAGCTTGGGCCATCTCATAAACAGAGACATCGACGGTGCCTAAAGCAAGAGCGAGGCCGCGCTCCTCGTCATTAAGTTTGCTAAAAGAGAAAGGCTCTAAGTAAGATAGCGCTTTTTCGACGCCGACTTGTGCCAGCATGTATTCCGCCGGGACATTGTAGGAATGCTTGAATGCTTCTCGCATTGTGACAACGCCAGGCATAGCATGATTGTAGTTATTCACACAGCCAACCGTTTGTTTGCTGCTGTTTTGATCACAGTTAGGCGATGGATTGCCGTTAAAAGTAGCGGTTAGCGGAGCGCCTGTTTCTTCTAAATAAGGCACATAGTCGATCAATGGCTTAAAGGCGGACCCATGGTGGCGAAACGACTGTGTCGCGTACATGAGATTGCCCTTTTCGTAGCCTCTTCCGTTACTGATAGCGACAATCGTCCGTTCGTCATTATCAATCACCATCGCAGCTCCTTGTGCGTTGTCTGGCAATTCTCGCACCACGCTGTCGACTAGCCGCTGTTGCCGATCTGGATCAAGCGCTGTTTCAATCGTCACCCCTTGTTTCAGCAGTTCGTTAACGCGCGCTTCCACTTCCTCGCTAGGCGCTTCCTCCATATTTTCTTGTTGGCGGATAAGCATTTTAAATTCAGCTAAAATAAAATCGCTGTAATCAGGAAATTCGTTTTTAAGCTGGGAACGGTGCAAGACGATCGATTCTTCCAATGCTTCGTTATGCTCAGCAGACGTAATAAACCCTTCCTCTTCCATTTTTTGCAAAACCCATTGTTTCCGTTCATGGGTATGGGTCGCTTCGTCTTTAAAAGGATCATAATAAGTTGGATTATTCGGAATGGCTGTCAAAAACGCGATTTGCGCAAGGGACAACTGGTTCGTTGTTTCGCTGAAATAAAGCTGCGCCGCTGCCTCAACGCCATAAGCGCCGTTGCCGAAGTAAATGGAATTTAAATAAAGCTCAAGAATTTCTTCCTTAGAGTACTGTTGTTCCAGCTCATAGGCATAAAGCAGTTCACTCACTTTTCGCTCATATGTACGGGAATGGTCTAAAAAGATATTGCGTACCATTTGCTGGGTAATGGTGCTTGCTCCTTGGTCAATGCCGCCTTCGCTAGCATTCGCAAGAAAAGCTCTGGCAATGCCTGTTGCATCGAAGCCGTGATGCTCAAAAAAACGCTTGTCCTCAGTGGCGATAAAAGCGTGAATGACTGTTTCTGGAATATCGCTATAAGGCAAATAAACTCGGTTCGTTCCGTTATTTAATTCCGCAAACGTTCGGCCATTGGCATCGACAATTGTACTGTTAGAAGACAAGTAGAGGGCGTCGCGGTCAATGTGTTCATTGACTATTTGTCTCACTGATTGTACGTTTGTGATTTCTGCGGTTACGTTGGAAAATAAAAAAACGGTTGATAAGGCTAAAACCGCAATTAATATCCAGCCTGTCCCTGTTTTCATGACAAAACTCGCTTTCTATTAATATGGGTTTAGTATACCACTGTTTTGTTGGGACGGACAGAGATTCAATTTCGAAAAAGTAGCATGTTCATGCGTCATTCGGCATAACGTTAAGTAATCTCGCTTACACGAGGACGGAGGTATACGCATTGGATATTCTAAAAAAAATTGAACAATACCGAGAAGAAGAAGAACGCTTAAAGTGGGAAGGGACGTTTGCCGATTATTTAGCGTTAATTAAGGAAAAGCCATGGGTCACTCAAACAGCCCACTCACGCGTGTACAATATGATAAAAGACGCTGGCGTAGAAGAAAAAAACGGAAAAAAAGTGTATTCCTTCTTTAAAGATTCTATATATGGGCTGGAGGAAGCGCTCGAAAAGCTGGTAGAGGAGTATTTTCATTCGGCCGCGAAACGACTCGATGTCCGCAAGCGGATTTTGTTGTTAATGGGGCCAGTTAGCGGCGGGAAATCGACGCTCGTAACGATGTTGAAGCGCGGCCTTGAGAACTATTCACGCACCGACAGAGGCGCCGTTTATGCCATCAAGGGATGCCCGATGAATGAGGACCCTCTCCATTTGATTCCGCTGCATTTACGCAAAGACTTTGAAGAGGAGTATGGCATAAAAATTGAAGGCAATTTGTCGCCTTTAAATATGATGCGGCTAGAGGAGGAATACGGAGGGCGAATTGAAGATGTCTTAGTGGAAAGGGTGTTTTTCTCAGAAGACAAACGCACCGGGATTGGCACCTTTTCGCCGTCAGATCCAAAGTCCCAAGACATTGCCGACTTAACAGGGAGCATCGACTTCTCGACTATTGCTGAATTTGGGTCTGAATCCGATCCGCGTGCATACCGCTTTGATGGGGAGTTAAACAAGGCAAACCGCGGTATGATGGAATTTCAAGAAATGCTGAAATGCGATGAAAAATTTCTATGGCATTTGCTGTCGTTGACACAAGAAGGCAATTTTAAAGCAGGGCGGTTTGCGCTCATTTCGGCCGATGAACTCATACTAGCTCATACAAACGAATCAGAGTACAAATCGTTTATCTCCAACAAAAAAAATGAGGCACTCCATTCAAGAATCATCGTCATGAAAATCCCCTACAATTTAAAAGTTTCGGAGGAAGAACGGATTTACAAAAAAATGATCGCTGAAAGCGACTTAGCTCATGTCCATATTGCCCCCCATGCTTTGAAGGTAGCAGCTATCTTTACGATTTTAACTCGTTTAAAAGAGCCCCACAAGGCGGGAATTGACTTAGTGAAAAAAATGAAGCTCTATGACGGGGAAGCGGTTGAAGGATACAACAACCAGGATGTAAAAGAATTGCAGGCCGAGTTTCCTGACGAGGGCATGAGCGGGATCGACCCCCGTTATGTGATCAACCGAATTTCGTCAGCGATTATCCGCAAGCAATTAACATCGATTTCCGCGTTGGATGTGCTCCGTTCTATTAAGGAAGGGCTTGACGCCCATGCTTCGATTTCTAAGGAAGACAAAGAGCGCTATATCGACTACATTACGATTGCCCGCAAAGAGTACGATATGATTGCCAAAGAGGAAGTACAAAAAGCATTTGTCTATTCTTACGATGAATCAGCGAAGACACTAATGGACAATTACCTTGACAATGTGGAAGCTTATTGCAACAAAAACAAACTCCGCGACCCTCTTACAGGGGAAGAAATGTCGCCAGACGAAAAGCTGATGCGTTCAATTGAAGAACAAATCGGCATATCCGAAAATGCCAAAAAAGCATTTCGTGAGGAGATTTTAATTCGCATATCTGCCTATGCCCGAAAAGGGAAGAAATTCGACTACAACTCCCATGAACGGTTGCGTGAAGCGATCCAGAAAAAGCTATTCGCCGATTTAAAAGATATTGTAAAAATCACGACTTCTGTGAAAACGCCAGATGAATCACAGTTGAAAAAAATGAATGACGTCATCGCAAGACTCATTGATGAACATGGCTATAACTCTGTTTCAGCTAACGAATTACTCCGCTATGTTGGCTCACTTTTGAACCGGTAGGCAAGAAATCCTCCGCATCGCCTCGTGGAGGACTTCTTGTCCTTTTTTTGATTTAATGCTACGTTAATAAAAACACGGGCAGGATGCTCGCGAATGGAAGACGGAAGGCGAGGAGCAGAAGTGGCGGACGCAAAAAGAAATTCAGAGTTTTGGGGTTGGGTAAAGACGATTGCCATTGCCTTTATTCTTGCGGTTGGAATCCGGACATTTGTGATTGAACGTTTTGAGGTTCAAGGCGCCTCAATGGTGCCGACTGCTCATGACGGTGAACATTTTATTATCGATAAATGGAGTTATCAATTCGGCGAGCCGGAACGGTTTGATCTCATTGTGTTCCAAGCAACGGAAGAAGACCGCTACATCAAACGGGTGATTGGCTTACCAGGCGATACGATTCGGTTTGAGAACGACATTCTTTACATTAATGGCGAACAAATCGAAGAACCTTATTTGCAAGAAGCAAAAGCTGCTTATTCAGGGCCTGTGTATACGGAAGATTACTCATTTGAAGAGGCTGTCCCAGAAAACCATGTGTTTGTAATGGGTGATAACCGCCCTACTAGCTTAGACAGCCGCACTATTGGCCCAGTTAGCGAAGATAAAATTATCGGCAAAGTCGGATTGCGGTTCTGGCCGCTGCCTGAATTTGACGTACAATAAGTCAGCGAAGTGGAAGCCTTCGATCAAAAACAACGCCGTGCTTCTAGAGGGATCGCTCGATAACAAACTATGCATCAAATTGAAAAATCTCTCTTATGTGGGCCAGTAGGTAGGAAATCTTCCCTTCGCCTCGTGGAGGATTTCTTGTTCTTTTTTTGAATTAATGATACGTTAATAAAAAGGCGAGCAGGATGCTCATGAATGGAAGACGAAAGCGAGGAACAGCAGTGGCAGAAGCGGAAAAGAAATCAGAGTTTTGGGGCTGGGTAAAGGCGATTGCAATTGCGCTAATTCTTGCGTTTGTAGTCCGGACATTTGTGATGACCAGCTTTGAAGTTCGCGGCGTCTCAATGGTGCCGACTGCTCATGATGGTGAGCGTTTTATTGTAAATAAATTAAGTTACCAATTTGGCGAGCCTGAGCGGTTTGATCTCATTGTGTTCCACGCGACGGAGGAAGATAGCTATATCAAACGGGTGATTGGCTTACCAGGCGATACCATTCGATTTGAGGACGACATCCTTTACATTAATGGCGAGCAAGTCGAAGAGCCTTATTTAGAAGAAGCAAAAGCTGCTTATTCAGGGCCCGCGTATACGGAAGATTACTCATTTGAAGAAACCGTCCCAGAGAACCATGTCTTTGTAATGGGTGACAACCGCCCTGCTAGCTTAGACAGCCGTGTCATTGGCCCGGTTAATGAAGATGAAATCATCGGCAAAGTCGGATTGCGGTTCTGGCCGGTGTCTGAATTTGGCTTTATGGATTGAAAAACGAGTGCTAAACAGCACTCGTTTTTGCATTCAGTCAGAAAAAAGTTGGTGAATAAAATAGGAGTTACGTTCCATAATCATGCGCCAATCGTTAAAAAGCTGCGTCTCTTCCGCAGCGATTTCCTCAATGCCGCCTTCGCTTAGTTGAAACACTTGCGCTCCTGGATACAATATCAAAATCGGCGAATGGGTCGCGAAAATAAATTGCGAGTTTTTAGCGATCCGTTCCTTGATGGCAAGGAGGATTTGAAGCTGGGAGTTTACAGACAGCCCAGTTTCTGGCTCGTCCATCAAATAAAAGCCATTGCCGAAAAAGCGATCGTTCATTAGCGTTGTCATTGCCTCACCGCGAGAAAATGTATGTAAATTGCGGCCAAATAGTTTTTGTGATAACACTCCTTCTCCTTCTGCAAATTGATCCATATCTGTAGCCAAATTATAAAACGTCTCTGCCCGGTAAAAGTAAGCATCGCGTGGGCGATAAGCCCCCCTAGTTAAGCGGCAATATTGGTAGAGAGAGGAATGGCTTGCTTCTGTTTCAAAGCGGTGGTTTTTTGAGCCGCCTTCAAGGTTTAACTCCATTAACGCTGCCAGTGTTTCAATCAACGTTGACTTGCCTGTTCCGTTTTCGCCGACAAAAATGGTGACAGGTTTTTTAAAAGAAAGACTATCAAAGCCTTGCAGGAATGGAAGGGTATGAGGAAAGCCAAGATGTTGCCCATTAGCAGGCTTGTCGTAGTGCAACTGTGTAATGTACATATGTCTAGGTATCATAGGCTCTCCCTGCTTTTTACATTAGTGTAGCAAAAAATGTACGAAATATGGGAGTCTGGATTTATGTTTGCATAGAAATTAGCGATGGAAAACCGATGCCTTTGCAAAAACGCGTACATACGAAATGCGTGGAATCAGTTAGCCTTTTCATCGTTACCATGGCGCGGTTTGGCTTGTCCAATAAAAATTTCTTGGCAACTCTTGCTCTTGTCTTACATAGGATAAGAAAAGTAGCCATGCAACAATATTTTGCACCAGTTTATGATATGCACAATCAACTAGAAACGTTCCACTTTCAATCGATAAACGTAAACAAACCTTACTGAGGAGGGAAGGTATGGAAAAAGACAACGGCCGGCAGTTCACGATCTCCCAGGAAAACTGGTCCCTCCATCGAAAAGGGTTCCAAGACCAACGTCGACACCAAGAAAAAGTACGGGACGCCATCAAAAAAAACTTGCCTGACTTAGTTAGTGAAGAAAACATTGTGATGTCCAATGGAAAAGACGTGATCAAAATTCCGATCCGCTCGTTAGATGAATACAAAATCCGTTATAACTATGACAAAAACCAACATGTTGGCCAAGGGAAAGGCGACAGCAAAATCGGCGATGTCGTTGCTCGTGACCCAAATGGCGACAAACAGGCGGGCGCTGGCAAAGGGTCAGGCGCAGGCGACCAAGCAGGTGAAGATTATAATGAAGCTGAGGTTTCGATCGTGGAGTTAGAAGAAATGCTTTTTTCTGAGCTTGCATTGCCAAATTTACAAAAAAAAGAAGAACAAGAGCTTGTAGTGGAAGATATCGCATTTAATGATATTCGCAAAAAAGGGTTAATGGGAAATGTCGACAAACGCCGTACGATTTTAGCCGCCATTAAGCGCAACGCTTTAAATGGCAAAGCGAACATTATGCCGATTTACAATGACGATTTACGGTTTAAAACTTGGACGGAAACGATCCGGCCGGAATCGAAAGCAGTTGTCATTGCGATGATGGATACAAGCGGTTCAATGGGACGATTTGAAAAATATATGGCACGCAGTTTTTTCTTTTGGATGACTCGTTTCCTACGTACAAAATACGAGACAGTTGAAATCGAATTTATTGCCCACCATACAGAAGCGAAAGTAGTAAGCGAAGAGGATTTCTTTTCAAAGGGAGAAAGCGGGGGGACCATTTGTTCATCCGCTTATAGGAAAGCGCTAGAGTTGATTGACGAAAAATACAACCCACGTGCGTATAATATTTACCCATTCCATTTTTCCGACGGTGATAACCTAACGTCTGATAACGCCCGTTGCTTAAAACTTGTTAACCAGCTGATGGATCGTTCCAACTTGTTTGGCTACGGGGAAGTCAATCAATATTCGCGCCATTCGACGTTAATGAGTGCGTACAAAAACATGACAGATCCCCGTTTTATGCACTATATTTTAAAAGAAAAAGGCGATGTTTACCACGCTCTAAAATTTTTCTTTCAAAAATCGGCAGAGGAAGCCCCCGTTTAGGGGGTAGGGGGTTTTTCCTTTTGCAACGAAAGTGGCCCCTATTTTATTCGTTTTAACTCCCGGAGCTCTGTCTCTTGTTCTAATGAACGCATGGCTAGCGACTCTAAAATTTTTCATGCCGCTCTTGCCCTTGTTTAAGGGTCGTCATTTCGCCCTTCATAAAATTCATATCCTCAGCAAGAGACGTTAACTTCGCATCTGTTTCTTCCTGCCTGTCATAAAGCGCCCTAGTAAGTCGTGTATTCTCATCTAATTGGGTTTTCATGCTTTGCTGCTCGGCTTCCATGTTTTCTAGCTTATTCAAAATTTGCTTCAGTAGATCATTGCTCATATTCAAACCTCCCATTTTTGTCGTTTAAGCATGATCGTGATGAATTCGTTGCTACAACGTTTGTTTTTAGTTGGACGGACAACGTTAGATGAGACTTGAAGACCAAAAGAGCACAAAGATGATGCCAGTAATAGCTAGTGATGAGAGGAACCACCGTTTTATGCTAGGGTTGTTTTTCAAAAGTGTGTCGATTAAGCCACTTAGCAAAAAAACGACGACAAACGTCACAACAAAAATTGCAACCAACATGATGATAGTCATTAAGCATTACTCCTTTTGAAAAAGTATAGCAGAAAAGAGTACATCCATAAACGTTACTTCAATTAAACCGTGAATGTTCTCCTTTTCTTTAAATGCCTGTTAGTCGCTTTCTGTAAATCAATCAATTGAGCGAATGGTTACATAAAAGGTTCAAGCGCTTTTTTATAGTGATGCAATGTTTCTTTCCATTCTGAAGCATGCGCTGTGAAGGAGAGGAGGATGCTCTCAATTACAAATGTTCGTGGTTCCTGCTGTTTCAATTCATGCTCAATAAATTCCAGCCCCTCGATTAATCCTTTTTCTATTTGCGTATCGTGGTTTGCGGAAAGAATCGCTGTCTTAAGAGTGTTGTGCGCTGTTTCAAAATGCCGTTGATTCTTCATTGGTGTTGTGGCTTTTTGGTCAAGCCAATCCCGCAACAAACTTTCTGTAAATAAAGGTGCTTTTGGTGTTTGCTGCATGGTGGAGAAAAACTCTCCTGCCCTTTCAGCTGCATAGCGAATCACGTTTTCATAAAATTGGTCTTCTTCTTTTTTTGAAATCATTTTTACACGCATAAATTGATGGACAATGCCATTAAAAATAAGGGCGCCATCCAAGCTGTATGGTCTTATTTCTTCGCCAAACAAGCGAACAAACTGTTTTTGAATCCATTCAATTTCATGGAAGAAATATTGCTGGAAAAGTTTTTTTAACGAAGGATCGTCAGATAAAAAAATTTGTTCAAATAAAGGAAAGAGGTTGTACTTTTTGTTTGTCTTGCTAAACAATATCGTTTGTTTTGTAAATTGTTCCATCCCTGTAATGGTAGGATCATCTTCAATTTCTTTCCGCTTGGCTAAAACTTTATTGTGTATCAATTTAATGATTCCGTATAGGAGGTCATTTTTAGACTGAAAATAGTTATAAAACGTTCCTTTTGAAATCCCGCTTTTGTCAATAATCGTTTGGATAGAAGTCCCTTGGATGCCGGATTTTAAAAATAGGTTAAGCGCTGTTTCGATGACATGTTCTTTCCGTTTCTGCAATTGCGTCACCCCGTATTGAATGATCTGAACCAGTCGTCCAATTTTAATGCTACCGTACATTTGTAAAAAAAACAAATCGCAACTTTTTCGCTTGAAAAGAGGAATGGAAAGGAGTATGATAAATCTCGTTATTGGTGTAGAACTGGTGTATATATATTGGACCGACAGTTTAGAGGGGGTTATTGAATGACAGAACATACACCAACGAAACCGCCATATAAAATGATTGCGATGCTGCTTGCCGGTGCATTTATTGCGTTACTAAACAATACGTTGCTTAATGTGGCTTTGCCGTCGATCATGGCAGACTTTGATATTTCTCCTGCGACTGTTCAATGGTTAACGACGGGCTATATGCTTGTAAATGGGATTCTTATACCCATTACAGCGTTTTTAATCCAAAAATTTTCCGTGCGTGGGCTTTTTTTAACAGCAATGACACTGTTTACTTTAGGAACTGCATTAGCTGGTTTCTCCCACGGTTTTCCAGTACTTATGGCAGGGCGTGTCATTCAAGCTTCAGGATCGGCGATTATGATGCCGTTGTTAATGAATGTAATGTTAACATCGTTTCCCGTTGAAAAGCGCGGCTCGGCAATGGGCATTTTTGGCCTCGTCATGGTATTTGCCCCGGCAATTGGCCCGACGTTGTCAGGCTGGATTGTAGAACATTATGAATGGCGTGTATTGTTTTATATGATGCTGCCGTTCGCGATTGTTACCCTTTTACTCGCTGTTTTTCGACTGTATGACAATAAACAATCGGTGCATACACATCTTGATGTGATGTCTGTTATTTTATCAAGCATCGGTTTTGGCGGGATATTGTATGGGTTTAGTGCTGCTGGCGACAAAGGATGGGCTAGCTTAGAAGTGTACGGCACAATCGTCGTCGGTGTGGTTGGCCTTGTGTTGTTTATTACGCGGCAATTCCAATTAGAAAAGCCGATGCTGGACTTTCGAATTTATAAATACCCGATGTTTGCTTTATCTTCGGCGATTTCGCTTACAGTGACGATGGGCATGTTTGGCGGAATGTTGCTCATGCCGCTTTACATTCAAACTGTCCGCGGCATTTCGCCATTCCATGCAGGCTTGCTCATGCTGCCAGGCGCTTTAATCATGGGAGCGATGTCCCCGATCACCGGACGTTTGTTTGACAAATTTGGCGGGCGCGTTTTAGCGGTCATCGGTCTGTTGATTACGATTGTTACTTCCTACTTTTTCACGACATTGGCTCTTGATACTTCCTATACGGAGTTGATTATGTTGTATTCATTTAGGATGTTTGGCATGTCTATGTTGATGATGCCTGTCATGACAAATGGTTTAAATCAGCTTCCCGCACGAATGAATCCACACGGAACTGCGATGAATAATACGCTAAACCAAGTGGCAGGGGCTGTTGGTTCCGCGTTGCTTGTGACGATTATGTCTACACAGACTAGAATCCATGCAGAGGAGCTAGCTGGTACAATTGATCCTGCGCTTCTCGGTCAACAGGCAATGGTCGAAGGGATCAACGACGCATTTATGGTTACGGTGTACGTTTCAATCATTGCGTTAGTACTAGCCTTTTTCATGAAACGGGCAAAACCTGCCGAAGACAGCAATGAAGAGTTGCCAGGAAGAGCAGAGGACTTGACGGAGGCTCCAAATCATTCTTAACGAAAACACAAATAGGCTCGCCTCGTGTGCAAAACGAGGCGAGATTTTTGCTTTGTTGAAGGTCATTTCAGCATTCTTGCCAGCTAGGAAAATAAAAGGAGAGCATGCGACGTTAACAGTCCAGCGAAGTGAAGTATGATTGCTAGCAGCATTTGTTTTATATTTCAGACAAAACCGTTCAGTAACATCGAACAAGGTGCTATACTTGAATGACGGAATAAAGTGCGCGCCATCGGTCTTGCTGTCGCTCATCACGATGTGGCGTATTTTTCCAAGTGTCAGGCGCAAGGCGTGATCATTTGTGGATTGGGCGTTGAGCATAAATAAGCGTTTGACTGAATAGGAGTAATGTTGGTAAAAAAGGGGGCTGAATATAGTTGGTGCAAATGACAGAAGAAAAGGCGATCGAGGCGAAAGGCCTCGTGAAAGTGTTTGGCAAGCATCGGGCTGTTGATGGCGTCGATTTGTCTGTCGTAAAAGGAACGGTCTATGGCTTTCTTGGGCCAAACGGGGCGGGAAAGACGACGACAATCCGCATGCTTGCGACTCTTTTAAAACCAGATGGTGGTGAGGCGAAGATCTTTGGCCATGACCTCGCCAAAGACACAGATGCAGTCAGAAGCCGGATCAGTTTAACAGGACAATATGCTTCCATCGATGAAGATTTAACTGGCATTGAAAATTTGACGATGATTGCCCGACTTATGGGATATAAGCGGAAACAAGCAAGACGGCGAGGGGAAGAATTGCTCCATGCATTTGGATTAGAGGAAGCCGCAAAAAGGCAAGTGAAAAATTACTCGGGCGGGATGCGTCGCCGCATAGACATTGCCGCTAGCATTGTTGTTACGCCTGAACTGCTGTTTCTTGATGAACCAACCACAGGGCTTGATCCCCGGAGCCGCAACCAAGTGTGGGATATTGTCCGTACATTGGTCGATGCTGGTACGACAGTGCTCCTTACAACGCAATATTTGGAGGAAGCTGACCAGCTGGCGGACCGGATTGCCGTTATCAACCATGGCAAGATTATTGCTGAAGGCACAAGCAGTGAGTTGAAAGCATCGGTTGGCACGAATACACTCCACTTGACGCTGCAACAAGCAAGCGATCGGGAAAGGGCGATGCAATTGCTGGCGGAAGATCAGAACACCATGGTGCATCCTGGAAAAGACCCGACGTCGCTTACCGCGCAAACGGGTAATCCAGATGTGGCGGCAGCTGCTGTAGGAAAATTAGCGAGCGCAAACATAGCTGTCCGTACATTTTCCCTTGGACAGCCGAGTCTAGATGAGGTCTTTTTGACGCTGACTGGTGAAATGGTGCAAACCCCAGAGGAAGAAAAGGAGGGGAGCGAATGAACGAGGCAACGGAAGGAAATAAACAAGAACAAAGCATGCAATTAGCGGATGCGATTGCCAAAAGCAGGCGCCCGCCTCGCCCGAATCCACTCGCTGCGTCAATGACATTCGCGACTAGGGCGCTGCTGCGGATTAAGCACATTCCTGAACAAATGTTTGATGTGACAGTCTTTCCGGTTATTTTCCTGTTGATGTTCACTTATTTATTTGGCGGTGCGATTTCTGGCTCCACAAATGAATACTTGCAATTCCTCCTGCCAGGGATTCTTGTCATGACCGTCGCGCAAATTACAATGTATACTGGACTTGATTTAAACAACGATATTCGAAAAGGCATCTTCGACCGTTTCCGAACGTTGCCAATCTGGCTGCCTTCGGCTTTGATCGGCTCGTTGCTGGTAGATACAGTCCGCTATACAATGGCATCTGTGATCATGATTGTACTTGGCCTTATTCTTGGATTTCGTCCAGAAGGGGGAGCGCTTGGCGTCATTGCCGCCGTTGCGCTGATCTTGCTTTTCTGCTTCAGCTTATCGTGGATTTGGACGACGCTTGGCCTTATTATGCGTTCTGATAAATCGCTCATGATGGTCAGCATGATGGTGCTGTTTCCGCTCACTTTTGTTAGCAATGTCTTCGTCGATCCAGGAACGTTGCCATCGTGGCTCCAAGTTTTTGTCGACATCAATCCAATCTCCTTATTAGTCGATGCCGTTCGTGGCTTCATGCATGGAACGGCGACGGGTGAACAGGTAGGCTGGGTAGTAGCTGTATCGTTTTTAATTGCAGCTGTTTTTGCTCCGCTTACGATGTATTTGTACCGAAATAAGAAGTAAAACAAAAACGACCAGCAGTCAGGTATTTGCTGGTCGTTGCTGTTTTCCGTGCCTATAATCGTCAGAACTTCGCATGACTAGAGTACCCTTATGAGTAAGAAAAAGCAAAATAAGGGAGTTTGGGTAAAAGATACTTCCATTGGACATCGGAAAACGAATACCGGGTATGGAAGCGGGCTGCCATTCGTTTTATCACAATTTACAGTGATTGACACGTTGCCAACCCTAGTATACTTTACGCCCTATATCACTTCTGCGATAGTAGGTGTATGGTATCCTTTTGCTTTTAATAAAATAGGAGGCAAAGAGCGGATAAACAGCGATACAGGAAGAAAGGAGTTCCAGTGGAAACTGCCAAATTCGATTTTTTAGAAGATTTATAGGAGGAGTTGAGAAAAATGGTTGATGCTAAAACAGTATTATTAGACCAATTATTAGCAAATACAAATGCCCCCAGCTGGTATATCCCTTTCCAAGAAGCTGTCAAAGGGATCACGGAAATAGAGGCGTTTTGGAAACCTGACAAATCGAGTCATAGCATTGCCGAGATTGTCCAACATTTAATCTACTGGAATCAAACATGGCAGACACGCTATGAAAAAGCGGACGCAAGTAGAGTACCTGGCATTGAAAAGAATGCGGATAGCTTTCTTGTCCCCAAAGATAAAAACTTCCAAACTTTGCAAACGGAGCTGCTGGGCATTTTGTTGCGTTGGCAGGACTTAATTACAGAAAAGCAATTGTCAGAGAAGGTAAAAGGCTATCCGGTAGAGGCCGAATGGTGGGGGTTAATTGCAAATACAACAACGCATAATGCCTACCATATCGGGCAAATTGCGTTTTTACGGAAAATGGATAAGCCCGTGATTTAGTCTGAATAATACGTTCAACGGACTATAATGAGGCGCCTTCTTGTAGAGGGCGCCTCAGACTGTAGACAAACGCTCGCATACTTCGTCGTTTGCCTCGGTCATATGCTCATGAACCCCCGTTCTATTCGCATCTTCCCTCGGCTGCACTCCTCGTCTGACAAACGTTTTCTATCAGTCTGAATGATTTTGTCGACTTTGTCGACAACCTCAGGCGCCTTCTTGTAGAGGGCGCCTCAATTTTTAGCTATTATCTGCTAAAGGATTATTTTTTTCCGAGTTGTTCTTCCAATTCCTCTACAAGACCGACAATTTCCACTGTCCGCTCTTCACGCTCTGCGTCTTTTTGTGCTTTTTCTAGTGCTGCCCGCATTTCAGCTTGTGAGAGCTGTGCTTCCATTTCTTCTGTCACACTTAATGCTTCGGCGTATTGGCGCAATGCGTCAGCTTCTTGACCGATAATGTCTGTGTCGCATTCGCCCCCAATGGCAATATTGTGTTCATGGCCGCTAAATGTACAATTTTCGATGAAGCCGCCAGCATGGAGCAAGCGAATGGCGCAAGTTCCGCCGTTTTCGATCACGCATTCTCGAATCGTTGGAGCGCTATGTTGGATATCAATTTGTGCTTCGTAATGGCCGCTAAACTGGCAATGTTCCAGGAGCCCGCTCGCTTCCATGTCAAAGCGGATGCCGCTCTCATAACTGTCATAAAGCTTGCTTTCTTTCATTGTAATCGTTGAATGGCTGCTTACATAAATTTGCGGATAAAGGTCATTATGATGGTAAAAAGTTGAATTTACAACATTCGCATGGCTATGGTCATGAATATAAAGGCCGCTTTGCGCTCCATCAAAGACTTGTATGTCTTCTAGGTCGGCTTCACTTTTGTCTGCAATGACGAGTTGATTCAGTTCATTTTCATAAAAGCGGCAGTGGCCAACATCTGCACTTGCTTGTTCCGTCAGCCAAAACCCATAATGTTTGCCATAGAAGATAGCGCTATGTTTTAGGCTTACACGTGCTTGTTCGCTTACTGCTAATTGTGGCATCATGTGGCCGAACAAATCGCTTGATTCAATATGGGCATAGGCGTTTTTCGTCAGGACTACGCCTGATTTTTGCCCAAATTTAATTGTACTTCGATACACGTAAAGGGCGCCATCGCCAACGCGAATATGGTCGTCTTCGTGCGACGTGAGAATCGTTGCTTCAAGTTGGGCGGTACCGTTATCGTTAATGTCCACTCCAATTTGTCCTGTTTCAAACAAACTATTTTGGATAATCGTTTCCCCGCCTAAAACGACTACTTGTCTCGGTACATTATTAGTCAACGTACATGAATTCAATGTCAGCTTCGATTCGCCAAGGACAAGTGCCCCTCCAGAAGAGCTTTCATAGATCAGGCAATCTTTTAAAGCGGCTTCGCTGTTGCCTGTTGATTTAAGTTGCATATTTTCAGAATGATGGCCGTAGATTTGGCAATTTTCCACAAAGCTGCGGCTGTTCTGGTCAAAATAAATCGCCGCGCTCTTTCCTTGGTAAATATGCGAGTGTTTCATTACAAACCGGCCGTTTCCGCTTACGCAGACTTGACTGCCCCGTTGGCTGTATAAAGCGCAGTACTCGGCGCGGGCTCGACCAACTACAAATAGGCCGATGCCACTATGGCGAATCGTGGCGTCGGTTAAATCAAGATGGCCATCCTCAAGTACATGGATCCCCCATTTTTTCAGGCGAGTAAACTGACAATGAGTCAATTGCGCATATCCGTTTTTAACGGTTAGCCCTTTTTCGCATTCGGCAAAAGATATGTTTTTTATCGACACCGACGCTTTATTGATGATATCCATTGGCGCTTGAATGATAACTGTTTCCGGTTCACCGAGGCCGACTAAATGAACAGACTTGGCAATTGTCACAGACTCCTGGTATGTTCCTTGATCTATTTTGATCGTATCCCCATCGCTAGCATCAAGCAACGCTTCTTCAATCGTTTTGTACTTGGAAAGAAGTTTTCTTGTTACGTGGATTGTTTTCACCGTTTTCACCTCAATCTATGCTAGAGTATACCGCTTTTTTTTAAGGCTGTCCAAGTAGAGTTGTTTTTGCATGAAAAAGGCCTGTTTTGTACACCATAATGACAGATTAGCATGATCACACCGCGTATGTATGCAGTTTTTAGTAAAAATTTCAGGTGTTTTAACGGATGAAAAGTGCTTATGTTTAAATACCCTAACTTTTGAGGTATACCAATACTAATGATGAAGAAGAGGAGGAAAGAGAGAAAATGGACTTACACAATTATTTAGCAAATGGCATTCCGCCGCAAAAACAAGACAAGCAACCAGGGGATGAAGCGGTGATGGAACCGCGCCCGATCTACGAAGACGACGATTACAAAGGCACAGGAAAACTACGCGGCAAAGTAGCGCTTATTACTGGTGGCGATTCGGGTATCGGCCGCGCCGTGGCAGTCGGGTATGCTAAAGAAGGCGCCCATATTGCGATCGTCTATTTAGATGAGCATGAAGACGCAGAACAAACCAAGCAGCGCGTCGAACAAGAGGGCGTCCAGTGCATTACGATTTCAGGCGACATAAGTGATGAAACGTTTTGTAAGGAGAGCGTTGAACGTACAGTCACGGAACTTGGCGGCCTAGATATTTTAGTCAACAACGCTGCAGAGCAACATCCAGTCAACGATTTACGGGAACTAACAGCCGAACAGCTCCACCGTACATTTGCGACCAATTTCTATTCATATGTGTATTATACGAAAGCAGCGCTTGATTATTTGAAGCCAGGTAGCGCTATTATCAATACGTCTTCTATTAATGCCTATCGGGGCAACGTGACGTTGATTGATTATACGAGTACCAAAGGCGCCATTACAGCCTTTACCCGTTCAATGGCGCAGGCGCTTGCTTCAAAGCATATTCGCGTAAACAGCGTAGCCCCTGGCCCAATCTGGACGCCGTTGATTCCTGCTTCTTTTGACGAGCAGAAAGTGTCTGAGTTTGGCACAACGACGCCAATGGGACGAGCAGGTCAGCCGAGTGAACTTGTCGGTGCCTATGTACTCCTCGCTTCAAACGACTCTTCCTACATGACCGGACAGGCGATCCATATTAATGGCGGGGATTATATTAGTTCATGACCAAGAAAAGCAGGCTGCCCTAGCCTGCTTTTTCATTGCATGTTAAATGGACGTTTCTTTACGGGCAACAGCTGCCGTTTTCTTGTTTCGGGTCGCTGCACTTACTATGAGCAGACCAATCGTGGAGGCAAGTAAGCCGAAAGCAACGTATGGGATGGTTGTACCGAGCAAATGGGCCAAGCCTGCGCCTGCGATTCCAAAAAGCATACCGGCAATCGCTCCTTTGAAAGTAAGGAATTGTCTGTCTTTTAGAGCGAAGCCGATAAACAGTGGAGCAAACAGACCGGCAGCTGAATAAGCATAAGAAGCGACAATCCAGTCAAGTGCCCGTGGATATAACGTCGCAAGAGCAAATGCAAAGAAGATGACAAACACTGAAAAAATACGTGATGTCCGGAGCAACTGTCCGTCGCTGACATTCGGATTAAGATACGACTGGTATATATCACGGGTGATATTAACGACGACGGATTGGACTGCGCTGGTGACCGTCGACAACAAGGTTGCACAAATGAAAGTAGAATAGGCGACCATTAAAATGGATGGCATATTGGATAAAAACATGCCAGCAGCACTTTCAGGGTTATCCAAGTTTGGGTTCATCGTGTAGGCGGACATGCCGACTAACGCTGCGTAAAACTTCGTCAAAATGAGGAGAGCGGCAGTAGATAACAATGAAATGACGACTGTCTTCATACTGTCAGCAGCATAAATGCGCTGGAAGTACATTTGATTGGTCATTGTGCCTGGTGTGAGCGATAATGACCAAAAGAGCACTGTTAGAAGTCCGACGGACCAAAAGCCTTCAATGCCAATATTCTCTTGAGGGACTGCCTGTACGATCGCTGACCAACCGCCGGCTGATGTGATCGCATAAACAGAAGCCACTACAGCCATCACGAGCATGAGAATTCCAAAAATCAAGTCTGTCCAGGCAACAGATACCAGTCCTCCTGGGATAATAAATAAAAGGCAAATGACTGTGAAGATAAGCATTAACAGCCAAGGCTCAACGCCAGTCAATTCTGAAAACAATCGGCCGAAAGCAACTAATTGCGTACATAGCCAACCAAAGGGGACCACCATTGTCATGAATGTGATCGTCGTGATCAAGAACGGGTGAGTGCCATATATTTTTTTGAAAATGTCAGGGAGACTAATAAAATCGTTTTTGCGCAACCATTTCGCAAGAAACAGAAGGGCAAGGACTCCCGCTCCTGTAAACAAGCCGTAAGTGATCACACTCCAACCGAAAGCATAGCCGATCCCAACTTGAGCAACAAGCATGCCGCCGCCAGAAGCCGTCGCGAACTGTGTTAAAATGACGACATAGACAGGCAAAGCCCGTCCACCAACAGCCCAGCCTTCGTTGTTCCTAGTACGTTTGCTAATATAAAAGGAAAAGACGATGGCACCTAAGAGCACAGTCATATTTGCGACAATTACCCAAATCGATACATCCACACAAACCCCTCCTAATAAAATTGAATATTCTGTAAAAAACAACGCCATCTAAAGCTCTATTGCAACAAAGCTTTAGATGGGCGACTCTATTCATGGTGGAACATGAGTTTACAGCGGTCGCCTCTGAAAATGCTTTTCGTGAGAATTAAGCGCTTTTTATTCCATGTTGAGCCGATTTTTGTAATTTTTAAAGCAGGCTGTCCGTTACCTTCAACTTGTAGGCGTTCGGTTTCCAACTGGGTTAGGATTACCGGTTCTACCGTGGTGTCATATGCTTGGATTTGCAGATTGTACTGAGTAATCAATAGTTCATAAAGAGTGCCTTCAAGATTTTTCTGCAACAAGCCAGGAACCGCTGCACTCGGTAAATAAGATGTTTCAACAGCGACAACTTCATCCTCAAAATAGCGGAGACGGATGAGCTCATAGACAAGTTCGCCAGGAAATAGTTGCAATGCCGACTGGACTGTCGCCGAGCAAGCTATTTCCTGAGCTGACAAAACGGTGTGTTTTTTTCCGAATTTTTCAGGATAATAAAAACTAAACACAGGTGTTTGGATTTTTTTCTCATTCACAAATGTCCCTTTTCCTTGTTTTCGGGTCAAACGCCCCTCATCAACGAGTTTTAACAATGCTTGGCGAACGGTTGAGCGGCTTAACCGATACTGGCTCGCCAATGTAAGTTCGTCTGGGATCTTCGCATTTTCTTGCCATTCGCCGCTGTCTATTTTTTCAACAAAGAGATCTTTTAATTGCAAATAAAGGGGAATGCTGCTTTCTTCATCAATCACGTCGGCTCGCCTCACTCATTCATACTACTGCGACCCCCTTTCGAGTTCCGCAGCGTAGCGTTTGTATAGTTGATCAGCAGATTGCAGAGCCTGTTTCAAATCGCTAATTTTTTGGCGATCTGATGCTAGTGTCTGTTCGAGCTGCTGTAATTGCCGTGCAACCTCAACAGGGGCTGAGCCGCCGCGCACGGTCCGAAGTGAAATATTTCGCTCCGGATCAAGGGCCTGCTCAACAAATTCTTTGGTGACAGAAACCGTTTTTGCTGTTACCTGTTTGATGGCACGTTCAACTGTACTTGCTTCTATTTTATCAGATCCCAGCCCTTGATTCAGTGTCTCGTTGACAATTTCAGCAACGATATGATGGGCGGTGCGGAACGAAAAGTGGTAGTGTCTTACTAGTGCATTTGCTAGCTCAGTCACTGTACTAAAGTTTTGGCGAGTAGTAGCAGCCATATTGTCTTTATGAACGGTAAGCGTTTGTAAGGTTTTGACCATAAGCCGAATGGCTGCTTTCGTTTCGTTGATCGCTTCCCATGTGTATTTCATGCTTTCCATGCTTGTATCCCGCGAATGCGAATAAAGGGTATTCTTTAATACTGAGAGGGAGGATACAAGTGCGCCTTGAATATGTCCAGCCTTCGCTTTAATATGCTCGAGCGTAACTGGGTTCTTTTTTTGCGGCATAATGCTGCTAATAACTGCTACTGAATGACCGACTTCAAGATAACCAAATTCATACGAACACCAAGTGTAAAGGTCTTGTGCGAAGCGGCTTAATGAGTTACTAAATATGCTTAATGCTGAAAGTGCTTCTAATGCATAATCTCGAGAGGCGATGCCGTCAAGCGAATTTTCAAGCAAATCGGTGAATCCTAATAAATCCATCGTGAATTTTCGGTTAATCGAAAACGTAGTTGAGGCAAGGGCGCAAGAACCAAGCGGGCTTTTGTTGATTTGGGCATAACAGTTATACAGGCGTGTGAAATCCCGCTCGAATCCGTGCAGCAGTGCGGAAAGGTAATGGGCAAACGTAATCGGTTCAGCTGGCTGTAAATGTGTGTAACCAGTCATTAATGTTGCCGTATGTTCAGTAGCTAAATCAATTAATGTCCGCCTTAGTGTACAGACTAGTTCGTAAATTTCGATCATTTCTTCGCGTATTCGCATGCGGCTCACAGTCGCCAAAATATCATTGCGGCTTCTTCCTGTGTGCATTTGTCCACCTATCTCTGGTCCTGTTTGCTCGATAATATAAGCTTCCACATTAAAATATAAATCTTCAAGAGCAGGATTGATCGACAATGCCTCTTTTCCTGTCACCTGCAAGTTGGCGAGGGCGGAGTGGATTTTACGGGCTGCTTCGTCAGGGATAATACCCTCCGATTTTAGCATTAATAAATGGACGCTGTTAATTTTCAGCAAGTATGAATAGTGATATTTTAAATCGGAGCTAATACTTGGCTTAAACAATAAGTCAATCATTTCCTGTGAGGGAGTTTCCTTTAAACGACCAACCAAGGAGATCACCAGCCTTTCAGATACGTACGTATGTTGTAATGTTCGCACAAATTGTAGTTGATTCTAAATTAGCAGCAACAAATCGTACTGTCAATACTTTTCTGAAAAAAACAACGAGATTTTTTATCATGACAGATATGCGTGGTTTGGGCATAAAGAGGAGGCGCCTGCTAATGAGTCAGGCGCCTCAAGTCTCGTTTGCACAACATCAACGTACCATTTTCGTTACAAAGTGGTAGCGATCACCACGGTAATGGGAATAAACAGCTTCTAATACACGATTGTCTTCAAGCCTTGTTTGCCGGCGAATCGCCAAAAGTGGGGAGCCGACGGGCACCGTAAGCCAACGGGCATCTTCTTCGTCAGCGAGGACGGCTGCGATTGTCTGTTCTGCATCAGAAATTGAATAGCCGCATGTCCGTTCAAAGTAGGAGTAAAGCGAATGGTTCAATGTGTCAGCGGTTAAATGTGGGGCGAGCTCGCAAGCAATATAAGTCCGTTCCAAGGCAATAGGCAACTCATCTGCTAGGCGCACACGTTTAATGGCATAAATAGGGGTGCCTTCCTCAACCGCAAGCACTTTGGCAATCGGTTCATCCGCTTTAGCGGTTTTAAAAGAGAGCAACTTTGAACCAGGCTCCATGTTGCGGCTTTTCATATCTTCTGTAAAACTGGTCATTTTAGAGAGTGGTTGTTCAATTTTAGGCCACGATACGAATGTGCCTCGCCCTTTTTCACGGTATAGTTTTTTTTGCTGGACAAGATTGTTAATGCCTTGGCGAACGGTCATGCGGCTAATGCCGTACATGTCGGCAAATTCTCGCTCAGATGGCAACGCTTCGCCTGGTTTTAAAATCCCATCGGCAATTTGCTTTTTAATAAGCTCCTCAATTTGAAAATAAATCGGAATAGGAGACTGTTTGTCAATCATGCCTTTGTCCTCCGAACATATGATAAAATCAGTATACCATAATTTTTTTTCATTGTAATTGGTATAGACAACTAAACGACTAGAGCGTATACTAAAAGAAACAAAGGGAATGATGAAACGAGGAAGGTGATCGCATGGCAAGTATCGTTGTAACAGGGGGACAGTTGATCACAGGGGAACCAGGGTGTCGTAAATACGAGAAAGGGTTTCTTGCGATCAATAATGGCAAAATTACCGCGGTTGGTGTTGGCAACGGCGACGATTATAAGAACGAAGATACAGTACAGATAACGATTCCAGCTGATGCCGTCGTTGTCCCAGGCTTTGTTGACGTGCACATACATGGCGGCTATGGTGCCGATGTAATGGACCGTACAAAGGATGCGTTGCAAACAATGGCAGCAAATTTGCCAGCCGAAGGGACGACTGCCTTTCTTGCGACAACCATTACCCAAAAACATGAGCACATTGAAGCCGCGATTGAAAATGTAGTTGCTTATAGACGGGCGGATAAAGAAGCAGAAATTGTCGGCCTACATATTGAAGGGCCTTTTATTAATGAAACGAAAAAAGGCGCACAGCCTCTCGAATACATTGTAGAACCATCCGTACCAATCATGAAAAAATGGATCGATTTAGCAGAAGGCATGATTAAACAAGTAACCTACGCACCGGAAAAACGAAATGGCAGCGAGTTGGCAGCCTATTTGCGTTCAGAAGGCGCGAATCCGTCAATTGGCCATTCAGATGCTGTCTATAGTGAAATGGAGCAAGCTGTTGCAGCAGGTGCAAACCAAGTTACGCATATGTACAATGGCATGCGTTCTTTGCATCATCGTGAACCAGGCGTAGCTGGCGGAGCGCTACTCCTTGATGAACTCGATATTGAGTTAATTGTTGACGGCATTCACATCCATCCAGAAATGGTGAAGCTGGCCTGGAAAGCAAAGGGCACGAATCAGTGCCTGCTTATTACTGACTCGATGAGGGCAAAAGGGTTGCCTGACGGTGCTTATGATTTAGGGGGCCAGGACGTTTCTGTAAACGATGGAAGAGCGACGCTTTCTGATGGCACGCTTGCCGGTTCTGTTTTGCAAATGAACAAGGCGGTAGCAAATATGGTTGCTTATACTGGCTGCTCATTGGAACAAGCGGTGCAAATGGCTTCCTACAACCCAGCGAAAAAAATTGGCATTGACGCGAAAAAAGGGTCATTGGCGCCTGGGAAAGATGGCGATTTCACTGTGCTCACAAAAGAAGGCGATGTGTTGTACACCTATTGTTTAGGGAAAAAAGCATATGGCAAGGAGGATGACGTATGAATATTATTCACGTAAAAAATTATGAAGAAATGAGCCAAAAAGCAGCAGCACTCTTGTTTGAGCGAATTCAGCAGTCTCCAAAAATAACGCTCGGACTTGCGACAGGGGGCACACCGGAAAACACGTATACCGCTTTGATTGCAAAAGCAAAGGAAAACGGCCAATCATTTTCACATGTGCAAACGTTCAATTTAGATGAATATGTCGGCTTGCCTGCAGAGGATAAAAATAGTTACCGCCACTATATGAAGCAACGGTTGTTTGATCATGTCGATATTCCAAAGGAAAAAACGCATTTGCCAAATGGAATGGCTCCGTCCCTTGAAGAAGAATGCCGTGCTTATGAAAACATGATTGCCGAGGCGGGCGGAATTGACATTCAACTTCTCGGTATCGGCAGCAATGGCCATATCGGTTTTAATGAGCCAGGGACGCCATTTTCGAGCAGAACCCATGTTGTCGAGTTGGCCGAAGAAACACGCCAAGCCAATGCTAGGTATTTCCCAACTTTAAAAGATGTGCCGAAACAAGCGATTACAATGGGGATTCAAACGATTATGGAAGCAAAAGAAATCTTGTTGCTTATTTCTGGGAAAGCAAAAGCGGAAGCGTTCGCCAAGTTACGCTCAAATGAAGTCAATGAGGCGTTCCCAGCTTCTATATTAAACAAGCATCCAAATGTCACAGTCATTGCCGACGAAGAAGCGGCAAGCGCTTATACGCAAAAAGCACATTTGTAGAATAGCTTTGGTTTAAGAAAAGAGAACCGGCGCAACATTGATACGGTTCTCTTTTTGTATGATTTAGTAAGAAAATCGGCTGATCCTGCAGCTAATAGTTCCTCTTTTTCGGCATTTTTAGTACACTACCATTATCAGCAAAAAAATGAAACAGGTGGTGGTGGAGATGGAAAGCAATGATGTGCTAAAGCTTATGACCAGTCATCGGTCGATTCGCGCTTTTACAAATAAGCGCGTCACAAAGGAGCAAATTGAAACGATTGTCAGCTCGGCGCAGTGGGCGTCGACCTCCCATCATGTACAAGCGTACTCCGTTATAGCTGTGGAGGATACTGCTCGTAAAGAAACACTCGCCGATTTAACAGGTGGCCAACGTTGGGTAAATGAGTGTAGTGTGTTTTTTGTCATTTGCGCAGATTTTTCACGGCATGCAAGTGCCAGCAAACAGCATCACGTTTCATTTGATGTCGGTGGGGCGGAGCAACTTCTCGTTGGTGCTGTTGATGCCGCTTTATTTGCCCAAAATCTTATGCTTGCCGCTGAATCGCTCGGCTTTGGCGGTGTGATGATTGGCGGAATTCGTAATCAACCAAAGGAAGTAAGCGATTTGCTTCATTTGCCTACATATGTATTCCCGGTAATGGGCATGGCGATAGGCGAGCCTGACAGTGAACCTGGGCAAAAGCCGCGCCTGCCTTTAAAAGCTGTGCTCCATCAAGAAACATATCAAATTAATCAGGAAGATGCCCTTTCTGTCTATGATGAAACAATGAGCGCTTATTATGCGGAGCGCACGAATGGCAAACGAACCACTGGCTGGACTACAGCGATGGCGGCTTACACAAAGGAACGGAAGCGGCCTCATTTGGATGCCTTCTTGAAAGAAAAGGGCTTTTTGCAACAGGAATAACAGACAGTGAGTGGGGGGATGGCAATGGACATACAGCAAGCAAAAATGATGGAACAGCTGCCAAGTCAATTTTTTGCGAAATTAGTAAACAAAGCACAACGATTGGCTCAAGAACATAATGATCTCATAAATTTAGGCCAAGGCAACCACGATCAGCCGACTCCTGCCTTTATTGTTGAGGCGCTGCGTGAGGCAAGCAGCGAGCCGCAGTTTCATCGATACGGCCCTTTTCGTGGGTATTCGTTTTTAAAGGAAGCAATCGCTGCTTATTACAAACAGCAGTATGGCGTGGAGTTGGACCCTGAAACCGAGGTCGCCATTGTGCCAGGAACAAAAACAGCCATTGTTGAGTTATGCCAATGTTTATTAAATAAGGGGGACATGGCGCTCGTACCTGATCCAGGCTATCCAGACTATTTGTCAGGCATCGCGATAACGGGAGCAATAGCGAAACCAATGCCGTTGTTAAGGAACAACCGATTTCTGCCAGATTATCATGAGCTAGGCTCTGATGTGTTGGATAAAGCAAAAATGATGTTTCTAAATTATCCTAACAACCCAACTGGCGCGACAGCCGACGCGCGCTTTTTTGACGATACGGTCGCTGTTGCCCGTTCGCACTGTATTGCGGTCATTCATGACTTTGCTTACGGTGCAATCGGGTTTAATGGCACGCCATGCAGCTTTTTGCAGCAAGAGGGGGCAAAGGATGTAGGCGTAGAGCTTTTTACTATGTCGAAATTGTACAATATGGCAGGCTGGCGTGTCGGTTTCGTGCTTGGCAATAAGGAAATCGTTGCGATGCTAGAAGAGTTGCAAGATCATTACCATTGTAGTCTCTTCGGCGGCCTTCAAGCAGCTTCTGCCTGCGCGTTGCAATCCGATCAATCCAGTGTACACGAGCTGGTTGGTCTGTACAAAGAACGGAGCGAAGCCCTTTGGGAGGCAGCCCAGGAAATTGGCTGGCAAGTTGAACAACCATCAGGTTCGTTTTTTGCCTGGTTCCCTGTACCAAAAGGCTATACGTCCGAGGAATTTAGTGAACTGCTTCTTGACAAAGCCCATCTCGTCGTCGCTCCAGGAAACGGGTTTGGCCAGTATGGAGAAGGATATGTGCGTATCGGGCTCCTCGCTGACAAAACGACATTGCGTGAGGCGATCGCACGAGTGGGCAACTTAAATCTGTTTTAATAAGACAATGAAACCGTGTCGTCGGTGTAATGACACAGAGGGGGATGGAATGGAGGAAATTGCGAGCATTTATTGCATTGGCCGTAACTATGCCAACCATGCGAAAGAATTAGGAAACGAAGTGCCGACGGAACCGTTGTTATTTGGCAAACCTAAAAGCGCAGCTGTGTTGGCTGACGGAAGGACGCTTCTTTATCCAAGTGACAAAGGGGCCATCCATTATGAAGCCGAGATTGTATTGAAAATTGCCAAAGACATGGAGGATGGAGATACACTTGATGATGTCGTCACGGAGATGGCCATAGGTGTTGATTTAACGTTGCGAGACTTGCAAAGCAAGCTAAAGCAAAAAGGGCACCCTTGGCTCCGTGCCAAAGGGTTTCGCAACTCTGCCATCCTAACGCCATTTTTCCCGTTTCCAGGTGAACAAGAAAGCAAAAGCCTCAACTTTTCTCTCGAACGAAATGGCGAGGTCGTCCAGCTAGGCAATACGGAGAATATGTTGTTTTCATTTAATGAAATTGTCCAAGAATGCCATCTTGCTTTTGGTTTAAAAAAGGGCGATTTGCTTTTTACAGGCACGCCAGAAGGTGTCGGGGCAATCGCTGATGGCGATCAATTTAACCTTGCATGTCAAGGAGAAACAAAGGGGACTTTTTTTGTAAGAATGGAAAGTAAAGAATAAACACCTCCCTTTGTTTTTAAAACAAACCTTTGAAGAACGTAAACGGAAAGGAGGTGCATGGATGAAAACGTTAATTTATGCCCACCGTGGTGCGTCTGGGTCTTATCCGGAAAACACGATGAAGGCTTTTGAACAAGCGGCAAAAGCAGGGGCAGACGGCATTGAATTTGATGTCCAATTAACGAAAGATGATGTACCTGTTGTAATTCACGATCGCACGGTCAACCGAACAACCAATGGGCAAGGCCCTGTTTGCCAATACATGGCCAATGAGTTGAAACAATTGAATGCAGCTGCCAAGCAAACGTACCAAAAACAAGAAAGTATCCCTTTCCTGTCTGAACTGCTCGACTGGGCAGCGAGTTATCCGTCGCTCCATTTAAACCTAGAAATAAAAGGGTACGGCCAGCCGCATGAACGGGTCATTGATGCGATTTTGCCGCTCATTCGCGATAACCGGTTTAAAGAGCGTCTTGTTGTTTCTTCATTTGACCATATGTTGCTAGCAAAGTTGCAAGCCCATTTACCTTTCATTGAAACGGCAGCACTTGTAAAAGGGCCTTTATTTAAAGCAACCAGCTATCTGAAGCAGTTAGGGGCAAAAGGCTACCATTTAGATAGTATGCACGTATCAAAAGAATTAATTGAAGAAATGAATCAGGCAAATATTGCTGTTCGGGCCTTCACTGTCAATGACACGACAACTTTGAAAAAGCTATTTTCTTGGGGCTGTCCAGCCGTTTTCACAGATTTTCCGACACGAGCACTCCATTTGCGTGAAACGTTTTTGTAGGAAGCAGCAGAGACACGGCAAATGCATAGAGAGCTATAGCGCTCTAGAGCCTTTATTCAAAGGAACGCCCTATTCAATTAGACGATTGCTCATTCAATTGCAATGCATTTTTATCTATTTTTTAATAAGCCCCGTTTCCGGCATGTCGAATGTTGCTCATCGCCAACTGGAATCGGGGACTTACCCACGTTCACGTAGCTATCAAACTTGGCGTCCTCCCGGTAATTCCCTTTCAAACTACAAGCCGTAAACCAAGCAATCCCCTTTAGGCAAATGGAGGATTGACCTTTTGCCAAAATCATTCCCTCTCGTTAGTTCGCTAGTGTATGTTTCCTCCTAACAATCAGCCATTTTTAGTGTGCAGCCCGATAATTTCTATTAAGTTCAAATCGTTCTTACGGCGATTTAGCAGCGTCTGCGCGTTAAGCCTTGTTAAAAAGCAATGATAGAATCTGGCCCAATCCTGTGACTACCATGTCAGGACAACTTCGCAACGCACCTTTACTTTTTGAAAACTTTTCCTTCTTTAACGGAACGGGGAAAAACACTATTCAAACAGCTGAAAAAGAGGTAAACTACGGAATGAATTGACATGTTCAAGTGAGGAAGGTGTGAGCAGCATGAAAGAAATTGATGTGTCTAAGTTCGAAAAAAAAATCATTCTTCGCCATATCGAAGAAAAGGATTTTAACGATATTATAAATTTGTCAAAACTATGCTTTCCAAATATGGAGCCGTGGCGCCGTGAAGAATTAAAGAGCCACATTTCCATATTTCCAGAGGGCCAATTTTGCGTCGAATACGATGGGCAAATCATTGGCTCTTGTTCTAGTTTAATTATCAATTTTGATGAATACGACGACCAGCACACTTGGGATGAAATTACCGACCAAGGCTATATTACCAACCATGATCCTGATGGCTACAATTTATACGGGATTGAAGTAATGGTGCACCCTGATTTTCGCCGCATGAAAATTGGCCGCCGTCTATATGAAGCGCGGAAAGATTTGTGCCGGGAAAAAAATTTAAAAAGCATTATTATTGGTGGGCGCATCCCAAACTACTACAAATATGCGGACAAAATCTCACCACGGGAATATGTAGACCAAGTAACGATGCATAATATTTATGACCCGGTTTTAACGTTCCAAGTTATTAATGGCTTTTCCCTTAAACGTGTTAACGCCAATTACTTGACTGATGACAAAGCGAGTATGAAATATGCAACATTAATGGAATGGAATAATATTGACTACCAGCCATCTACGCCAAAAAGGCGTTTTAAAACGTCTTTTCCTGTGCGGATTACGACGATCCAATACGAGATGAAAAAAATTGCTTCATTTGATGATTTCGCTGTCCAATGTGAGTATTATGCAGATGTAGCAGCTAGTTACCAATCCGATTTTGCTGTTTTTCCTGAAATTTTCACGCTTCAGCTATTATCTTTTCTTCCCGAGAAAAGTCCAAGCCAGGCGATTCGCCGTTTAACGGAGTTTACAGAGGATTATATTGCACTGTTTACGACGCTTGCTGTTCGCTACAACGTCAATATAATCGGCGGGTCCCATTACGTAGAAGAAGAAGGGAAAATTTATAATATCAGCTATTTGTTCCGCCGTGATGGTACGATTGAAAAACAATATAAACTCCATATTACCCCAAACGAACGGCTTTTTTGGGGAATTAGCGGCGGCGACGAAGTAAAAGTATTTGACACAGATTGTGGCAAAATTGCCATTCAAATTTGTTATGACATTGAGTTTCCAGAATTGGCCCGTATTGCTACTGACAAAGGGGCGAACATCATCTTTTCGCCATTTTGTACAGATGACCGCCAAGGCTATTTGCGTGTCCGCTACTGTTCCCAGGCACGGGCGATTGAAAACCAAATTTACACCGTCATTTCTGGCACAGTCGGCAATCTTTCTGATGTGGCCAATATGGATATCCAGTATGCCCAGTCTGGCATTTTCACGCCGTCTGATTTCACGTTTCCCCGCGACGGCATCGTAGGGGAGTGCAGCCCTAATATTGAAACCGTCGTAGTAGGAGACGTTGATTTGGAAATTTTGCGGCGCCACCGCCGTTCTGGCAGCGTTAATCAATTACGTGACCGCCGTGATGACATTTATCATGTCGTTTACAAACAGTAAGTGAAAGCAGACTGAACAGACATGATCGAATGTGTCTTAATAGAAAGGAAGAATCACAATGCGCTTGCCGCCATTAACGAAAATGCAGTTCATTCATCGCCCCAATCGTTTTGTTGTCGAGTTAAAGCGGGCTGACACAGGGGAAAGCGTCCTGGCCCATTTGCCTGATCCAGGACGTTTGCGTGAATTGTTAGTAGAAGGCGCCGTCATTTGGGCGGAGCCTGCTGTTGACCCGTTACGAAAAACGGCGTGGACAGCTGTGCTATGTGAGACGCCTGGCGGTGACCTTGTTTCATTGAAAACGACTTTTGCCAACCAATTAGTAGAAGAGGCGCTAGCCTCCCATTCGCTTGAAGCATTTAGTGGCTGGCAGCTAGAAAAAAGAGAAGCAACAATAGGTAAATCGCGCTTTGATTTTTTGCTTTCGAAAAACGGACGGACGCTGGTGCTTGAAGTAAAGAGTGTAACGCTTGCTCGCGGCAGCAAAGGGTTTTTTCCAGATGCCGTCACGAAAAGGGGCGCAAAACATGTACGGGAATTGACTGCTTTGAATTTGTTGCCCGAGTATGAGAGCGCGATTCTGTTTGTCTCTCAACATAGCAACATTAGCACAGTGGAAATGGAAAGCAGCATAGACCCCGATTTTGCCAAAGCGATTAAGGAGGCAAACGATAAAGGCGTGTTCATTAGCGCCGTGAGCACGGAACTATCCAAACAGAACATTTGTTTAAAAAATCGGATTCCGGTTATCGTCTGACTTCTCTGTTATTGTGAAAAAATGCTATGATAAGGAAAGTGAGCAAACAGATTGGGGAGTTGTCGATGGTTCATTCTTTTTCAAGTGAATTGCGGGGTGAGTATATACAGCAGCTGGAAGGGGACGCCTTCGATTTACTAGTAATCGGTGGAGGGGTTGCAGGAGCGGGCATTGCCCTTGATGCAGTAGTCAGGGGTATGAAGACTGTTTTAATTGAACGAGCCGATTTTGCTTCAGGTTCTTCAGGTGCCTGGTCAACCCTTTTCCATAATGAGAGTAGGCAGGCCCACCAGCTTGACATGAAATGGCACGGAGAATATGTCAAAGAGCGCTTGATTTTACATGAAAATGCCCCGCATTTAATGAAACAGCTTCCTTTGCTGCTTCCTGCTTTTAAAGTCAGCATGTTTGGCAGGCATTCTTTCGGTTCAAAGGTAGTTGAACGTATATCAGACTTAGCAAGAAAGGAAAAGCGCAAACATTTATCTAAAAAGGAACTGAATCGCCTTGCGCCTTTGCTCTCTGACAAATCGATCAAAGGGGCTGTTCTCTATCATGAATTTTGGCGTGACGATGCACGGCTCGTTTTTGACTTATTAAAAGAAGCAACTAGAAGGGGAGCAATGGCGCTCAATTATATGAAAGCAGAGACATTTCTCTATGAAAATGGGAAAGCTGTCGGTGTGGTGGCAATCGATCAGTTGACTGGCGAAGCTTATAAAGTGTTCGCTAAAAAGATTATTAACGCGACAGGGATTGAGGCAGATACTCTTCGGGAGCAAGACCGGTCTATGTCGGCAAAGACGATTGGCTATATGACTGATGCTTATATGGTCATTCCAAAAGAGCTGCTTGCGATTGACCAAGTTGTTTATTTGGAATTGGACGACAAAAAGCTGATTAGTCTGGCGCCAAGGGGCAAGAAAGTCGTGTTGTCTTTGACAAACAGCGATGAAAGGGACAAAAACGAACGAGAGGTCATGTTGGCGAAAATCAATCAGACGTTTCAGCAAGCACAGATCACACCCGATGATATTGAAGCCTCATGGCATGTAAAGCGGCCAATTGTGATTGAAACAAACAAAAAAAAGCATGAAGCGATCAGGAAAAATGATTGGTTTGAATCTGCTTCAGGCCTTGTAACCGTAGTATGTGGGCACACTACTGGTTATCGTTTATTGGCCAAGCAAATTCTTGACCGTATCGCCAAAAAAGCAGGTCCTTTTTCTCCGTGCGAAACGGATACAGTCACCCTTTCTGGCGGCTATGCAGGCAGCGTTGACCAATTTGACAATTATAAAGAAAAGCGCCTCGCTGAAGGGGTGCAGTATGGAATTAGCAGAGAAAAGGCACAAGAATTAGTTGATATGTATGGTTCGAATGTAGGGGCCATTTATGCACGCTTTTGGTCTTATAAAAAACAAGCGCGTCTATTTGGGTTGCCGCCGGTTATTTTTGCGCAGCTGCTGTTTTCGATTGAAGAAGAAATGGCGGTTACGCCCGCAGACTTTTTAGTCAGGCGCACGGCGATGTTCTACTTTAATAAAACAGAAGCGTTACATGTCCAAGAAGCGGTTTTTCGCTACATGCGTGATCGCTTTAATTGGAGCGAGGAGCAGGAAGCGCAATACCGATTAGAATTGGATGCCTTGATCAAGCCTGCAAGCAGGTAAGTCGTTTTTTTGCTGGCAAACCAAGGGAATGCTGTGTAAAATGATAGCGTAGAGCAGTTTTTATGGGAGGGACTCTTTTGAATATTGCGGAGAAAGTGGAACGCTGGAACCAATTTGCACAATTAGAACCAGATGTGCGTCAACAATTGGACGCCATTTTGGATAATGATAAGGCGCTTGAAGATTGTTTTTACCGGGAACTTGCCTTTGGAACAGGAGGCATGCGTGGGGAAATCGGGCCAGGACCAAACCGGATGAATACATATACTGTTCGAAAAGCAGCCGAAGGATTGGCCCGCTTTATTGAAAAACGAGGCGAGAAGGCAAAAAGCAAAGGAGTGGCGATCGCTTTTGATTCCCGCCATAAGTCGGCAAAGTTTGCTCATGAAGCAGCAATCACGTTAGGCGCTCATGGCATTAAAGCGTACGTTTTTGAAAGTTTGCGGCCGACGCCCGAATTGTCGTTTGCCGTCCGTTATCTCGGGGCTGAAGCAGGCATTGTGATTACCGCTTCTCATAACCCGCCTGAGTATAATGGCTTTAAAGTATACGGCGCAGATGGCTGCCAATTTCCGCCTGCCCCTGCAGAAGAGCTTGTCGCTTGCGTGCAATCAATCGAAGACGAATTGGCTATTGAAGTTGGCGATGAAGAAGAATTGAAAGCAGCACAGTTATACGAGCTCATCTCTACTGAAATGGACGATGCTTATAACGAACAATTGAAGACGATTTTGCTTCAGCCTGAAATGGACAAGAATTATGGCGATGAGTTGGCTATTGTGTTTACACCGCTCCATGGCACAGCGAATATTGCGGTTAGGCGCGCCCTAAAGGAGAGCGGGTTTACAAACGTTACAGTGGTCGCTGAACAAGAGCAACCTGATCCTGATTTTTCAACTGTTTCTTCACCAAACCCAGAGGAACATGCAGCCTTTACATTGGCGATGGAGTATGGGGAGCGCCAAGGGGCAGACCTTTTGCTTGCTACAGACCCGGATGCAGACCGTGTAGGGCTTGCAGTGAAAGATGACGAGGGGAACTACATTGTCTTGACTGGAAATCAAACGGGCGCGCTTTTGCTTGACTATCTTCTCGAAACACGCCAGCAAAAGGGGACTCTTCCGCAAAATGGCGTAGTCCTCAAGACGATTGTCACGTCTGAACTAGGCCGAGCAGTTGCTGACGCTTACGGGCTGACAACGATTGATACATTAACAGGCTTCAAGTTTATCGGCGAAAAGATGGGCGAATATGAACGTTCCGGTGAACATACATTTTTGTTCGGCTATGAAGAAAGCTATGGCTATTTAATAGGTGATTTCGTCCGCGATAAAGATGCTATTCAAGCTTGCCTGTTTGCTGCTGAGTTGGCACTCCATTATAAGCGTAAAGGCATGACGGTTTATGAAGCATTGCAGCAAGTCTACCGCAAGTATGGCTATTACCGTGAAGGGTTGCAATCATTAACGTTAAAAGGAAAAGAAGGGGCAGAAAAAATTGCTTCTATTCTTGCCTCTCTCCGTCAAGAAGCGCCGACACATATGGCTAGCAGGCTCATTACAACAGTTGAAGATTTTGAATCGAGACAAGCGCTTGCCACTGCAACAGGAGAACGGACAGCGATTGAATTGCCAGCATCAAATGTACTGAAGTACACACTTGAGGACGGCTCGTGGTTCTGTGTGCGTCCTTCTGGAACAGAACCTAAAGTGAAGTTCTATTTTGGTGTTGTCGGTTCAAGCAATGGAGAGAGTGAACAAAAACTGAATCAGTTGCAACAAGCGGTCATGTCTTATATGGAAGCTTTTATTTCTTAACATTGCCCTTGCGTACAGGCTTGCTGTACGCTAAGGGCTTTTTCTTCGTTCATGTTCCCCCGCTGCTGTTCATAGAATAGGAAGACAGCGAAGGAGGGAGCGCGTTGTCTAACAATTGGAAAGAACTGCAATATGCGATTGAAGAGATTACTGAAATTGCTAAAGGGTTTGGCCTTGATTTTTATGAAATGCGCTATGAAATTTGCCCAGCGGATATCATCTACACATTCGGTGCTTATGGAATGCCAACACGGTATAACCATTGGTCGTTTGGCAAGCAATACCACAAAATGAAGCTCCAGTATGATTTAGGGTTAAGCAAAATTTATGAGCTCGTTATTAATTCTGATCCATGCTATGCCTTTTTATTAGACAGCAATAGTTTGATCCAAAATAAGCTTATCGTCGCCCATGTGTTGGCCCATTGCGACTTTTTCAAAAACAACATTCGCTTTTCTAATACACGGCGCGATATGGTAGAGAGCATGAGTGCAACCGCCGAACGGGTTGCCCACTATGAACATATTCATGGCAAGGAGCAAGTTGAAAATTTTCTTGATGCCGTTTTGGCGATTCAAGAACATATTGACCCTGGGCTTGTCAAGCCAGTAGAGAGCAGCGACTTGACATTTGAAAAGCCACGGGCTTCTGAATACGAGGATTTGTGGAATTTAGAAGAGCAGCCTAAAAAGGAAGCACCTCCAAAAAAGAAACGTTTTCCTGAAAGCCCTGAAAAAGATGTGCTCCGTTTTATCGAACACCATAGCAGGGAATTGGAACCTTGGCAGCGTGATATTTTGACAATGATGCGCGAAGAAATGCTTTATTTCTGGCCGCAATTGGAAACGAAAATCATGAATGAAGGCTGGGCCTCTTTTTGGCATGCACGAATTATTAGAGAGATGGATTTAACGAGCGAAGAGGCAGTTGAATTTGCGAAGTTGAACGCTGCTGTTGTCCAGCCATCGAAAACATCCATTAATCCTTATTACTTAGGGTTGAAAATTTTTGAGGATATTGAACAACGCTACAACGAGCCAACAGAGGAAATGCAGCGCAAACAAGGGATTAAGCCAGGGAGCGGGCGAGAAAAAATCTTTGAAGTCCGTGAAATTGAATCGGATACATCCTTTATCCGCAACTATTTAACAAAAGAGCTCGTCCACCGGGAAGACATGTACTTGTTCCAAAAACAAGGTTCTGACTATAAGATTGTCGACAAAGCTTGGGAAGGCGTACGCGACCACATTACTCAATCGCGGGTCAATGGCGGGTTTCCGTACCTAGTGGTGACGGATGGCGATTACTTAAAAAATGGTGAGCTTTATATTACACATCGTTTTGAAGGAATTGAACTTGATGTTGGCCATTTGGAGAGAGTCCTTCCTTATCTATATCAACTATGGGGCCGCACGGTTCATTTGGAAACAGAAATTAATGAAAAGCAGATCGTTTTTATTTACGACGGCGGCAAAATGCACCGCAAGTATTTATAGGGGCAGCAGACAGCCCTTTTTTTGTGCAACGTAAGCGAATGTCTTTATGTTACATAGACAAACAAAAAAATTTCAAAATGATCGATATATTAATTGACGGTCGATTCGTTTCAGAGTAAGATAGATTTTACGACTCTACGGTATTTCGTAATTCTAAGCATTGAATTTAAGAGGTGGTGTAACGGTGGAGACTTTTAGGCGTCTGGCAACGTTTTATCTTCCAGATAAAAGGTTTTTCGTGTTTTCATTGATCGCATTGTTTTTTGTGACAGCGATCACGGTTGTTTATCCGGTCGTTTTGCAAATCGCCATTGATGTTGGTATTAGCGGCGGCGAATACGGCATTATCCCTTACTTGGCGATCGGTTTGATTTTAATCATGGCAGTAAAGGGAATCGCCACGTACATCAACCAATATTTTGGTGATTTGTTTGGCGTACGGGCTGTTTATCGTCTTCGGAAAGCGCTTTATAAAAAATTGCAATTCCTTCCATTTACTTATTACGACAATGCTAAAACCGGCGATTTGATGTCAAGGCTAACAGCGGACGTGGAAGCATTCCGCTTTTTTCTTTCGTTTGGCTGCGCCCAGCTTGTCAACTTTGTCCTGCTTGTCGGCTTTTCGCTGATCGTTATGTTTTACTATTCAGTCCCCTTGACAATTGTGACAATGGTGACATTGCCGTTTTTAAGTGTCGTTGTTTACAAGTTTGATAAACGGGTACACCCGGGATTTCGTCGTGTCCGTAAATCCCTTGCTTCGCTCAACACAAAAGTGCAAGAGAATGTAAGCGGCATGCATACGGTCAAAGCTCTTGCCCAGGAAGACACAGAAAAAAGCCGTTTCCATAAACAAAATGACGATTACCGTGCAAAAAACGTAGAAGTCGCTAATGTATGGGGAACGTATTTTCCGTTAATGGAATTCATCGGCAATACGTCTGCTGTGCTGCTTCTTGGTTTCGGCGGTTATTTAGCGGTACAAGGCCAATTGACAGCTGGCGAATTAACGGCTTTCTTTAGCCTTGTATGGTTTATTATTGGTCCGATTATGAACCTTGGATTTATTATCAACACGTTTTCACAGTCAAAAGCGTCAGGAGAACGTTTGCTTGAAATACTGGATGAAGAGGAGCGGAAAAACGGAGTAGAGCAAACAAGCTCGTATGCGAAGCTTGAGGGCGATGTCGTTTTCAAAAACGTCGAGTTACGCTATAACAACAAAGCCAAAAATGCGCTCACGGACATCTCTTTCCATGCACCTAAAGGGTCGACAATCGGGCTTGTCGGCGCAACAGGCTCAGGAAAATCAAGCATTATCCAGCTTATCATGCGCTTTTATGAAAAAACAGCGGGTGATATTCTCATTGACGGCAAACCGGTAGAAGATTATGACGTAAAGGAACTGCGGAGCAACATCGGCCTCGTGCTTCAACAAACGTTTTTGTTCTCTTCTTCTATCCGTGACAACCTTGCCTATGGAAACCCTGATGTTCCGATGGAAGAGATTGTAGCGGCAGCTAAGCGTGCAGATGCACATGACTTTATTAGCTCGCTTCCAGACGGATACGACACGATTCTCGGCGAACGGGGCCTCGGTCTTTCTGGAGGGCAAAAGCAGCGGATCGCCATTGCCAGGGCTATGATCTTAAACCCGAGCATTCTAATCCTAGACGATGCGACCAGCGCTGTTGATATGCAAACAGAAATGAAAATCCAGCAAGCGCTAAAAGAAATAATGGAAGGGCGGACAACGTTTGTCATTGCCCATCGGATATCATCTGTAAAGCATTGTGACAAGATTCTCGTTCTTGAAGATGGGAACATTGTTCAAGACGGAGATCACGAAAGCCTTCTACAGGAAGAAGGGCTATACAGGCGGATTTACGATATCCAAAACCAAGATCAACAATATGTGCTGCAACAAGCGTAAGGATGTGACCAGGCATGGAACAGGCAAGAAGGAAAACTCGTTTTCACTATTCAACTGAGGAAATTATTGAAAAACCCTTTAACTGGAAACAAATGACGCGTCTATTTTCGTTTTTGGCGCCTTACGCAAAAAGCCTGTTGCCAAAAACGATTTTTGTTATGCTGCTGGCGACGGCAGTGCGGCTGATTGTTCCAATATTTATCGGCGTATTCGCTGTCGACAGGCTGGAAAAAGGGTTAGCGACCACCGCTGATATGGTGCTTTATGCAGGCATTGTTTTAAGCTTGTATCTATTCGCCTATATAGCCAATCTTTTCCGTATCCGCTGGACGAATCAGCTTGGCCAGCATGTTATTTTTGACATTCGCAAAAAGCTGTTTGACCATATCCAGCATTTGTCCCATCGGTTTTATGACCAGCGTTCAGCTGGCTCGATTCTTGTAAGAGTAATCAATGATGTCAATTCTCTCCAAGATTTGTTTACAAACGGCGTTATTAATTTATTGATGGATGCGGTCATGCTCGTTGGGATTGTCGTCATATTATTTTCGCTCAGCCCAGAACTTGCGGTTGTCATTCTCATCGTTTTGCCGATTATGTTTTTTATTTCTACGAAACTGCGCCGGCAAATTCGCCGCGCTTGGCAAACCGTGCGTTTGCGCCAATCTAGGCTGAATTCCCATTTGAATGAGAGCATTCAAGGAATTCGCGTGACACAAGCCTATGCACAAGAACATGAAAACATGGATTTCTTTGACGAAGTGAACAGCCAAAACTATGAGAGCTGGCGCCAGGCTACACGCATGAACGCATTGTTCCGGCCGTTTGTTGAAATGGCAAGCGCACTTGGAGGAGCGATATTAATTTGGTATGGCGCGTTTTTGATCCAAAGTGATGCTAGTACATTAGAATTAGGTGTGTTTGTATCTTTTGCTTTTTACATTGGCATGTTTTGGGAGCCAATTTCCCGTTTAGGGCAAGTGTACAACCAGCTTCTTGTCGGTATGGCTTCGAGCGAGCGGATTTTTGAATTTCTTGATGAAAAGCCGAATGTCGAAGATAAGCTAGATGCGAAGCCGCTTACGGACATAAAAGGAGAAATCGTCTTTAAAGATGTCGAGTTTTCTTACGACGGCAAACGTCGGGCATTAAACGGCGTTGACCTCACCTTTCATGCCGGCACGACAGTCGCTCTTGTCGGCCATACCGGTTCTGGCAAGTCTACGATTGTCAACTTGATGAGCCGTTTTTATGATCCAACTTCAGGGGAAATTTACTTAGATGGCGTTGATTTAAAAGACATTCGTCTTGCCGATTTGCGCAAACATGTCAGTTACGTCCTCCAAGACACATTTATTTTCGCAGGCACAATCATGGATAACATTCGCTTTGGCAATCCTTCAGCAACAGACGAAGAAATTATAGCAGCAGCAAAAGCAATTGGAGCCCATTCCTTTATTGAAAAGTTGGAACAAGGCTACCAAACTGAAGTCGAAGAACAAGGGAATGTGCTATCTGTAGGAGAACGGCAATTACTTTCCTTTGCCCGGGCGTTAATTGCCGATCCGCGCATTTTAATTTTGGATGAGGCTACCGCTAGCATTGATACAGAAACCGAAGTGAAAATCCAAAACGGGCTTAAAACGCTGTTGGCAGGCAGAACGGCGATCATGATTGCCCATCGCCTCTCAACGATTCGTGATGCCGACAACATCATTGTCCTTGAACATGGCAATGTGATTGAACAAGGTACCCATGACCAGCTGATGGAAAAGAAAGGGACCTATTTTGGACTTGTCAAGTCCCAATATGCCGCAATCAAGGATTAAAAAGAAGCTTTCCTCCTTTGCCGGAGGAAAGTTTTTTTCAACACATAAATTGATTGACTTTTTTGTCAAAGGAGGAGTAGAATAGAAGTCATTCAATTAATCAGATTTTTTTGTGAGTGGACGAAAAAAAAAGAGAAAAAGACTAAGAGATACCGGGGTGTTAGAGATGAAGTATGCATTTGCACAAAGGGTCCGCCATTTGAAGTCATCAGCTGTTCGAGACATCTTAAAAGTGGTGAACCGAGGGGACGTCATTTCCTTTGCAGGAGGCTTGCCAGATGATGGCTTATTTCCGCTAAAGGCGATTGAAGAAGCATTTAGCCGCGTGTTTGCGAGTGGAAATAAGGCATTGCAATACGGAGAAACAGAAGGGTATCTGCCTTTGCGCGAAGTGATTCTTGAACGGATGGAGAAAAAAGGCATAACAGGCTTAACTGCTGATGAGATGTTATTGACGACTGGTTCGCAGCAGGCAATCGATTTATTTTCCCGGGTGATGATTGGGCCAGGGGACGTTATATTTACGGAAGAGCCAACTTATTTAGCGGCATTGCAAGTTTTTCAGTCTTACGAAGCGACAATTATTCCTGTTAAATGTGATGCAGACGGAATGATGATGGACGATTTAGTTCGAAAAATAAAAGAATATAAGCCTAAAGTCATTTATGTAGTTCCAACATTTTCAAACCCGACAGGCCGTGTTTGGACGCTTGAGCGGCGCAAAGAATTAGTGGGCTTAGCGCGTAAGCACCATGTCCTTGTTTTTGAAGACGATCCATACGGCGACATCCAATTTACTCCAGGGGGCTATACGCCAATTGCGGCTCTTGATGATGGATCCCATGTGTTGTATACGAGTACGTTTTCCAAAACGGCCGTACCTGCTTTACGAACCGGTTGGATAACGGGCCCATACCAAATTATTCGCATGATGGCGCAAGCGAAACAGGCCAATGACTTGCACTCCAACTCGATTGGGCATCAGGCACTTTACCATCTATGTCGCGACTTCGATTTTGATGGTCATATCCACAACATTAGTGAGTTGTATGGACACCGGAAGAATGTTATGGTTAATTGTTTGCAAGAGGCGAAAGAGCGCGGCTCGATCCAGTTTATCGAACCAGAAGGCGGCATGTTCCTATGGGTAGAGGCAGAACCGCACATTAATACAGAAGCTTTGCTGCCACGCGCTGTAGAAAAGGGAATGGCCTATGTACCAGGAAGGCCTTTTTATGCAGGAGCACCCCAATTAAATACACTGCGCCTTAACTTCACTCATGCAACTGATGCAGAAATTGAAAAAGGTATGAGCATTATGCTCGGCATTTTTGAAGAAGCGAAAGAGCAGTCATTGCTATTGAACTAACTAATCGCTTAGCAAAAGGAGCTGTCCCAAAAGGTCATAGATAAATGACCTTTTGGGGTGGCTTTTTTACATTTGGATAAAAAAGCACAAAAAAATCGCCTCATCGTTTAAAATGAAGGTACCACTACCAAAATTCAAACGAAAGCAGGCGATTTTTTTGCGTAACCCAAAGGTCACTTTCCAAGAGTATACCATGAATCAACTCTATCTGCCTATGGATTTTTCCGATCTTATCCCCGAACATCATGTCGCGCGTGTGGTCAGTGACGTGGTGGATGGGTTGGATGACGATTTCTTTGTTCGTGCGTATGAAGGTGGGGGCAGACCTGCCTATCATCCGAAAATGATGACAAAGATTGTCCTATATGCGTATACGCAACGTTGGTTCTCGTGCCGAGCCATGGGACAAGCCCTCAAAGAAAACCTGCCGATGATGTGGCTCGCTGCTGGACAAGCCCCAAACTTTCGGACGATCAATCGCTTTCGCTCAGAACGTTTCCAATCGTTGATGGAAGGCCTGTATACCGAAATGACGCATCTTCTGATCGAAGAAGGCTATGTCGACATGGAGGCCTATTTTCTCGATGGCACCAAAATCGAAGCGAACGCCAATAAATACTCGTTCGTTTGGAAAAAGAGCACGCTTTCCCACGAAGAGAAGCTTCAAATGAAAATCGATAAAACGTTAGAGGCCATTCAAGAAGCGATTACGTTGGATACCGAAACCTTAAAGCAGGAGGACGCCACGTTTGAACGGCAACGAATCAGCCGCAAACGTCTTCAAGACGTCGTCACAAAGGTGGAAAAGGAACTGGATGCGCTGGACCAAGCCATCGCAGAAGCCCCATCCAAAGAAGAAAAACGGGCCCACAAAGAAGCGAGCAAGCCACTACGAAAGGCCTATCGAAGCTTAACGAAAGACCATCTTCCTCGTTTGGAAAAATACGAAGAACAGATGGGTCTCTTTGGCGAGCGCAACAGCTTTTCTAAAACCGACCCAGATGCCACGTTCATGCGGATGAAAGACGATCACATGAACAATGGGCAACTCAAGGCAGGGTATAACTGGCAAGTGGCGACGCAAAACCAATTCATTCTTCACTACACGGTTCACCAACACCCAACCGATATCCGTTGTTTGATCCCGCATTATGAGCACCTTAAAGCGACAGGTCTGCCTCTGCCAAACTGGTTCATTGCCGATGCAGGCTACGGAAGTGAAAGCAATTATCTTTACATGGAAGAGCAAGAAACGGTCACATCGCTCATTCCCTACATCACCTATCGCCAAGAGCAAAAACGATCATTCCCAAAGCAGACCTACCATCCGTATAACTGGTGGTATGACGAACACGAGGATGTCTATTGGTGCCCAAACAACCGGAAGGTCGCCTTTAAAGCCTATCGCCGCCGTACCGATCGCTATGGATTCAAGCGCGACTTTAAGATTTACGAATGCGAGTCCTGTGAGGGGTGTCCGTTCAAAGCGGACTGTACGAAGGCCAAGGGGAATCGCCAAATCCATTACAACCCCGTCTACGAGGAACTCAAAGCCAAAGAAGCGGCCAAACTGCATAGTGAAAGGGGAGCCACACTCTACGCGCAAAGAAAAACGGACGTCGAGAGTGTATTTGGGCATGCCAAACAAAATCTCGGGTTTCGACGATTCCATCTTCGCGGGTTGGAGAAGGTGACGGTGGAGCTTGGTTGGCTGGGATTGGCCCTCAATCTGAGGAAAATGGCGGGCAAGGCCTGCCATTATTCACTCAAAACAACGACCCATCAAAAAAAGGGGAGTCGAGATCAACTCAAATCTCGACTCCCCTTCTTCATTTTAAAGGCTTTTGGGACAACCCCTGTCTTTTGGCAAACGCTCGCATCCTTTGTAGTTCATCTGAAGCTGACAAGCGTTTTCTATCAATCTGAATAATTTTTCACATATTCCGCAATCGTTTTATCCGTTCTTCTGGCGGCGGATGGGTTGAAAATAACGACGCGGCTTTCTTTTTTAATGGGTCCGCAAAGTATAGCGATGCGGTTGAAGACGATGCTTCTTCCACAGGAATACGCGTATTCGTAATATTTTCCAGTGCGCTTGCTAACGCTACAGGGTTGCGGGTCAACTCTACTGCACTCGCATCAGCCAAATACTCGCGGTTGCGGGAAATGGCAAGCTGCATCATTGTGGCTACAAGCGGCGAAAGCAAGACGAGGAAAATGGCAATGATGAGAATAAGCGGATGCTTGTTGTCTTTATTACGTCCTCCAGAAAATACGAAAAAACGCATGCCGAGATCGCTCAATATGGCGATTGCCGATACGAGAGCGACGGCAATGGTAGATAAGCGTATATCATAATTGCGAATATGGGCCACTTCATGAGCAAGCACACCTTCAATTTCTTCGCGGGAGAGGCGCTCCATTAATCCGGAAGTGACGGCTACAGCGCCTGATTTTGGCGAAATCCCTGTTGCAAAGGCATTCGGGCTTTTGTCTTGAATAATAAAAATTCGCGGCATCGGGATCCGCGCTGCAATGGCTAATCCCTCGACGGTGTGCCATAAAAACGGCTGTTCCGTTGATGAAGTGATCTCACGGGCGTGGTTCATGCGCATGACAACATTGGTGCTTGTGGAAATCATAAAGATCGTATAGCCTCCGGCGATGACCGCGGCAAAAATAGCGCCGCTTACGTAATCGCCGGCACGCACGTACGTAATAGCGGCGCCGATCAAGAGAACAAAAACAATAAAGAGGGCGACCAAAAAAACCGTCTTTCGTTTATTGCGGGCAATCTGGATATGAAACAATGGCTCCCCTCCTTAAAATTGCACTTTTACCGGTTCTTTTTCCTCATCAGGAATGTCAAGGAGTTCCATGCGCATAAAAGAATGAATATTAGCAATCAGATTGGATGGAAACGACTCCAGCTTGGTATTATAGCGCATCACGGTTGAATTATAAGCTTGACGGGCGTACGCAATTTTATTTTCTGTTCCAGCAAGCTCTTCCTGAAGCTGCAAAAAGTTTTTGTTCGCTTTTAAATCGGGATACGATTCCCCAAGGGCAAATAATTGCCTAAGCATGCCGTTTAGCTCAGCATTTTGCTCGACACGTTCGTGGCGGCTCGCATTCGGCTGGGCAATGACGTTTCGTTTTTCAATGACGCCAGTCAACGTTTCCTGTTCATGTTTGGCGTAGCCTTTTACGGTTTCAACGAGATTGGGAATTAAATCATAGCGTCGCTTTAACTGCACATCAATTTGTGCCCACGATTCCTCGGCCCAATTTCGATGCTTAACGAGTGAGTTGTAGCTAGCAATCCAAGCAAGCCCAATAACAGCAATGATGACAATGATAAGAATAATCATCTCTATGTACCACCTTTCTTTTAATACCATTTACGGACAGCAAAAATCGAAGTTTCGTTTTTCATAAAAAAAGTCTAGCATGGATGGCGTGAAAAGAACAGCATAGCCACTGGATGGGGCAAATAGGATAAACAGAAAGGATTTGACTTACGAAAAAGAGTACGTTACGATTTTGGTAACGCTTTCATTTCTAAAAGTTGGCTTTTTCCTGAACGGTCGCTCAGATTATGAAAAGAAGGAGAGCATGCCATGACAGTCAGACTGACAAAAGACCAAGAAATGATTAAAGACATGGTTAGGCAATTTGCCCGCAAGGAAATTGCCCCACTAGCGCGAGAGCTAGATCGAGATTCGCGTTTTCCAGAGACGATTTTTAAAAAGATGGGGCAGCTTGGCTTGCTCGGTTTGCCGTTCCCCGAAAAATACGGTGGGTCAGGAGGAGATACGGTCTCTTATGCACTTGCTGTCGAAGAAATCGGCTACGCATGCGGCGGTACCGGCTTGAGTTATGCTGCAGCGGTATCTCTTGGTGCAAGTCCGATTTTCTACTACGGCACAGAAGAACAAAAGCAAACCTATTTAGTTCCACTTGCAAAAGGCGAATCCCTTGGTGCATTCGGGTTAACAGAACCAAATGCTGGTTCTGACGCGGGTGGGACGCAGACAAAAGCTGTCTTTGAAAACGGCGACTATATTCTCAATGGTGAGAAATGTTGGATCACGAATGCCATGTACGCGCAAACCGTTATCATTACTGCCGTTACCGGCACGCAATCAAACGGCAAAAAACGGATTTCAGCGTTTATTGTACCAACAGATACACCTGGGTTTACGATTACGGCTCCTTACGACAAAATGGGTGTCCGCGCTTCAAACACATGTGAACTTGTCCTTGAAGATGTCCGTGTCCCTGAAAGCAATTTGCTTGGCGATCCTGGAAAAGGCTTCAGTCAATTTCTTTACACGTTGGATGGTGGGCGAATTTCAATTGCAGCCCTTGCAGTCGGCATTGCCCAAGCTGCCTTTGACCGGGCGTTAGCCTATGCGAAAGAACGAAAACAATTTTCGAAGCCGATCGGCTCATTCCAAGCGATTCAATTTAAGCTAGCCGATATGGCGATGGAAATTGAACTTGCTCGTAATATGGTGCACAAGGCAGCTGCTTTAAAGGATGCAGGAGCACCGTTTGGCAAAGAAGCGGCCTATGCCAAACTGTTCGCTTCTGAAATGGCAACACGCACATGCAACCAGGCCTTGCAAATTCATGGCGGCTATGGCTATATGCGCGAATATGAAGTAGAACGGATGCTCCGTGATGCCAAGCTATTGGAAATTGGCGAAGGCACTTCGGAAATCCAACGCCTTGTCATTGCTAGGCATTTAGGGTTAGCAGCTTTACAGCAAAAGGAGGCGAAACGGTGATCAATACAGTATTAATTGCCAACCGTGGCGAAATTGCCTCGCGCATTATCCGTACATGCAAAAAGCTTGGCGTAAAGACGATCGCTGTTTATTCAGAAGCTGATTGCAATGCAGAACACGTCACGCTTGCCGACGAGGCCTACTGCATTGGCGGTTCACGTGTCCAGGAGAGCTATTTAAACCAAGAACAGATTTTGGCTGTTGCCAAACAAGCAAAAGCTGATGCCATTCATCCCGGTTACGGGCTGTTGTCCGAGCAAGCTTCATTTGCGACCGCCTGTAAGGACAATGGGCTAACATTTATCGGCCCTTCAGCAACGGCAATTGCGCTGATGGGCGATAAATTGCAAGCTAGAAAGACGATGGAAGCAGCGGGCATCCCTGTTATTCCAGGAAGTGGCGCCCTCGCCTCAGCAGCAGAAGCAAAGACGAAAGCAAGGGAAATTGGCTTTCCGGTTATGGTCAAAGCCGCTTCAGGTGGCGGCGGCATCGGCATTGATGTGTGCCGGAATGAAGAGGAAATCGAAGCAGCTTTTGCCCGAAACGAAAAGAAAGCACGTATGTTTTTTGGCGACAGCTCTCTTTATTTGGAGAAGTTGCTTGAGCGGCCGCGTCACATTGAAATTCAAGTGCTCGCTGACAGCGATGGCCATATCCTCGCATTTGGGGAGCGGGAATGTTCCATTCAAAGGAGACATCAAAAAGTTGTTGAAGAAGCGCCATCTCCTTTTTTAGACCAAACGACTCGTGAGGCGATGGAGGAAATGGCGAAAAAAGCAGCTGCCGCCATTGGTTATGAAAATGCTGGCACAATTGAATGTTTGCTAGACAGCGACGGAAATTATTACTTTTTGGAAATGAATACACGGCTGCAAGTCGAACATCCAGTGACAGAGGAAGTCTTTGGCATTGATCTTGTGGAATGGCAATTGCGGATAGCAAATGGCGATGTGCTGCCGTGGCAGCAGCATGAGCTCAGAGGCAGCGGCCATGCGATCGAAGTCCGCATTTATGCAGAAGACCCAATACGCTTTTTCCCTTCGCCTGGGATTATAAAGGACATCTCTCTTCCGAAACAACCTTTTATCCGCCATGAATGTCCGGTGAAAGCAGGAAGCGTGATTACACCGTTTTATGATCCGATGATCGCTAAGCTCATTGTTAAAGGGGGCACGCGCATTGAAGCGATTACTCGATTAAAGGAAGCGCTCAATGACTATGACATAACAGGGGTAAAAACCAATCTGCCGCTTTTGCGGGCAATATGCGATCACCAAGCTTTTATTGAAGGCAACACGCCAACATCCTTTTTAAATGATTATAAAGAAGAACTTTTCATAAAGGAGAGAGAAGCATGAACCATATTACAGCGACAATGGCAGGAAACGTTTGGAAAGTTACAGTAAAAGAAGGCGACGAAGTGAAGGCTGGGGATGAAGTCGCCATTTTAGAATCAATGAAAATGGAGATTCCAATTGAGGCAGAGCGTGCAGGGAAAGTCAAGGCGATCGTAAAGCCAGAAGGGGAGTTTGTCAACGAAGGGGACGTTTTGATTGAGCTCGATTAAAACGCTTGTGCAGACAGCAGCTGACGATGGAATTGCCCGTATTACGTTAAACCGTCCACAAGCAGCCAATGCGCTCTCGCTTGCGCTTTTAGATGAACTCGAAGCGGCTTGCGACTGGGTTGAACAAGATCGCAGCATCCGTGTTGTCATTTTAGCCGGCGCAGGCGAAAAAGCGTTTTGTGCCGGCGCTGACTTAAAAGAACGGGCAAACATGACAGAAGTCGAGGCAATCTATGCGGTCAAGCGGATTGGTGAGGTGATTGCACGTGTGGAAAAGCTTCCACAGCCTGTCATTGCCGAAGTTGGGGGCAGTGCCTTTGGCGGCGGGTTGGAACTGTGTCTTGCTTGCGATGTCCGCATTTTTGCCGAAGACAGTTTTTATGGTTTGACGGAAACCAAATTGGCGATTATTCCAGGAGGGGGAGGGACGCAACGGCTGCCTCGTTTAATTGGCCCAGGAAAGGCAAAGGAACTCATTTTCACGGCAAGGCGTTTAACTGGAACAGAAGCCCGTAAATACGGTTTTTGCGAATGGGCACTGCCTCGAGAAAAAACATCCGAAGCTGCTTCACAGTTGGCGATTGAGATGGCGAGCAACGGCCCGATTGCGCTGCAAGCAGCAAAAAAGGCAATTAACGAAGGGGCAGCCCTTCCTCTTGAAGCCGCTTTGGCTGTGGAACGCGAAGCATATTTACAGACATTGCAAACCGAGGATCGTTTAGAAGGGCTTGCTTCATTCAAAGAAAAGCGCCCTCCCGTTTACAAAGGCAAATAGGAGTTGAGAGCGAGATGACATTTGAACAAACCAAATTGGCGAAGGAAACGGAAATTTTTAAAGGTGGCCATACGAAATACCATCAACAAAATGCGAAGAAAGGCAAACTGTTTGCCAGGGAGCGTTTGCAGTTGTTGCTTGATGACGGCTTGACTACTGAAGACGGCTTGTTTGCTAACTGTGAAGCGGACGGTCTGCCAGCAGACGGTGTCATTTGTGGAATGGGTACGATAGACGGCAAGCCTGTTTGTGTGATGGCGAATGATTCGACCGTTAAAGCAGGTTCTTGGGGAGCTCGAACGGTTGAAAAAATCATCCGTATTCAAGAAACGGCAGAAAAATTGTCCGTGCCGCTGTTGTATTTGGTTGACTCAGCTGGGGCAAGAATTACTGACCAAGTTGAGATGTTTCCAGGGCGGAGAGGGGCAGGCCGTATTTTTAGCAATCAAGTAAAGCTGTCAGGAAGAATTCCGCAAATTTGCATTCTTTTCGGTCCTTCAGCGGCGGGCGGCGCGTACATTCCTGCATTTTGCGATGTTGTCATTATGGTGGACGGAAATGCTTCCATGTATTTAGGTTCGCCGCGGATGGCACAGATGGTTATTGGCGAGGATGTCACACTTGAAGAAATGGGCGGCGCCAGTATGCACTGCAGTGTGTCAGGCTGTGGCGATATTCTAGCCAAAAACGAGGAAGACGCGATTTCCCAGGCGCGTGCTTATTTAAGTTATTTGCCGCCAAGCTATAAAGAGAAGCCGCCTAGTAAAGAGGCGCGCCCGCCGAAAGATGTGCCAAAAACGATCGAGGACTTGATTCCGCAAAATCAAAATGCGCCTTTTAACATGTATGACTTGCTCGAGCGCCTCGTCGACAACGACAGTTTTTTTGAAATCAAGCGAAACTTCGCTCCAGAACTCATCACTGGCTTTGCCCGGTTAAACGGACAGGCGATCGGCATTGTCGCCAATCAACCAAAGGCAAAAGGGGGAGTATTGTTTCCAGATTCAGCTGACAAAGCCGCTCGCTTCATTACTCTTTGTGATGCTTTTCATCTGCCGCTTTTGTTTTTAGCGGACATTCCAGGCTTTATGATCGGCACCAAAGTCGAGCGTGCTGGCATTATTCGCCATGGCGCAAAAATGATTGCCGCTATGGCGGAAGCGACTGTACCAAAAATTTCTGTCATCGTCCGAAAAGCGTACGGGGCCGGACTGTATGCAATGGCCGGGCCTGCTTTTGACCCAGACTGTTGCCTCGCCCTTCCGCAAGCACAAATTGCGGTGATGGGGCCAGAAGCTGCGGTAAACGCCGTATATGCAAACAAAATTGCTGAACTTGGGGAACAGGAGCGGAAAGCGTTTATAGAGGAAAAACGTGAAGCATATAAACGGGATATCGACGTTTATCGCCTTGCTTCAGAGCTAGTCATCGACGGGATTGTCAACGGCAATGACTTACGACAAGAATTGGTGCAGCGCTTTGCTTTTTATGATAGCAAGCGGATGGTGTTTAGCGAACGAAAGCATCCCGTTTATCCCGTTTAAGGCGTAGCGCTTGAAAGTAATGACAAATCCCTTTTGCCCGATAAGGCCAGTGACGGTCTTACGGGTCTTTTTCGTAAGGATAGATGATCACCAAACGATCGCTTCTTCTCGTATACGGACCAGGTATTTAGAGGACAGGCACGTTAACGGCAGTAGACCTAATTTTGTCTCTTTTACGACGTTCAATTAAAGATGGTGCCAATAACGCGTTTTGATCGCTTCTATTTGTTTTTCGATTTTTTCGTCATGAATAAACGCTTCCAGTTCAGCTTGTGAACATTCTAAGTGCTTGCGTTTTTTAATGGTAATCGTGAAAAAAAGGAATGAAAATGTCATTGTTTTTGCGGCCTCCTTCTATTAACCGTATGCTTGGCCGTTCTATTCGTCGTTGCCAGCTGTGTTCACTTGGTTTTTCCAGGCTTGCTTTGCGTGACAAATCCGTTTTAACATTTCTCCGAACAAATGGGTCCCGCTTGTGTGACACGTGTATGAAACGAACCCCTGCTTCTTTTTATTAAAGGATGCAGGGGAGAGGGCTGCTTGCCTACGCTTGTTGATTAAAAGCCCATCAATTTTTTGCCCCATTTCAAAGGGTAAGTTCTCCAATGTTTCCCATTCGGTTTCTCGCACTTTGATTGGATTGGTCGACCAAGATTCCTTCAGGTGTGCGCAGTTTGCTTTGCAGCAATGCTTTTTGGGCAGCGTCAGCTGTGTAGACTGAGCCAAATAAATCAAGTGTGCCAATTTTTTCGTTTAGAATGTTCTCGGCTATCTTTTCTGTAATGGTTAATGTGTCGTCGACAACGATCGTCGTATTTGCTTCCAACCACTCAACGTCTTCTTGTTGCCAGTTTTCTTTTTCAATGAAACGAAAGGCACCAGAGTAGGAAAGAACGTCTGTTTCAAATCGATCCAAGCGTTCGTACACTAAGTCTTCAAGTTCCTCATGGCAGACGATGTAGGAAGTTGAGTGAATAGCGGTGAAAGCTGTCTGCAATTGTTCTCTAGAAATGCCCTTTTGTAACAGCAACGGCTTGGTGGTGTAAAGCGAGCTGCCCCTAAACCGTTTGATCGAATGTTCATTTAAGCGCAGTGTCCCCGTCGTTACTTGAAAGCCAGAGGGAACGATCGCCACTTTGCCCACAACGGAAGCCTTCTCGTAAAAACCTTGTTCTTGTGTGGCATAAAGAAGCGCCTTTCCGTTAATGGTGAGACGTGCAATTCTGTCTGAAAACAAGGCCATGTCAAGATCAGGTGCCAATTCGAGCTTGCCATTGACGATAAGAAGTTGGCCAGGTGGAAGTGCCTTTAGGTAGCTATTGGTCAATTGAATGCTAGTGGTTTCAATTTGAGGCAAGTGGTCTGTGTACGTTTCAACGGAACCAGAGACGGTTTTTAACAGAAGGTTGACGGCCCCTTTTAGAGCGGGAGGAGCATAAACGCTACCGTGCACAACGATTTGGCAGGCTGCCTGTTTGAGCTGCTCGACCGTCACATCCTTTGCGACTATAACCAGGCCGTTCACTAGAAAGGTACATGGTTCGAGCATCGCCTCCAAAAAGGCGGAATCAATGAGCAAACGACCGTTGACGATGCGTGCTTGATGACTAGTTTCTAGTGTCTGGCCGATGTTGTTGATAGTTAATTTTGAAAGGAGAGGCGCTGTCTCTTTTGCGTAGATTACAAGTCCGACATTTTCGATTTTTTCAATATCGCGAATGCTCTCTTCGGTAGCATTCACCATGTTTAACAATCCGACATTTCCAATCGTCATTCCCATTTTATTCATCCTCCTCTAATTGTTTGCGCAGCGTCTTGATCGCTTTCGCTAAATGGTAGCGTACGGTTGATGCCGTTAACGCTGTTTGTTCGCTAATTTCGTTGCTGGAAAGCCCGATCCAATAGCGTTTGAAAACAATATCACTTTGAATAGGGGAGAGGGAGCGAAGCAAGTCCGCTGTTTCGATCGCTGTTAGGCCAGCAGCTTGAAAGGCTGGTTCGTTTGCTTCTTCCCACTCCGTTTCTCGTTGGAGCTTGCGGCGCTGGTCAATCAGCTCGTTTTTCATCACTCGATAAAACCATGCCTTTTGTTTATGGCGCGGCCACTGTTCAAGTTCACTGTGTACCAATGCTTTCTCGAATGCGTCTTGAAGCAAGTCATTGGCTTCGTGTTCATGGCGGGCAATCGAATAAGCGAAGCGCCGTAAATCTCCATGTAAATCTTCAAATGTCGCCAATATGTCACCCACCTATTCTCCATCTGTCCTCCGTTCATTGTACATTCAATCGAGATTCAATGTTTCCCTCTCATAAAGAGAACGTTTCAATGAACGAAACTGTTGGTCATCTGTTGAAAAAATGTTTTAAGCAATGGGAAGGCATTTAAGAAAAGAGGATTTATAGTGGAAGGGAGCATGCCTAAAGAAGTCATTATGTAGCAAAAAGAGGCCTTCCCCTGTTACATACAGAGGTAAGGCCGCTTAGGACTTTTTATTATGTCTTGTCAGACGTTAAATTGTTTTTAGCGAATGCGTTGTTCGTTTTCTGGATTAAAGAAGTGTGCTTTATTCATATTAAAAGCAAGCTCAATCGTATCGCCGCTTTTGGCTGTTGTCCGTGAATCAACACGAGCGACGAATTCTTGGCCGTCAATCGATGAGTAAAGCACCATTTCAGCACCAGTCAATTCTGCTACATCGATCAACGCATTGATTTTTGTATCTGGCGATGAAGAAATGAATACGGGCTCATCATGAATATCTTCAGGGCGTATGCCGAGAATCAGTTCTTTATCTTGAAAGCCCTGTTCCCGTAAGATAGACATTTTCCCTTCTGGGACGCGTATGCGCTGCTCTTTAACAACGAAATCGCTTCCATCTAAATGGCCTGAAATAAAGTTCATAGATGGAGAGCCGATAAAACCGCCGACGAAAATATTTTCCGGATTGTCGTACACATCTTTCGGTGTGCCGATTTGTTGGATAAAGCCATCTTTCATAATGACAATCCGTGTCGCCATCGTCATCGCTTCTGTTTGGTCATGGGTTACATAAATCGTCGTCGTTTGTAAGCGCTTATGCAATTTTGTAATCTCGGCACGCATTTGCACACGAAGCTTCGCGTCCAAGTTGGACAGTGGTTCGTCCATTAAAAACACTTGCGGGTCACGGACGATCGCCCGTCCAAGAGCAACACGTTGACGTTGCCCGCCGGACATTGCTTTTGGTTTTCGGTCAAGCATTTCCTCAAGTCCAAGGATTTTCGCCGCATTATGGACGCGGGTTTTAATTTCTTCTTTTTTAAATTTGCGCAGTTTAAGCCCGAATGCCATGTTATCGTATACGTTCATATGTGGATACAATGCGTAGTTTTGGAAAACCATTGCGATGTCCCGGTCTTTTGGAGCGACATCATTCATTCGTTTATCGCCAATGATAAGGTCGCCTTGGGAAATCTCTTCAAGACCAGCGATCATCCGCAATGTAGTAGACTTACCACAGCCTGATGGGCCGACGAAAACAATAAACTCCTTGTCTTCAATGTCCAAGTTGAAGTCTGTAACAGCCGTAACATCCCCATCATATACTTTGTACACATTTTTTAATTGAATCGAAGCCATTTGTCGTTTCCCCTCCTTAGTTATTGTTTGTATTGTAACCCCTTTCATAAAGGCGGCGCTATGGAAAAAGTGCACAAAAAATAACGGTCAACCTGTGCAGCATGCCGCGGGTTATGGAAGCAGCAAAGCGACAAAGGCAGCGTTTGGAAAAGTGCGTATATCAATTCCAGTGACGGCAACAAACTTGTCGATTCTGTATTGCAGGCTATTGCGGTGCAAATGAAGGGTTTTAGCCGCTTTTGTGCTATTCATATTTTCCAGCAAGTACATGCGTACCGTCCGTACTAGCTCTTTGTCGTCAACAATTTCCTGAGGAAGAAAATGGGCGCGCAGCTTTTCGAGCTCGAGAGAAGGGGTTTGCTTTAGTAAGTAAGCTAAACCAGCTTCCGCCGCTTGCAATACGTGGCGCTTCTTTTTTGTTTGATCGTCTTTACAGCAAGCAAACAACTCGCTTTCAAATCGCCATGCCGCCTTTGCTTTTGGCCCTTCCACTGGTGTCCCCACCATGAACGAAATCCCGATGTAAAAGTCTGTTTCAATCAATTCAACAACTGCATTTAAATCAACATCCTCTGCGGCCGAAGGGAACAACAACATGCCGGACATGCTGTTTTGCCATACGAAACAAGTATATGGAGGAAATGTATTTAGAACCGCTTCACGAAAAGCGGCAAAGTCTTCAAGAGGCTTTTCCAATTGAAAATGAACAGCGCAAATGGTTTCTTCTGTCGGTGGCTGTTGCCCGTCGCCGAACAAATAAGCGTGCCATTCTTTTTCTTCTTTTGTTTGTGGAGCAGGAGGAAGCAGAGGTTCACTTAAAAGCAAAGACAACAATAGCCGCTCTCTGTCTGTTAGCTTTTGGCGATTAAAAGAAACAGTATCGCGGTTTTCTGATTGCAGCGCCCAACGATCCGACAGGTTGTCCCCAGGTTTCCATAAGGCGTGGGCAAATTGTGTTTTTAGTTCAGTGATCATCGTTCACTTACCTTTCGAGGTCTTTTTAGGCTAGTATAACAAAAAAGAAGCCCTGTGAGGCTTCTTTCAGACTGTAGAAAAACGCTCGCATACGTCGTCGTTTTTCTCGGTCATATGCTCATGAACGCCTGTTCTATTCGCATCTTCCCTCGCCTGCACTTCTCGTCTGACAAGCGTTTTCTATCAGTCTGAGTGCAGTTATCGACTTTGTCGACAACCTCAAAGAAGCCCTGCGAGGCTTCTTTTCACGCTTCTAAACGTCTCTTCCCTTACGCCAGCGCTGCTGGCTACGGTTTGTGTCTGGACTATAAAAAGCTAAGAGCGCTTGCTTTGTTTTTCTTGGGGAACGTCTTCTTCAATCCGTCCGCCTGAGCGAGGGTTAACGGTTCCTCCATGTAAACCTTCATTCACATATCGGTCGACGTCCAGTTCGAATTTTGCCCGCGCCTCAGAGTCCTGTTTTTCTTTGTTTGGCATCGTCATCCCTCCTGGTATTAACATGCACCAAAAGAGTCAAAATGATTAAATATGCTGTTCTGCTTCATACACATGGTAAAGCATTAAATCATGGATTGATTTTTCTAATTGCAATTGTTTATTTATGTCATGAGGGGCGTTTTGCCACAAAATCGAGCCATCATGGTGATATGTGCCAGCGACAAAGCGCCCTTCAAAATAGCAAGAAAAACTCCATTTTTGTTTACGGCCGTGGACAGAAAGAGGCTTGTATTGGAAATGGACAAGCACAGAAAACACCTCCATTTTTATGTAAGGGCTTACATAGAGTGTACCATAGGTGGCATTTCATGATCAAAAAAAATCAGCTATAATAGAACAATGGATTTAGGTCCGCATTCCTGGAAAAAGGAGGAAGCCTGCTTGCTTTAGAAAGCAGGCATATGACAGTGCACTGGATATGGTTAGTACTTTTACTCGCCGTCGTCGGCGCTATTGTGGGTGCGGCGACCAACGCCCTTGCAATCCGCATGTTATTCCGTCCCCATCGGGCATACTCAATCGGCAAATGGCAACTTCCTTTCACACCTGGCTTACTGCCTCGTCGACAAAAGGAACTTGCCGTCCAACTTGGCAATATTGTCGCCAATCATTTGCTTACAGCTGAGGGGCTCGGCAAAAAATTTGGCAGTACCGCTTTTGCGGCTGAACTAACCAATTGGCTTAAAAAACAGCTTGCGAGCTGGCTTAGGAGCGAACGAACCGTTGAGTCGATTCTAAAGCAGCTGTTTCAAGCAGATATTGGCCGTGAACGGCTTGTCGTCCAATCCAAATCATGGCTGAAGGATCGCCTCAAACGCTATTTACAAAAAAACAAAGAAGTGCCTATTAAAAGCGTCGTCCCACAAGAATTGCAGGATCGTTTGACGGACTGGCTTCCAGAGGCGTCAGCCTTGTTGTTAAAACGGGCAACAGCGTATATTGACAGTGAAAAAGGCGAACAACGGATTGGTGCAATGGTGAGGCAGTTCTTGTCGACAAAAGGAAAAGTCGGCAGCATGGTATCCATGTTTTTTTCTGCTGATAAGTTGACGGAATATGTGTTGCCTGAAATTAAAAAATTCCTTCAGGACGAACAGACAAAAGAAACGGTGCAAAGCCTGCTTCAAAGTGAGTGGCACCGTATGCTCAACCGACCGCTCGCTTCTTTTCAGGCAGAGAACTATGTCGATCAGTTGGTCGATAAAGCTGCAGAAGAGCTTGAAGGCAAGATACCTGTTCTAAATTGGTATAACGCACCTTTGCGTACATGGACAACTCCTTATGCAGAACCGCTCGTTGAACGGGGTGTCCCTGTCATTGTCGGCATGGTGACGGCTTACATGGAACAACATATTGCTGATATCCTTAGCAAGCTCCGCCTGGAGGAAGTGATTGAAGCGCAAGTAGCCTCGTTCTCAATGGCGCATTTAGAAAAATTAATTATGAACATTACGAGACGGGAGTTGCACATGATTACCCTTCTCGGCGGCTTGATTGGCGGAATCGTTGGCCTCGTTCAAGCCGTTATCGTACATTTTTTCTATTAATTGGCCCATATGGCGTGATTTACGTTCGACTTCGTGTTATAGTCGGTGAGACTAGCCTATAGGAGTGATAATGAATGAGCAATGCGTATGATAAAGCGCACGAGCTAAAAGAAGCGTTGGCAGAAACGCAAGAATTTAAGTCGCTTTACGATTTGCATCGGCAAATCGATGCGGACGACATCGCTAAAAAAATGCTTGAAAATTTCCGGAAGCTTCAGCTCGATTTGCAGCAAAAACAAATGCAAGGCGTGCAAATTAGCGAAGAAGAAGCGCAACAAGCACAGCAGCAATTTGAACTCGTTTCCCAGCATGAATTGATTTCAAAATTGATGGATGCGGAACAACGTTTAAGTGTGATTATTACAGACTTGAACAAAATCATTACCGAGCCACTTGAGCGCATTTATGGCGAACCGCCACAAGAGCAATAAGTCTTTTACGATCTGCCGAACAAGGCAGGTCGTTTTTTTATGTGTGTGCGCAAGCGGCAAACAGCCAGTTCTACTTTTTTCCTCGTCATCATAATACTAGTACAGAATGAGGCAAGTTCACAGTACATCAAGAGAATTGAAGGGGGAATGGATGTGAAGGCCTACAAACTGCTGGCGGTCAATATTGATGGAGCCATTTTTGGCAAAGATTCGAAGATAAGCAGGAGGACGAAAGAGGCGATCAATTATTTAAAGTATAAAGGGATCACAGTTGTCCTGACGACATCGCAGCCTTTTTCACGGGCCCAAAAGGCAGCGAAAGCATTAAAGCTTGATGGCATGGTAATCGCTCATGGAGGAGCGCTTGTTGCGGATACAGATAGAAATGAATGGTTTAATCGCCAGCTCGAAATGGATACAACACTTGATTTCTGCCATATCCTTGAACGTTTCGACTGTGATGCCCGCCTATTATATGGCAACCACGCTGTAGCGACTCGGCCGTTACAAAAACAAAACTTGCTTGCACGAATGTCATTCAGTTCTCCTGGTGAACAGTTAATGTACCCGACCACTTATGTGGATTCTCTTTATGAGCAAGTTTTGAAAGAAGGGAGCGGACCGCTTAATATTTCCGTAAAATGTGAAAACAGTGCAGACTTGGACCATATTTGCGAAGTGTTACAGAAAGAGATCCAAAGCATTGAAATGAGCCGCATAAGCAGGGAAGAGTGCATATTTGTTGGTGCTGGTGCTGGAAAAGCACGAGCATTGCAATGGCTTACGAAACAGCGGGGCATGGAGATGGAAGATGTTGTAGCAATTGGCATTGGTGAGGAGGATATTGACATGATAGAAATGGCAGGCCTCGGGGTAGCGATGGGCAATGCCAGTGGAAAACTAAAAGAAAAAGCCTCCTGGGTCACACGGACTGTTGACCAAGACGGCTTTGCCTTTATGGTCCATGAACTGTTCCGAAAGCAACTACGGCTGCAAGTGGATTAAGATCGTGCTGGCGTAGGGTACAGACGATAGGCAAGCGCTCATCGATTCGCATCTTCACTGTTTGAAGTCATTCCGTAGCCGCTCTTTTAAGAAAAGGGCGGTATTTTCTATCGGCAGAATAACAGCAGCTTGCCGCTTCTCGTCAACCGATGGGTGAGCTTTTCCGCCTGCGCTTCTGTTAACCGTAATGTGGCTGTTCGGATGGCTTCGTCGTCCGTTGCTGCTTCAAACCGTTCATTTAACACTTCTGAACTGTCTTTTTGAAAAGCAGTCAAATAGTAAACCATGGGCTCATCTCCTTTTGTTTGATAGCGTTTCCATTAGTATAGCATGAAAAAAAGTGTGCATTCACCTATTTTTCATGAGTGAATACAATATCGGCAAAGGGGGAATAGTGGATGTCAGTAGAAACAATTAAGTCATTATGCCAGCGGTACACCAATTATCCCGTCAAATTGACGGCCCATGACGGCGTCGAGCTTGAAGCCATCATTGAATATGTTGACAATGAGAATGCCCATGTCCTTTATCCAGTCGACGAGAATGAAAAACCGATACGCTTGTCCCAATTAGAAGGGTTTTCTAGTGCAATGGAAATGCGTTATCCGTATAGCTATCCATACTATGGCTACCCGCCTTACGGGTTTGGCGTCAGGCCATTTGGCTGGCGTCGCTGGGTGCTACCGCTTGCAGCCCTTGCTGCTATTGCTCTGTTATAGGCATGCTCCGGTTAAGGGCATGCCTTTACATATTTCTTGAGAGTGAGGAAGATTACGTAAATTCAGCGGAAAGTTCGCGATTTAAAACGAAATTATGTAAAATAAAGCTATACCACTTGAAGGTGTCGATAAATGGTTATGGATTTCCTGTTTATGGGCAGGTAACTGAAAGTGAAAACCTGAAGAGGACAAGCTTTTAGACACAAATGTAAATGAATTGACTGGAACTGTTAGGAGGATTGCAGATGGAAACATATAATATTTACCTAGTGGAAGATGAAGCGAATTTATCAGAGGTATTAAAGGCGTATTTGCAAAAGGAAGGTTGGAATGTTACCGTTTTTCTCGACGGCAATGCTGCTATTGAGGCGGTCCCGGATAAACCGCATTTGTGGGTATTGGATATTATGCTGCCTGGGACCGACGGCTACCAAGTTTTGAAAGCTATTAAAGAGCAAGAAGATACGCCAGTTATTTTTATTTCTGCACGTGACCAAGACTTAGATCGTGTGCTCGGCCTTGAGATGGGCAGCGATGATTATTTGGCGAAGCCGTTTTTGCCCCAGGAACTAATTATCCGCGTAAAAAAGCTGCTTAATCGTGTTTACGGTACGTCGTCAGCAGAATCGCAAAAAATTGAGCTAAACAACTACAGCATTGACCCAATCGGCCGCACGATCGTCGATTTAGAGGCCGATGATAATGACACGGTTGATTTAACGACAAAAGAAATGGATTTAATGTTGTTGTTGTCTGCTGATATTGGCAAGGCGTTTTCTCGCGAAAAAATCATTGAGCATGTTTGGGGCGAAAATTATTTTGGTTCAGAACGGGCAGTGGACGATGTGGTCCGCCGCGTCCGTAAAAAAATGCCGCGTATCCACCTAGAAACGCTCTATGGTTACGGATACCGCATTTTGTCTTCATGATTAAAATCAATTTGACGAGACGAATATGGCTTGCATTCGTTTCGTTAATTGTGCTTGTCGTCCTTTCGATTACCATTGTTTACCCACTTTCGATCAGAGGAACGCTTACTGAGGAAACGTATCGTTTAATTGAAAACGATTTAAGGCAGCTTCTATCTGGCGAGAATGACTACTTTCCGTTCCAGCCAGGGTTTTACCAGGCTAGGGAGCAACGTTCAACGGTTTCTTATTCATTTCGTTTATCGGAAGCAGGTGTTAGCTATAATGACCCAAGGCTAGTCCCGCCTTACGAAGTGAATGATGAAGTAGTCCGGAATGCTTTAGAACAAAAAGGACAGCATGGCCGTTATGAAACCACATTTGATGAACAAACGCTATTTTATGTAATCACCAAAATCTCGGACAGTCAATTCCTTGTCACGTATATGTGGGACACATACCGTGACGAGATGGTAAACCGTTTATGGGAGCGGCTGCTATACTTATTGTTGTTAGCAAGTGCCTTAAGTTTGTTCCCGGCGATTTGGCTAAAGCATTATTTGCGCCAGCCTCTTGCCGTGCTTGAGAACCATCTTGAGCAAATTGCCAACCGTAATTGGCAAGAACCATTGCGGTGGGAGGGAGATAAGGACTTCGAACGCCTATCTTACCAATTTGAACGGATGCGGCAAAACTTAAATAGTTATGACCGAGCGCAAAAGACATTCATCCAACATGCCTCCCACGAGCTCAAAACGCCAATTATGGTCATTAAAAGCTACTCCCAGTCTGTGAAAGACGGGATTTTGCCTAAGGAAAATTTGGAGCAAACGATGGACGTCATTACTGAAGAGGCAAACCGGATGGAACGCCGCGTCATTGACATGCTCTATTACACAAAGCTCGACCAAATGAAGAAAGATCAGCTTAACGTTGGGCCATTCCCGTTCGGAAAGCTTGCATACCAGATTGAAGAACGGTTCCGCTACCAGCGCGATGATGTAACCATTTCCGTCGAAGGGGCAGAAGTCGTTGTCGAAGCTGACATTGAACAATGCGAAGTGTTGTTGGAAAACCTCGTTGAAAACGGCTTGCGTTATGCGGAGCATCGCTTGTGTATTCGCGCTGAACAAGATGAGAGAAACTGTTATCTCATTGTCGAAAATGAAGGAGAGCCGATTGACGCTGATTTGACTAAGCTATTTAATCCATTTTATAAAGGCAATAAAGGCAAATTTGGCCTTGGGCTAGCCATCGTTAAGCAAATAGCTGAACTTCATCGTGGTAGCGCCCGAGTGGAAAATATCGATGATGGCGTCCGATTCACCATTACGTTGCCGAAGACAGTCAAGCCTAAGCCTATTGAACCAAAACGGAAAGAACGGCGAAAAGAAGCAAAAGCTGATAAAAAAGAGCGCTAGCCTACGGGTGCGCTCTTTTTGATTTCAACCCCTTTACAGCGAATCGTATGCTATACTGAAAGGAAGATTAGAAGCTTAAGAGGTGAGACGATGGCAAAAGGCATTAGACATCATCGAGTGGGGGAAGCGGTAGATGGTTATTTATTAATTAAAACCGCCACAAAACAAATCGCTAGCAACTCAAAGCCTTTTTTGACGTTGATTCTTGGCGACCATACGGGTGAAATTGAGGCCAAACTTTGGGGCATTTCCCCAGAAGATGAAGCGACCTTTGTCAATAAAACAATTGTCCATATCCAAGGAGACGTGATTGACTATCGGGGTCGGCTTCAGCTTAAAATTGCCAGCATCCGCCCAACATCAGCGATGGATGGCGTTCACTTAAATGATTTTGTCCGATCAGCCCCCTTGGCGCCAAATGATATGCTCGATGAAGTCAATCAATACATTTTTGAAATCCATAATCCCCATATCCAACGGATTACACGCTTTCTCCTAAAAAAACACCAACAGGCATTTTTAGAATCGCCAGCGGCTACAAAAAACCATCATGAATTTATGTCCGGTTTGGCATTCCATGTCGTATCGATGCTACGGATTGGCAAAAGCTTAATAGAGCTTTATCCAACTCTTGACAAAGACTTGCTTTACGCAGGCATCATTTTGCACGATTTAGGCAAAGTCCGTGAGCTATCTGGTGCGATTGATACTACCTATACGTTAGAAGGAAAGCTTCTCGGCCATATATCGATCATGTCCAATGAAATTGCTCAAGCAGCGAAAGAATTAGAAATTGACGGGGAAGAGGTTCTTATTCTTCAGCATCTTATTTTAAGTCACCATGGGAAAGGGGAATGGGGCAGTCCAAAAACCCCTGTAGTGAGGGAGGCAGAAGTTCTCCATTTAATTGATAATATTGATGCGAAGATTAATATGATGGATCGGGCGCTTGAACGGGTACAGCCGGGAGAGTTTTCGGAACGGGTTATGGCCCTTGATAATCGCAGTTTTTATAAGCCGAGCTTTCATAAAAAGCCAATAGAGTTATAGGTTCAGAACTGTTAAACCAAATACCCTCGTTCCAATGCTTGGAATCCCGTGATTCATGAACGCTATTCTCGGTTTCACACGGATTTGTACATTGGCGGACAAGCGTTTTTCTATTAGTCTAGAAGGTTTTGTCGACTTTGATCATCTCTACAGTTCTATTCTATTTTTCTAATGCATACGTTTTACTAGAAAGCCAAAACGGATGCGGAAGGATGGACGATACGATGAAACCTAAAAAGACAAGCCAGTTCATTGCTCTCGGAGCTGTTGCCGCCTTAACGATTGTCTTCATTGTGACTCAAACTTCGCTACTATCAGTCATAACAAGCAGCCCTTGGTGGATGTATGGTTTGATTATCGGCATTTTGTTTAGCGGATATATGTGGGTAAAAACAATGAAGGAAGAAAACGAGGCTGATCAGGAGTGGATCGAGCAAGAGGGAAATGTTTACATGGCCCGCTTGGAGGCCGCCAAAGCTCGCAGGGAAGCACAACAGAAATAAGAGCAAGCGACAGCATCGCGCTGTTGCTTGCTCTTTTCTTCATCACTCTTCAGTATCTTCGCCGTTGCCTTCGTTAGAGGTATCTGCTTCTGTATCTTCAGCAGGCTCATCTTCCTCTGTGTTTTCCGCGTCAGCAGGTTCTTCTTCTCCGTTCTCTCCGTCAGCAGGCTCTTCTTCAACGGCAGGCTCTTCGATTGGCGTTGTGTACTGGGTGACAATGGCATCGAATTCCTCGTCGTTAATTTTTACATTGTATTTGTCAATCAGCTCTCCTAAAACAGTGGTAAAATCTTTCCCTTGCTCGGAGATGATTTGGTCGTATACAAAGTCACGGTTGTCTTCAAAAGTATCGAGTTTATCTGTTACTTCAATGATATGGAAGCCGAACTGTGATTCGACAGGATCACTAATGTCATTCACGTCCAAACTGAAGGCAACCTCTGAAAATTCAGGCACCATTTGCTCTCGGTCAAATGTCCCAAGGTCGCCGCCATTGGCAGCCGATTGCGTGTCGGTAGAATATTCTTCGGCCAACTCAGCAAAGTCTTCGCCGTCGTTTAAGCGGTCTTTAACTTCATTTGCTGTTTCTTCATCTTCTACAAGAATATGGCGCGCTGTAATCTGTTCAAATTGTTCTTGGTTTTCTTCAAAATAAGTTTGAAGGGTTTCGTCTGACGTATCTACGCCTTCTGCGCTAAGTTGCTTCATGGCGATTTCAGGCACAATAAGTTCTTCTTTTAATTGATCAATATCATCAAGCGGATAGCCGGAATTCGTAAAGAAGTTGACTAAGTCTTCATCAGACTCCACATTATAATCGGATTTTAAATCTTCGATCATTTCATTTATTTCATCATCGCTAATGTCCATATCCTCACTAGCACGTGTTAGCAATGCTGTACTCATTTGGTTGACAAACTGCTGTTGGGCTTGCTGCGTCTCTTTAAAAGAATCATATAGATCATTTTTCGTGAGAGCTGTTTCCCCATCAATTTCTACTACTGCGTTTTCGCTGTCATCGCTACAACCAGCAAAGACGGTTAAGCTGACAGCACCTACTGCTGCTAATACCAACTTTTTCATTCAGGCACACTCCTCGGTGATCACGAATTTTCTTTTTCAAACTGCTTGTCCGTAGGCAAACAGCTAGTTTATCAAGGTTCACAAACCATACTATACCATAAATACGTGCTGCCAACAATCGCCGGATAAGGAATGAAATTGGGCAAATTGCCCAGTACCCATAATTTGTTTTTGCATAGGATATGGTAACAAAGCATAGAGGAGCTGTTTGAAAGCCAAGCAAAAAGCGAAATTGCGCCATTTCTCGTATGGTTTTCCCCGGATTACAAGTAAAACAGTGCCTTTGGGCGAATCAGGCGGCATCCCTCTAATATGCTTTTATCAAATATCTTGTGAAATTATCAAAGGAGGAAATGTACATGAGTTATGCAGGCGGAGGATACGGGTACCACGGCGGATTCGCCTTAATTGTTGTGCTTTTCATTTTGCTAGTTATTATTGGTGCATCTTGGATTTGCTAGTCCGCTCCTGCCATCCGGCTCTCCCCCGGATGGCTTTTCCATGAAAAAGGGACTATTCAAAACGGGTAAAAAAGGGTATAACGGTAAACAGATGCTTTTTCTTGTGGACAAGCTAATGAAAGGTGTGTAGGGGATGCAGCAAAAAAGAGTGACGCAGACAGACCGATTCTACAAAGTCGGCTTTTTTGTTGCGGCTAGCCTGTTTGTATTGCTAACAACGGCAATTATTGTGTTTTTCATCTATTTATTCGCAGGCTCTGAGGAGGCGCGTTTGCCGGCAACTGAACAACAGGGGACAAGCGGCGACATGTTGTCCATTCAGCTTAACCGTGACCAAATGAATATGCTGCTAGCAGATTTGACAAAGTCTGGAGAAGACGTGCCGTTTGCTTTTCACTTAGCGGAAGACGGTGTTTATTTGACAGGAGAAGTAAATGTTTTCATTGGAGACGTTGATTTATCGATGAGATTTGCGCCTGAAGTGCGTGAGGATGGGTCGCTTTTATTAAAAGCTGAACATTTAAACGCAGGTGCGCTTCAAATTTCTCCAGCCTATGCATTACGGATTTTTTCCCAACTCGCTGATTTGCCTGAGTGGGTAACAATTTACCCTTCAGAAGAAAGTGTGCTGTTACATCCAAGCGAAATAAAAGAGACATTGCCATATGGCTTGCGGTTCAACAAAGTTGATTTAGCTCATGATGAAATCGAGTTAGGTTTGGTGCGCTCTAATAGTACGGCGGATAATTAAAACGGCGGATCATTCATCCGCCGTTTTTTTATTTTGCAGGTTGCAAGGGGAAAGGGTTGGCAGAAGCCAGTTTTAAATGGCCGTCTTTTTCTTCAACGTCATTTTGGAAATCAGTTAGACAGGCATCAAACTGCTCAATAAACTCAGTGCCATAAATGTGGCGGACAATACAAATAAGCTCAGAGAATTCCGGAAATTTTCCATAAAGTTCTTTCATCGGCACCGCTCCTTGGTAGACATGGTACGTATGCTCATTAAAGGCTCTCATTGTCTCAAGGAACAGTTGTCGGCCAGAGTCTGTCAGACAAATGTACGTATTCCGCTTGTCGTCTTTTTTCTTTGAAAATGAAAGCAATCCCCTTGCTTCAAGTTTTTTTGAAAAATTAAAGGCGGTGGAGACATGCATAACACCGTGTGAAGCGATGTCTGAAATGGTGGCGCCATTAAGCTGATAGGCAATCCAAAGAATATGGTGTTCGTTTAAATTTAGGTGGAATGGTTTAATCCATGCTTGCCAATCTTTTTCAACAGATTTCCAGAGGGCTTTGCTTAACAACGCCATTTTATGGCTAAAGACAATCGATTCTTTTAATGGGTGGTTCAAATCCATCTCCTCCATTCCGAAAACTTGTTAAACAAATGTTATCTTTATATATTTTCTTATATTATGCCGAAAAATCGACAATAAATAAAGAGCCAATTTTCAGGAAAAAAGCATCCCCGTGCTTAAACGCATGTTTAGGCACGGGATTTGTCTTGGTTTAACTGGCTAATGGATGCTTGCGCTTCATGAATGTGGCGTTGTAATGCTTCGGTAGCCGGTTTCGTACCTGTTTTCCATTGCTCAATCGATTGGCTAAGTTCGGAAGCGGTTTGTTTGCCGACAGATTTAGCCAAATCGACGACTGTTGCCGTTTGGCTGGCGACTTGTTTCGCTTGCAAAGAAATGGTTTGAAGACAATCTTTGCTGGACTTGTATGTTTGTTGCAAACATGCCCGCGTTTCCCCCCCACTACGTGGAGCTGACAATAAAGTAGCAATGCCAGCAGAGACAAAGCCAACAGCGATTCCGGCTACCAAGGAAGATTTTTTCATACGGTGGCTCCTTTCTCGGCATGTTTATTTTTAAATTGTTTCATAAAATCAACAAGCGCTTCACAAGAGGCGTAAGGAACAGCATTATAAATGGAAGCCCTTAGCCCTCCAACTGAACGGTGACCATTAAGACCAACAAACCCTGCTTCTTTCGCTTCCTGCAAGAACATAGGAGTCAACGCATCATTTGCTAATGTAAACGTGACGTTCATGTTTGAGCGTGAATCTTGAGTGGCGTGGCCAATGTAAAAACCGTCGCTTTCATCTATCGCGTCATATAAAAGTTGCGCTTTTGCTTTATTCCTGTTTTCGATTTCTGTTAAACCACCAGATTCTTCTAGCCAATCGAGGACTAGACCGAGCATATAAATCGAAAACACAGGCGGCGTATTGTAAAGGGAATTTGATTTAACAAACGTATTATACGACAACATTGCCGGAAGGCCGCTTTTAGCTCGCTGCAAAAACGAATCTTGGATCAATACAAGCGTCACCCCTGAAGGGCCTAAGTTTTTTTGGGCTCCGGCATAAATTAGGCCAAATTGGTTTACGGGGATGCGGCGCGAGAAGATGTCGCTTGACATATCACACACGAGTGGCGCTTTCGTATTGGGAAAGGCATGCCACTGGGTTCCATATATCGTATTGTTTGATGTCATGTGGATATACGAGTCTTGCGCATGTTCGCTAATCTGGTTTAAAGCAGGAATTTGTTTATAATTACCGTCTTTTCCCGATGCACCAATCACCGTTTTGCCGAAATGTTTGGCTTCTGCGAGCGCTTTTTCTGACCATGCTCCTGTCAGTATATAAGTTGCTTGCTGATCAAGAAAATTCATCGGCACCATTGGGAATTGTAAGCTGGCGCCCCCTTGCAAAAACAGGATGTGGTAGTCATCAGGAACTTCCAACAATTTCCTTATTTTCTTAATCGCATGAGTATGGATGCGGTCATATGTGTCGCTGCGGTGGCTCAGTTCCATGACCGACATGCCTGTCCCGTCAAAATTGACCAGTTCTTTTTGCGCTCTTTCTAAAGCTTGTTTTGGAAGAGCTGCAGGGCCTGCGTTAAAGTTATGCACATCGTTCAAGGCTGACCACTCCTAGTATCTTTATTGCTTTAAAGTGTGTTATTATCAGAATCATACCACAGTTTGGCGTCATCATGTGCATTTTTCCAAAAAAGTTTTATGAAAAAATGACTTACTCTTTCCTTGTCCCATCAAGCAAATCTTGAAAAGCTTGGTTCTATAGCGTGGGCTCCTTCTATAATTCCGTTTTTTGTGGCACCGTTTTTTCAAACGTGATCGGTTGTCGACAAAGTCAAGCAGACTGAGCGAAAACGCTTGTCGAACACGACAGTTGGCGCGTTTGCTACAGCCTGACTTTTTTAGACCTCCTCATTTAAAGATTCATTTTTATCTTTTCAGCAGACGCTTGCAATGATTCCATATCCGGCGTTCCTACAGTAGCTTCTTTCCATAATGAGCCATATAAACCTGTCTCGCCATACCGAGGGAGGAGATGGAGATGGTAATGAAAGACGGTTTGCCCGGCAGCCTCGCCATTGTTATTTAAAATGTTCATTCCTACAGGAGCGAACTCTGCTTTCAAGGCTGAAGCTAGCTTTGGCACTGCTGCAAACAGCGTTGCTGCTGTTTTCTCAGGCAGGCTGAAAATATCGGCATGGTGTGCTTTAGGAATAACTAATGCGTGTCCTTTTGTCACTTGCGAAATGTCAAAAAAGGCAACAATTTCGTCATCTTCATAGAGTTTGACAGCAGGAATTTCTCCTTGGACAATTTTACAAAATACGCAATTACCGGACATACTATCACCTCATCATTTGATATACAGCCAGTTTACCTGCAATAAAAAGGAGAAGCAACGCCTTTTCAATAAAGGAATACAGGGCGACAGTGTGGAAAGGGGTATGGCTGTCCATAGAAAGTGCGCGATGTGAAAAAATTTGCTACACTTACTTCAAGGAGTGATTAGGACGTGCTGACAATTGAACATTTGACCGGCGGTTATTCGCCGAAAAAACCGGTTTTGCATGATGTGTCTTTTACTGTAAACAAGCAAGAAATTGTCGGCTTAATCGGGTTAAATGGTGCTGGGAAAAGTACCACCATCAAACATGTTTTAGGATTAATGGACCCGATGAGTGGAGACGTGAGAATAAATGGACTTGCTTTTGCCGATGATGCCGACACATATAGACGCTCTTTTGCCTACATACCCGAAACGCCGCTCCTGTATGATGAGTTAACATTGTGGGAGCACTTGCGTTTAACGAGTGTCGCTTATGGAATCGATGACAGCGTTTTTGAAGAAAGGGCTGAGAGGCTGTTAAACGAATTTAATATGGCGAAAATGAAAAAATGGTATCCGAACCATTTTTCAAAAGGGATGCGCCAAAAAGTGATGATTATGAGCGCCTTTTTGACAGAGCCGTCTCTTTACGTTGTCGATGAGCCGATTGTTGGCCTTGATCCTGTAGGGATTACATCGTTTTTAAATTGGATTTCAAAAATGAAGGACAGGGGCGCTGCTGTGTTAATGTCTACCCATATTCTTGCCACAGCAGAACGCTATTGCGACCGCTTTGTCATTTTACACCAAGGACAAGTTGTTTTGGCTGGAACGCTTGCCGACATGCGCGAGGCAATCGGCAAACCAGACGCAACGCTCGATGACATTTATATTGAGATGACGAAGGAAGAGCGCCATGATTGATGGCAAATCATTGTGGGCAGACCGCTGCCACAACTACTGGAGGGAAGCGCAAGGCTACTTAAAGCTGATTTTAAACAGCGGCTTTGTCGGTTCGGTTTTCTTTTTGTTTTTGTTTTTAACGGTCTATTACCAGCAATTTATTGAAACAATGCCGGCAGATTTTCCTGTAGCAGAGCTGCTTACGGTACTATTTGCCTGGAGGCTGACAGCCGGCCATATCCGCACATTTGTCAAGCCCGCCGATATTGTCTTTTTGTTGCCGTATGAAGAGCGGCTCCGTCCTTATTTTGCCCGTTCCATTGCGTACTCGATTGCTTGGCAATCAAGCTATATTGTGTTGATGTTTATGGCAAGCGGGCCAATGTTTACAGCAAGGGGAGGAGGCGGAGCTGTTTTTTGGGTAACGCTTGTCTTGCTGTTGGCGGTTAAAGCATGGAATATGTTAGCGGTGTGGTATGAACAACGTCTAACATCCAGAGGAGAACGGGCTTCACATATTGTTTTAAGGCTATTGTTGAACACGGCTGTTGCGTACTTGCTGTTTGATCAAGCGCCTTACTGGCTCACGCTTGCATTGCTTGTGTTGATGGCGTTATTGTACGTCTTTTATTTCCGAATGCTGAAAACAAAGCATGTACTAAAATGGGATCGTTTAATTGAAATCGAAAGCGGAATGGTTTTGTTTTTTTACCGGATTGCCAATGCCTTTACGGATGTGCCTCAACTTCGGAAAAAAGTACGGGCAAGGACCTATATGCAATGGGCAATTCCTCTGCTTGGCGGCGACAAGCGCGCTGTTTACCAATACTTATATGCCCGGTCGTTTATTCGTGCCAACGATTATTTTGGAACGTATGTCCGTTTATTGCTAGTAGGTTCCCTTATCCTTTACATTCTTCCTTCAGGCTGGATGCAAGTTGGGGTTGCTTTCTTGTTTACCCATATGACGATGATGCAGCTTTCGACGTTGTCTTTCCATCATGCCACAAGTATGTGGGTCGATTTGTACCCGATTAGGCCAGGGGAGCAAAAAACGGCTATGTCGCAGTTAGTATTGCGATTGTTGGCTGTGCTTGTGCTTGCATTTGCCCTCATTGTCTGGGCCTCTACTTCAGTCATTTTTGGCTTGCTTACACTTGTTGCTACTGGTGCACTGGCATTTTACGGCAGCCAGACGCTCATTCATCGCAAAAGAGGAAAATACCGGCGCATTCGGTAATATACATGAAATAAGGAGTGATTTCATGTACGAAAAAGAAGTGGAAGAGGAGCTAAGGCGCTGGCAGCGTAGGATTAAAAAGCGGCCATCGCGTCTTTCATCTAAAACAAAGGAATGGCAAAATAAAATCAACGACAGGCTTCCCGCCGTTTACCACCAGACAGCAACGATTTGCGTCCAAAAAACGATTGAAGCTGTGCTTGCAGGGAATACGTTCGTGACAAAAGAGCCTGAGGAAAAGCCAATGACGTTAAAAGAGTGCGACGACGAAGTGCGTCGCCTTTTCCAACTATACCGGAGAACTGCTGTTTTTGAAGGGATTGGCACTGGAGCGGGGGGCGTGCTTTTAGGCTTAAGTGATTTTCCATTATTGCTTTCCATTAAATTTAAAGCACTGTTTGCAACGGCCGCGGCATATGGATATTCGCCTAAGGAAGAGTCGGAACGTCAACTGATTTTGCTCATTTTTCAACTCGCTTATTCGTCTGGCGACGATAGAGCCGAATTGTTGGAGGCGATAAGCGACCATTTAGAACAACGTCTCCTAGCGACTGATTGGCAAGCACTGCAGTTGCGCTATCGCGATTATATCGATGTGCCAAAAATGTTTCAGCTTATTCCTGGATTCGGGGCTGTTGTTGGTGGAGCAGTCAACCATACATTGCTCGAAAAGCTAGAAGAAACAGCAATGAACGTCTATCGCATGCGCTGGCTCAATCGCTTAAATATGCAATAATGATACGGTGAAACAACAAAGGGAGCGCCACGTGGCGCTCCCTTTCGGTTGTAGTCAAACGCTCGATTCTTCGTTGTTCGTCTCGCTTGTCAAGCGTTTTCTATCAGTCTGAGTGATTTTGTCGGCTTTGCCTCTTTATATGCTATGGTGTTACCCGAGCCATGACGGGGTATAACGGGACATAATAGCAGCAAGGGCGGAAAATTGGCCGGTAAACAACAGAAGGCCGAGGACAATCATCATGTATCCGCTCACTTTCTGGATCGTTGGCAAATACTTGTTCAGTCGCTTCATTTTATGTAAGGAGCGGGACCAAAGAAGGGCAATCAACAAAAAAGGAATGCCAAGCCCTGCTGAATAAACAAACAACAGGAATGTGCCGTCCCAGAGCTTGCCTGTTGTCGAAGCAAGTGCCAAAATCGCTGACAGAACCAAACCAACGCAAGGCGTCCATCCTGCTGCAAATAAGAAGCCTAGCAACAGTGATTTTGAAAAGCTTGCCGCCGACTTTGGTTTTGCCTGCAAGCGTTTGTCTGTAAACAAAGCACGGATTGACAAAAGCCCGGCCATTTGCAACCCGAATAAAATAATAATAATGCCACCGATTCGCTCAAGCAAAAAACGGTTGCCCATAAACAATTGGCCGATTGCCGTGCTTGTTAGGCCGAACAACATAAAGACAATAGTAAATCCAGCGATAAAGCCAAGGCTTCGCGATAGGATGACACGGCGGGGGGCAGAAACCGCACCGGCAGAAACCGCTGATCCAGTCAATTGAGATAAATAGGCAGGCAGCAACGGGAATATGCAGGGTGAAAAAAAAGAAACGAGTCCTGCTAGAAATGCAACGCTTACAGTGACTTCCATTATGAACATGACACTCCTTCTTGCCTTAAACTCGTCTATCCATATAATATGCTAGCTCAAGTGTAACATGCTTAGGAAGAAGCGCGAAGGGTTTTGTCAAAAAATCACGAATGGGCTCAATGAAAACAAGCGTAATAGGGGGAAGTTATGAAGTTTGCGTGGATAATTGCGAAATAAGTTGTAAAAACACGAATGACTGTGCGCGCTTTTGTATTTTCCGGTATGATAATTGAAGCATTGGCAAGCAACGTTTACGTGCTTGTGCTAAAGGTCAAGCAAATGCCAGTGGCCTAAAGGGGGTCATCGGATGGTCAAAAAACTCGCACTAGCGGCTGGCATCGTAGCAGCAATGATGGTGCTTTCCTTTTTAATCTTTGCCGTCGCCATATTGGCGGGCACGTACCAAATCGATGAAGAAAAGCTAATGATGAATAATTCAAGTGTAATCGTTGATACCGACGGCAACGTCATCACGAACTTATATATGGAAAATCGTGAAGTGATTCCAATTGAACAAGTCCCTGAACTTGTTCAACAAGCATTTGTCGCAATGGAAGATTCCCGCTTTTATGAACACCAGGGCATTGATTTTAAAGCGATTGGCCGTGCCCTTTACCGTGATATTCTAGCAGGTGCCAAAGTAGAGGGGGGCAGCACCCTTACACAGCAACTTGCTAAAAATTTGTTTCTCTCCAACGAAAAAGCATGGCTACGGAAAACAAATGAAGTGCTTATCGCGATGAATTTAGAGCGGCGTTACAGCAAAAGCGAGATATTGGAAAAGTACTTAAATCAAGTTTATTTTGGCCACGGCGCTTATGGGATTGAAGCAGCTGCCCATTTGTATTTTAACAAGCCAGCTTCAGAATTAACCATTTATGAAGGAGCCTCCCTTGTAGCTGTCGTGAATGCACCAAGCGCATTTTCGCCAATTGATGAACCGGAGCGCAACAAAGAGAGACGTGATTTAGTGCTAAAGGTGATGGCGCAACAAGGGTATTTAAGCACTGAGGAAGCTGAGGAAGCGCAGAGCCAACCGCTGGAAACCGACAGACAAGAGCAAACGGTGGATGAGTCGTTGTATACGTACATTGATATGGTCATGGATGAAGCGAGTGAGCGATTCAACATTAGCCACGAAGAGCTGCTAACTGGCGGGTACCGGATTGTGGTTCCAATGAATTTGGAGTTGCAAAAGAAAACATATGAGGCGCTGCAAAACGATCGTTTCTTCCCAGAAGAAAACAAAGACGCCCAAAGCGCTATGATGTTTATGGACTCAGAAACAGGCGGCATTCTCGCTGTCCAAGGGGGCCGTGATTATGTGCGGCGCGGCTTAAACCGCGTGAATGTAAAGCGGGCGCCTGCTTCAACATTTAAGCCGTTAGCGGTGTTTGCTCCGGCATTAGAAAGTGGCATATATCAGCCTTATTCGTTGCTGCGCGATGAATTGCTTCAGTACGATGACGGCTATACACCTAAAAATGTAAATGGCGAATATAGTGGCGAAATGACGATGTATGAAGCACTGACCACATCCTCCAACGCTCCAGCAGTATGGCTTTTAAATGAAATCGGCATTCAGGAGTCTGTGTCAACGCTCAAAAAGTTCGGCTTTCACTTGCCTGATAGGCAGCTCTCCTTGGCACTCGGAGGCTTGCGAGAAGGGGTAACTCCTTATGAGATGGTACGTGCTTACCGAGCATTTGCCCATGAAGGACAAATTATTGAACCTCATGTGATTAGAGACATCTATGACAGCAATGACAAACGTATCGGCGGTGCTAAGCCTGTTGAAACACAAGTCATTAGTGCCCAAACAGCATGGTCGATGACAAGAATGCTGGAAAATGTCATGGCTGCTGGCACAGGTGCAAGTGGACCTGCAACTACGTCTGCGGTTGCGGGTAAAACAGGAACGCAAGGATACGAGGCAGTTGCCGGGGCAAACAGCGATGTGTGGTTTGTTGGCTATACGCCAAAAGTGGTTGGTGCCGTTTGGATGGGGTATGACCAAACAAACGAAAGCCAATACTTCGCCGGGGGAAGTGGCTATCCGACACGGTTGTTCAAAGAAATGGTCAACTCCTTTCCTGCTTCATTGCAGGCAACGGCGTTCGAACAGCCTGAAGGTACTGCTGATTTAGCTTCTCCGCTAGCAATGGAAAAGATTGAAGGTTTCACGGCCCAATACACGATTGGCGGCAAAGGTTTAATAAGTGTTCAGTTAGAATGGGACGCGGTTGAAGATGAGCGTATTGCCTTTAATGTGTATGAAGTCGACGGTGATTCCAAGAAACAAGTTGCTTCCAAATTAACAGAACCTCATTTTACGATTGGAAAAATGAATCCATTCTCTTTGCCGAAATACCAAGTGGTCACCTATGACCTAGAAACGGATACCGAAGGGGCTGCTTCTGAAGCGCTCGAACCTTCGTTTTCATTTTCATTCTAAAGCCGCTCCTGTAGCGGCTTCTTTGTTTTTATAGATGGGGCAAATCTCATAAAACTAGGGAATGAACGAAAGCAACATTCATTTGAGCCGTAAGATCACGGCTTTTTTTAGAATAGCTCAATTTCGTGACAATCGTCCTATAGGTGTATACAAAAAGCAGTGAGGTTATTATAGTAGTAGAGGAAGAGATCGAGTATAGGCAGATTAATCGAATTTTAAATAGGTTTCGCGTAAAATGGAAAACGATTTGTCACGCCAGATGCATGAAAGGTGGAAAAGATGAACACCAAAACATTTAATGACACGTTCTTGAAAGCGTGCAAAGGGGAAAAACATGGCCATGTGCCTGTGTGGTATATGAGGCAGGCAGGAAGGTCGCAACCTGAATACCGGAAAATTAAAGAAACGCATTCGTTATTCGATATTACCCATGATCCGGAGCTTTGCGCGTATGTGACAAAGCTGCCAGTTGACCAATACAACAATGATGCGGCTATTTTGTACAAAGACATAATGACACCGCTTCCTTTTATCGGCGTTGAAGTGGACATAAAGTCTGGAATTGGACCAGTGATTGACAATCCAATCCACGGCCTCAGTGATGTTGAGCGCTTAGGGGAAATTGATCCTGAACATGATGTGAAACATGTCCTTGATACGATTAAGCTGTTGCGCACACAGCTTGACGTGCCATTGATTAGCTTTGCCGGTGCACCGTTTACGCTTGCTAGCTATATGATTGAAGGCGGGCCTTCTCGGAATTACCATAAAACAAAAGCATTTATGCATGCAGAACCGGAAGCATGGCAGCGTCTAATGGACAAGCTTGCGAAGATGACAATCGACTACATAAAAGCACAGATACAAGCTGGTGCCCAAGCAATTCAGTTGTTTGATTCCTGGATTGGCGCCGTGAGCGTTGCTGATTATAAACGATTGATTAAACCGGTGATGGTGCGAATTCTGGCTGAAGTTCAGACAGAGGGTGTACCGCTCATTTTACATGGAGTCGGAACCCCTCATTTATTGTCCGAATGGAAAGACATGCCAGTTGATGTGATAGGCATTGATTGGCGTACGACTGTTTCGGAAGCGAGACGCCTTGGCATTAACAAAACATTGCAAGGCAATATGGACCCTTCCCTTTTGCTTGCGCCATGGCCTGTAATTGAGGCGGAAGCCAAAGCTATTCTAGATGAAGGCATGGAGTCAAATCGGTTTATTTTTAATCTTGGACAAGGCGTCTTTCCAGAAGTGAAACCTGAAACATTGAGACGACTCACTGCGTTTGTTCATGAGTACTCATCAGAAAAAAAACAACAGAAAGGATAGGACAATGGAGAAGAAAAAAATTGGATTGCTTGTCATGGCTTATGGCACGCCGCGCAAGAAAGAAGAAATCGAACCGTATTACACACATATTCGCCACGGACGCAAGCCTTCAGAAGAGGCACTTGCTGATTTGCAGGAACGCTATGAAGCAATTGGGGGCACAAGCCCTTTGGCTCGCATTACGGATGAGCAAGCAAACGGGCTTGCTGCTGTTTTAAATGAGCAGCAAGAAGACATCGTTTTTGTGCCTTATTTAGGCCTTAAACACATTGATCCGTTTATTGAAGATGCGGTTCAAAAAATGAAGAACGATGGCATAGAAACGGCTATTTCGATTGTCCTTGCGCCTCATTTTTCTACGTTTAGCGTGCAGTCTTACAATAAGCGCGCTCAGGAAGAAGCGGACCGAATTGGCGGACCTACAATTTATACAATCGAAAGCTGGTATAAAGAGCCGGGATTTTTGCAGTTTTGGAAAGAGCAAATTGAAAATGAAATGAAGAAGGCCGATTCTATTGATGACCTTTGTGTCATTTTTTCCGCGCATAGCTTACCGGAGAAAATCATTCAAGCAAATGACCCTTATCCAGAGCAATTGCGGGAAACGGCAGACTTGCTTGCGGACATGGCCAATGTACCGAATTATGAAATTGGGTGGCAAAGCGAGGGGAACACCCCTGAGCCATGGCTAGGGCCGGATGTCCAAGACCTAACACGGGAACTATATGCAAAAAAAGGCTACAAAACCTTTATGTACTGTCCAGTCGGCTTTGTGGCAGAGCACTTGGAGGTGCTTTACGACAATGATTATGAATGCAAGTTGGTTACAGACGAACTAGGCGTTCGCTATTTGCGCCCGCCGATGCCAAATGCAGACACTCGTTTCTTAAAGGCGCTCGCCGATGTAGTGACAAAACGCCTGGCCGCTGTGGTGACCAAATGAAGCAAAAGCGTGTTGCCATCGTTGGAGCTGGAGCGACAGGGCTGTCAGCTGCACTCTGGCTCCATGATCATAGCGACTTACAATACGATGTATATGAAGCTTCAAATCAAGTTGGCGGCAAAATTGTTACGTACAAAGACCGTGGTTTTGTAATAGAGGGAGGCGCTGACTCTTATTTAGAGCGAAAAGCGAGCATGACTCATTTCATTCAGCGAGTAGGCCTTGGCGATTCCCTTGTTCGCAATGAAGTGGGGCAATCCTATATTTTAAAGAGCGGTACGCTTTTTCCGACTCCAAAAAATACGGTGTTAGGCATTCCGACAGACATAGATGCGTTTTTGGAAACGAAACTGATTTCGGATGAAGGGAAACGCAATTTATTAAAAGAATATGAGAAGCCGCGATTTGCAAAACCAGGAGAAGACGTCTCAGCAGGTGCTTTTTTTGAATACCGCTTAGGAAAAGAAATGGTCGATTCGCTCATTGAGCCTTTGCTCGGCGGCATCTACGGCGGCAATATTTATGAACTAAGCATGAAAGCGATATTTCCTCATTTCCTTCAATACGAAGCAGAATACGGCAGCCTTTTAAAAGGGGTAGCCGCAACGAAATCAACAAGTAAGCAGGCGAAAAAGCAAGGAATGTTTTTAACAGTCAAATCCGGGTTGGCGTCGGTGCTGGAGGCTGCTGCCGAACAGCTTCGCCCTGGGTCTGTTCATTTAAATGCAGCGGTAGAACGGATTGATGTGCTCGACGACGGGGCTTTTACCGTGTTTGTTAACGGTACCCAAAAACGGTATGATGCTGTGATTGTTACGATTCCGCCACAACAAGCGGCAAAATTGTTTGTAGAGATTAACCCGTTTAGTGATATTGGAAGCATCGAGGCGACTTCATGCGCCACTGTCGCCATGATCTTTCCTGAGGGCGCTGTTGACAATGAGCATGAAGGAACAGGATTTGTTGTCGCCAGAGGAGGCGATGAAACGATTACTGCTTGCACATGGACCGATTTAAAATGGCCTCATACAAGCCCTTCTCGCGAAACGTTGTTGCGCGCTTATGTTGGCCGGCCAGGCGAAGAGGCAATCGTAGAAGCAAATGATCAGACCATTGTAAATGCTGTTTTAGCCGATTTGCAGAACATCATGGCGATCCGTACCCGACCTACTTTTTATCGTGTCACGCGCTGGAAAAAGGCGATGCCTCAATATCAAGTTGGCCATCTTCAGCGGATTGAACGCTTTAAAAAAGCCTGTGCCAAACATCCAGGCTTGTACGTGACGGGTGCTTATTTTGGCGGAGTAGGTGTGCCTGATTGTATTGACCAAGGGCAGGCATGCGCGAAGCAACTAATGAACGAAACGACGTAAGGCAAAGCCCTACGTCGTTTTTCTCATTAATTAAAGGTGATGCAAATAGCGTGTTTTTAGCTGTTCGTATTCCTGCTCCATTTTTTCGGCATGGATAAAAGCTTCTAGTTCGGCGCGGGAATACTCCGGGCGCTTGCGCTTTTTAATGCTTATCGTAAAAAAAATAAATGAAAACGTCATCTACGAAATCGCCTCCTTCCTCTGAAGGTGCAGTCATTAGGTAGAACCTGGCACCTGCTTATTTAAAATCGATTGCTTTGTGTTTTTTCCTAGTTTTTGGAACAAACCATACATTTTTATCCCCCTCTCAATTTTTCCCAGCTTTTGCCCACAAAAAAACCGCAGATGTCTCCCTGCAGTCAAAAAAGCAGGGCTATCACCCTGCGATTGCTTATAAGCTCAAACTGTTGAAGCCAATGCAAAAACGCACATAGTGGGTGAACAAAAAGAACGATGCAGTTGAATGGTTAATGGCATGATTGTTGTCATTTTGTTCATCTCCTTTGCGTTTGATTGAACACCTTTTCTATTATATTCGTTGTTGACAAAACTGTAAAGGCTTTTTTCAGAAAAGCAAATAAATTAGGTACAAGCACGAAAAAAAGACATCCTGATTCCGTTATGAAAACGGCATAACAGTGTGGTACAATTGAAAAGATATGCAGGGAAATTGTGAGTAGAAGGGGACGTATGGAAATGAGGAGCAACGACGAATTGATTCGCATATTGGGATCTATTCGCCATGACTGGCTGAATGTGCTCCAGCTAATAAAAGGGAACTTGGCGATCGGCAATCAGGAGCGGGCTGAGGCTGTTCTTGAGGAGGCGGTTGAACAAACGACAAATGAGAGCCGCCTGTGCAACATGGGGATGCCAAAAACAGCGCTTGTTTTACTTGAGCAAAAATGGCATCAATCAGCTTATGAGATTGCATACGAAGTGGACGGTCCTCTTTTAAACTTGGCAAAATATGATAATGCTTTTTCTACATGTTTTGCCCGCTTTTTTTCACTGCTGTCTGAATGGCCGCAGCTAGATGGGCCTAGTTCCGTTTTTGTTACGTACACGTTTTTTGACCAAAACTGTTTAATCGAACTTGACTATCAAGGGCATATATACAGAAATGACAGTATCTCCAACTGCTTTAGCGAGATGCCTCCTTCAGTCGTCGTCGACGTAACTAGGCAAGAACAAGCAGGTTATACAGTAACGTTTTTACTGGATGCAACAGCTTCCAATTAGGAAATGGAGTGAACGAAGATGTTTGTCGATAAAGTGAAAGTATACGCCAAAGGTGGAGACGGCGGGAACGGCATGGTGGCTTATCGAAGAGAAAAATATGTGCCTGACGGCGGACCAGCCGGAGGAGACGGCGGCCGCGGTGCCAGTGTTATCCTTGAAGTGGATGAAGGCTTGCGGACATTAATGGATTTCCGCTACAACAAACATTTTAAAGGAAAACGGGGCGAGCACGGCATGTCTAAAAACATGCACGGCAAAAAGGCCGAAGACTTAGTTGTGAAAGTTCCTCCTGGTACGATGGTAACCGATGAGGAGACAGGGGCGCTGCTTGCTGACTTGACTACACACGGCCAACGGGCTGTTGTGGCTAAAGGTGGTCGAGGGGGGCGGGGAAATGTCCGTTTTGCAACACCTGCCAACCCTGCTCCAGACCATGCAGAAAATGGCGAGCCAGGGGAAGAACGGAATTTGCTCCTTGAATTAAAAGTGCTTGCCGACGTTGGATTGGTTGGTTTTCCTAGTGTCGGAAAATCGACGCTTCTGTCGATTGTGTCGGCTGCTAAACCAAAGATTGCTGAATACCACTTTACAACGATTACACCAAACCTTGGAGTAGTGGATGCACAGGACGGGCGCAGTTTTGTCATGGCAGATTTGCCTGGTTTAATCGAAGGCGCTCATGAAGGCGTTGGGCTCGGTCACCAATTTTTGCGGCATATTGAGCGGACGCGCGTCATTGTCCATATTGTAGATATGTCGGCAATGGAAGGGCGTGATCCTGTGGAAGACTATCACAAAATTAATGAAGAACTATCCCAGTACAATTACCGGTTGACGGAGCGCCCCCAATTAGTGGTTGCTAATAAGATGGACATGCCAGAAGCAAATGAAAACCTTAAGCGATTTAAAGAGGCACTTGGCGAGGAAACGAAAATTTTTCCAGTTTCGGCGATCACGAAAGACGGTGTCCGTGAATTGATGCTAGCGATTGCTGATGAATTGGAGCATGCGCCAGAGTTTCCATTGCATGACAGCGAAGAGCAAGTAGAGGCAAGAGTGCTTTATAAACATGAATTGCCAATTGAGCCGTTTACAATCACCCGTGGAGACGATGGCGTGTTTGAATTATCGGGAGCTGAACTGGAGCGTGCCTTTAAAATGACTGATTTTGCTAGGGAAGAATCTGTACGCCGCTTTGCCCGGAGGATGAGGAAAATGGGCGTTGATGAAGCGTTGCGGAAGCGAGGCGCAAAAGACGGCGACCTAGTCCGGATTATGAAATTTGAATTCGAGTTTGTCGAATGAGTTAGTCGGGCCAGGCAGCCTATGCTGTACTGGCCTTTTTTAAAGGAGTAAAGCTATATCCAATTGCTTCTGCTACCTTCCCCTAAATGATTTGTTGAAACGAAAGACACAGATCTTTTATAATCAAATGTAGCAAGGGCGTTTTACACAGCCCTAAAAACTGCCCGAAGGAGAGGGCGTGCCAATGTCGAAAAAGCAGTTTTATCTGGTCAGGGAAGACATGCTCACAGATGCGATGCAGCGTACGCTTGAAGCCAAGGCGCTTCTTTCTGCGGGGAAGGTCCGCAAAATCAATGAAGCTGTCCATCGTGTCGGTTTAAGCAGGAGTGCATTTTACAAATACAAAGATGGGATTTTTCCGTTCCATGCCATTGCAAAAGAACGAATCATGACGTTCTCTATCAACCTTGCAGATCGATCTGGCACCTTATCGCAATTGTTAAACATTGTTGCCGATACCGGAGCCAATATTTTAACGATTAACCAAACGATCCCCTTGCAAGGCAGAGCAAATATAACCCTATCTGTCGATACAGCCCCGATTGAAATAGACATAAACGAACTGTTTGAACGGATGGAGGCGCTTGAGTCTGTTGAACGGGTGGAACTAGTTGGTTCAGGATCATAGAAAGGAAGCGTTTTTGTGAAAAAAGTCGGTTTTTTAGGCCCGAAAGGCACGTTTACGGAAATGGCAGCATACAGCCTGTTTCCGAAAGAAGAGTTAGTTCCACTGAAAACCATCCCAAAAGTGCTGGATCTCGCATTTGCAAAAGGGATTGACTATGCAGTTGTGCCAATTGAAAATGCGATTGAAGGAACTGTGAATATTACGCTCGATTATTTAATCCACCATAAGCCCATGCCGATCGTAGCAAGCATATCTCTGGAAATCGCGCAACATTTGCTGTTTTCGCCAAACAAAGACTGGGAAACGTTCGTTCCTAAGAAAGTCGTTTCCCATCCACAAGCAATTGCCCAGTGCCATCAATTTCTGCAAAAAAACTATCCTGAAATTGAAATCGAGTATGCCGATTCAACTGGTTCGGCTGCCGCTTGGCTCGCTGAAAACCCCGATGCAGATGCTTGTGTCATTGCCAACGCGCAAGCGGCTTCGACTTATGGATTAGCTGTAGCTCAAGGAGACATCCATGATTTCGAACATAACCGGACGCGCTTTATCGTGCTAACGGCTAAAAAGGAACAAGCTCCTCACATAGTAGGCCCAGAGCATACAGGAGACAAAACAACATTGATGGTAACGCTGCCGTCTGATTTTGCCGGAGCCCTCCATCAAGTGTTGTCCGCTTTTGCTTGGCGAAAGTTGAATTTGTCCAAAATCGAATCACGCCCAACAAAAACCGGCCTCGGAAATTACTTTTTCCTGATTGACATCGACCAGTTAATGGATGACGTCCTAGTGCCAGGAGCGATTGCTGAGCTTACTGCACTTGGCTGTAAAGTTGAAGTCCTTGGCAGCTATGCGACATACAGTTCAAAGGCGACAGCATCGATTAATTAAGAAGAGTAGCGCCTAGCTACTCTTCTAACAAAAACGACTTTTCTCGGAGCGCGGCGATCGCCTTTTCCACTTGTGCTTCGTTTTGTCCTTCTACTAAATGGAGGTGGACGCCTTCTGTCAGTTCAGACAGAAGGCTTGCTTTCGTTTTAGCAAGTGTTGCGCAAAAAGCGTCAACTTCTTGGCGGTTAGAAATATGCATGGCTCCCGTTAATTCACCATAAATGGCATGTTCAATCGAAACGTTGATGACAGTAAGGCCGTGGTCTACAAAAGTGTAAAGTTCTTCCCGTGTATCTTCAGGACGATGCTGTACGGCAATCAAACGCTGGACTTTCTGTTGGGTAGCCGGGGCCAAGTACATGTATCCTTGTGCGGTAGCGAAAATCGGTTCCCCTTTCGCTTTCAAAAGCGACATGTCCTGGACAACGACTTGCCTGCTGACACCTGCCCGCTTGGCGAGATCACTGCCTTTTAACGGGGCGTTTTCCTTTTTTAGCCACTCAACAATCGCAGCCCGCCGCTCTTCTGACTTTAATTTTTTCTCTTTTCTCATCTTTATCTCACCTACATACAATCTTGGTACAGTGTTCAATAAACATACCGACTTCATCTTCCGTCGTCGGTTCTCCTAACGTAACCCTCACATAGCGGTCAGCTTGCTCGTTTGTCAAACCAAGCGCCAAAAGGGAGAGAGGCGGACTGGTTTGGCCAGCTTGGCAAGCTGAACCAGTGGCAATCGCAAACCCAGCCCGGTCGCATTCAAGCATAAATTGCTGCCCGCTCCATCCCTTGACGAGCATGCCAATATGAAAAGGCAGGCGCTCTTTTTTAGAACCGATTAATTGAAAATGCCCTGTTGCAGTCAGCTGGCGAATGATTGTATCCCGTAGTTCCGCTAGCTCAGCCATCCTTGTTTTCCGAATTGAAAGAGCGTGTTCGACTGCAGAGGCAAAGGCAGCAACTGCTGGCGTGTCCACTGTGCCTGGACGAAATCCTGATTCATGACGGGCTTGTTCGTAAAAACCCCGCCAATGGAGACGTTTCGACAAATACACAGCACCTGTCCCTTTCGGAGCATACAATTTATGAGCCGAAAAACTTGCTGCATCAAGCAATGAAAAATCAATTTCGATTTTTCCTAATGCTTGTACACAGTCACTATGAAACAGTATACCACGGGAGCGTAGGACGTTGCTAAGGTGAGCTATGTCTTGGACTGTGCCAATTTCACTGGAAGCGACAGCAATCGAGGCAAGCACGGTGTCAGGACGCAAGCTAGCACGAAGCGCTTCGACTGTTACGTTTCCTTCTTCCGTTACAGGTACATAGGTGATTTCATATCCATGTTTCTCTAAGTAGTGCAATGCTTCAAGGACAGAAGGGTGCTCCGTCTTGGTGGAGACAAGGTGCTGACCTTTATTACGGTAAGCGAATGCTAATGAGACAATCGCTAAAAAATTGCTTTCAGAACCCGACCCAGTAAAATACAGTTCTTCTTCTGTAAGGCGAAGCAATGATGCAAACTTCGTACGCGCCTGTTCAAGGATCGCTCTTGCTTCAAGCCCAAAAGTATGGAGGCTATTTGAATTGGCAAAAGCCAATTGGGCTGTCTTTTGATATACGTCTAAGCAAAAGGGCGAAAGCGGCGTGGTAGCGCTATAGTCTAAATAATACATGGCAATCTCCATTCTTAAAAAAAGGTTGTGTTTTCTATTAGTTTATGTAAATATAGGTGACAAGACAACTGTAAAGTGAGTGAGTCTATGAAAAAGAAATCAGTTATTATTGTTGGCGCCGGTATAGCTGGACTAATGGCTGCCCACAAATTAGCAGATAAAGCAGAAGTATCGCTTTTAATGAAGGCGGGCAGGTTGGACAGCAATTCTTGTATGGCTCAAGGGGGGATTGCGGCGGCAGTAGGCGAAACCGACCATCCGACACTCCATGCGAGAGATACGTTTGTCGCAGGCAGCGGTTTTAATGCGTTTAAGCGTGCGTCTGAGCTCGCTCGGCAGGCTCCAGCAATGATTAAAGAGCTCGATGCTTTAGGGGTGCCGTTTGAAAAAGCAGCTGGCCAATATGTCCTTGGCCATGAAGGAGCCCATAGCAAGCGGCGCATTTTGCATGCTTATCAAGATCAAACAGGCTTAGCAGTTGTCGAAACATTATGGCGGACACTCAGTGAAAACGTGCATGTGTACGAAAACCAATATGTGCTGGAGTTGATTGTGAAAAATCAAACAATCCAAGGCGTTCGCACCGTTAATCACGCTTTTTACGGCGACTGTGTGGTTATAGCAACTGGCGGCTCTGGCCAATTGTATGAAAATAGTTCCAATGAGCAGAGAGCAACGGGAGACGGGTTAATGTTAGCTTATCGGACTGGCGCTGTCCTTAAAGATCTTGAGTTCATGCAATTCCATCCGACGATTTTAAAAGGAAAAGAACCGAGCCTTATTAGCGAAGCAGTCCGCGGTGAAGGTGCTTACTTGGTCAATCGGGCAGGCCATCGGCTAATGGGAAAATGGGCAAAAGGGGAACTTGAAGGGCGGGACGTTGTAGCGGCCACATTACATAAAGCGTTGCAATCTGGCGAGAATGTTTATTTAGATGCTAGGCATTTGCATGATTTTCCAAGTCGGTTTCCTGCGATCTTTAAACGCCTGCAGCGAAATGGCTATGATGTTCGCAAAGACTTAATCCCGATTGAACCAGGCGCTCATTTTTTATGCGGTGGCATTGAGACAGACCGATTTGGGCGCACGTCGGTAAATGGGTTGTACGCGATAGGCGAAGCAGCTTGTACGGGTGTTCATGGTGCAAATCGTTTAGCTAGCAATTCACTCGTCGAAGCACTTGTTTACGGGCAAGCAGTGGCAGCGGCTTTGTTGGCCGATCCACAAACAAAAGCGGGAGCGGTAAAGCCACAGCCGAATAAGGCATTGATACACGGGATTCCTGAACGTAGTGAATTGCAAAAAATGATGAGCGCCTATGCAGGCATTGAACGCGACGCCTATCGATTGCAAACAGTGGCTAATTGGCTTTCTTCGTTTCAACAAATGCCAAAGAAAACGGTTGTGCACGTTGACGATCTAGAAACGGGTACTATGTATGAGCTTGCTACGCTTGTTGTAAAAGCAGCTTTGTTGCGTACGGAAACAAGAGGCACCCATAGGCGCAGCGATTATCCGTCAGCAGACGAACAATGGCGGAAGCGCTCGATTTGTTTTTCTGTACAGAATAAAGCATTCGTGAAAACAGAGGAGAGAGAATATGAACCCGCTCAAGCTTGATCAGCAGTTAAGGGGATTTTTGGCAGAAGACATTGGTTATGGAGACCGTACAGCTGAAGCGCTGTTCACTGTTGAAAGAGCAGAGGCCGTTATAGTTGCCAAAGGGGAAGGCATTTTTGCAGGGGCACAAGTGGTCAACCAGCTATACGCTTTGCTCGATTCTGACATTGAAGTCGAACTGTTTGTTCGCGATGGAGAGCAAGTGAAACGAGGGCAGCAATTGGCTCGCTTTACAGGGCCGGTCAAATCGCTATTATCGGGCGAACGGGTATTGCTCAATTTATTGCAGCGAATGTCCGGCATTGCCACACTAACAGCAAAAGCAGTGGAAGAATTAGGCGATCCAAGCATTCGTATTTGCGATACCCGAAAAACAGCGCCAGGGCTTAGAATGTTTGACAAATTTGCAGTTAGAATAGGAGGGGGAGCCAACCACCGTTTTGGCCTTGACGATGCCGTCATGTTAAAAGAAAACCATATTGCCGCTTGCACGTCGATTGCTGCTGCAATCGAAAAAGCCCGCGCTTATGCTGGGCCGATGGCAAAAATTGAAGTAGAGACGACGACTTTAGACGAAGTCAAAGAAGCAGTTGCAGCGCAAGCGGACGTCATCATGTTTGATAACGCTACCCCAGAGGCGATTAAAACCTACTTGGCCTATGTCCCAGCTGGAATAAAGACGGAAGCCTCAGGAGGGATAACGATGGCCAATTTGCGGCAATTTGCCAATACTGGCGTTGATTTTCTGTCACTCGGATTTTTGACACATTCAGTTGTTGCACTCGATTTGAGCATGCTTATAAAAAAGGGGGAAGGACAATGGAAGTAATGCAACCAGCGAGATTGCCCCATCACTATCGGGAAATGTCAAGTGCTGAAAAAGAAGCACGCATTCGCGAAGCAAAAGCATTTTTTGGCAATGACCTACTCATTCCAGGCCATCATTACCAGCGAGAGGACGTCATCCAATTTGCTGACTTCAATGGCGATTCATTGCAACTTGCGCAACTGTGCGGCCAAACGTCATCCGCCAATATCGTTTTTTGCGGTGTTCATTTTATGGCGGAGACAGCAGACATGTTAACGAGCCGAGAGCAGCATGTGATCCTGCCTGATCTTGCTGCTGGCTGTTCGATGGCCGATATGGCTTCGATCGCCCAAACGGAGCGCGCTTGGGAAGCGCTGACGGAACGATTCGGAAACACGATTTTGCCGCTGACATATGTTAACAGCACCGCTGAAATTAAAGCGTTTTGCGGTCGCCATGGCGGTGCTTGCGTAACATCATCAAACGCTAAAAACATGGTGAAGTGGGCGTTTTCTCAAAAGCCAAGGTTATTGTTTTTGCCTGACCAACACCTGGGGAGAAACACAGCTTTTGCACTTGGCATTCCTTTAGAAAAAATGGCGGTCTGGAATCCTCTTACACATGAACTCGAGCTCCTCCCCGGTGCGAACATAGAAGAAATCATCGTCATTTTATGGAAAGGACACTGCTCTGTTCATGAAAAATTTACAGTTGAGCAAATTAAAAAAGTGCGCGCCCGTTCTCCGCATACACAAGTTATTGTTCATCCAGAGTGCACCCACGAAGTGGTGCAAGCTGCAGATAAAGCCGGAAGCACACACTACATTATTGAAACATTAAAGCAAGCGGAGCCGGGAACATCCTGGGCAATTGGGACGGAAATGAACTTGGTCAATCGGTTAGCGAAACAGCATCCGGATAAGCAAGTGTTTTCTCTTCACTCAACTATGTGCCTTTGCTTAACAATGAACCGCATTGATTTGGATCACCTTGCTTGGTCACTGGATTTGCTGCGAGAAGGCAAGCGTCAATTTGAAATTACAGTCTCCGAAGATGTCGCTGAGGAAGCAAGAACGGCTTTGGCGCGGATGCTGGCGACAGTTTAAGGTTTTTCGACTGTAGCACAACCTAAAAGAGCGGACATTGAACCGCTCTTTTAGGATTGTAAACGCTCGCATACTTCACACTGTTTGATTGATTTTTTTGGTCTAGGCCGAGCAGTCTATACATAAGTATTGGGGAACGTTGCATGTGAACCGATTTTATGCTCTTGCATAGTCTATAGGATGAATGCCTAGTAAGGAGGGAACAGCCTGTGAGAATCCATATTGTCCAAAAGGGAGATACTTTATGGAAATTAGCGCAGAAGTATGAAGTCGATTACGAACATTTAAAAGAAGCAAACCCGAATTTAACAAACCCTGAAATGCTGATGCCGGGCATGAAAGTAAAAGTGCCTGCTGGATCAGTTGCTGTCCGGAAAGAACAGAAAAAGACGACGCCAAAAGCAAAAGAAGTAGATAAGAAGCCACAAAAAGCAAAAGAACAATCCGTTAAACCACCTAAAAAGCCGGAGCTGAAGGAATCAGAGAAAACGCAAGCGGCGAATGTCGCGCCAGCACCGCCATATTATGCCCAAACCCAACAAGGCGTAGCAAAACCGCCAGAATATCCGCCGCTTCCGCCAAAGCCGCC